>CAZIMJ010000041.1:0-34107 GCA_964540205.1 uncultured Eubacteriales bacterium | reverse complement strand
TTTAATATTCCGTAAAGCAATTTTAAAATAATTTTTAAGCATCTCCGCACTCCAAAAAAAATGATTTATGATAAACATAGGAATGGATCTCAGAACTTGAATCCAGTACCATCTTCTGGCTTTGGAGGTTCCTTCCTCAGCGGCCAATTCTTCATAGATCTCGGAAAAGTCGCTCAGGACGGAGAGTCGCTCTTCACGGGAATTTATTTTTGACAGTAACCAGGCTGCTAAGGCAGGAGGTGTTTCTTTTTTCTTTTTCATTTGGATTTTTTCACATCAAAGGCTACTTCCGGAATGCCATTCCAGAGTGATTTCTGATAGGCTTTAACCTCTTGAAGTGCCTTTTTCCCATCCTTTGTCAGAAGGTAATAAGTGCGGCAGCGGCCGCCTTTTTCATGATAGAACTGAGTTATGGTCTTTCGGACATAGCCTTTTCTCAGGAGCTGATTCAGAGAAAAATATAAGGATCCCATGGAATAGTTCTTTTTCATTGACCGGGAGACGTATTTGTTGATGGTCACGCCGTAGGCGTTATCCTCGAGTCTCCATATGGCGATAAGGATAGCTTCTTCCAGCCGGGTTATGATGTTCATGTTGCCTCCGGTTTTATTGGATTCTAATATATAGACGATCGGGACCGGGAAAAGGTTGGCAGAATATTGTGATTTAAAATAAATATCGGTGTGATAATCTCACTCTAGGGTGTCAGTGGATGAAGATTCCGGGAAATTGTGAGGGATTTGGAGCCAGGCCAAAAAGGAAATTCCTATCTTTAAAAAGGAAATTCCTATCTTTTAAAATGATTCAGAATGATATCTACAATCCCGACGGCATAAATTCCATCAAGGCGCGAACATCTCAGCCAATGTTTCCAGAACTCGGCTGGCAGTCGGATCATCGATTTTTCCCAGCACCTTGACCAATCTTCTTTTATCCACCGTTCTTATCTGGTCAAGCACGATCTGCCTTTTTTTGCCCTCAAACGATGTGCTGATCCTTGTTGGATACTCCCTGCCTGCTGTTGTCATCGGAGCGATGATGACTGTCCGGATGTGCCTGTTCATCTCATCCGGGGAGATAATTAGACAGGGCCGTGTTTTTTTGATTTCATGTCCGAGAGTGGGATCAAGATTGACCAAGCAGACGTCGAATCTGCAAATCACCACTGCCATTCCACTTGGTCCCATTCCGATTCAAGTTCAGTCCCTTTATCGAGCAGCACATCGTCTCCTCTGAGTCGCATTTTCTCGAACGATTTTTCCCAGTCAGCCCGAGGGTTTTCGACCGGACGGATGACGATCGAGTCCTTTTTTGCCTCTAATAGCACTTCATCTTTCATATTGTACTGCTCGATCAATGATTTGGAAAGGCGGATCCCTTTGGAATTTCCGATCCGAATGATCTTCACTTTTATGGAGTTCATTGTAAGCTGAAGTAATTATAAAGTAATTACTCTTCATTTTCAAGGATTTTCTTCTTAAGTCAAATTTTGAGTCGGATACTATAATAGACGCATCTGACGCCAAAAATTCTCATTTATGATCCCCTTAAATAGGTCTGGCCGCATGTTGGCATTAACTCCCTTCAAAGTGCCGTCAGCACTTTTACCCGTGGCAAAGAGCTTTTCGGGCCTAGTATATTTCTGGGTAATCAAATTTGACTTAACGCCGATCCGATTTTTAATTTGATTATTCCATCCCGGCATTTCTTGACTTAGACGGTCAGTCGCTCAGAATGGATTTGAGTTTTTCGATCAGAGAGGAAAGAGCTTCCCTGTAATCCCCGACGAGTCCCAGGTCCGATTCCTTGAAGATGTGGGCATCAGGGTCTTTATTGATAGATACGATGTACTTGGAGCCCGAACAACCGGCAAGGTGTTGTGGAGCTCCGGATATGCCAATAGCGATATAGATATCCGGGCTCACCATGTGACCCGTTTGTCCGATCTCCATATTCTTGGGCATCCATCCTTCATCGCAGGGAACTCGGCTGGTGCCAACAGCGCCCCGTAGCGTCTGGGCGAGTTCTTCGATGAGCCGGAATCCCTCGTTGCCTCCGATGCCCCCTCCGCCGGCCACGACCACTTTGGCATCTTCCAGGCGGATACCCTTGCTCATTTCCTTTACAGTGCACAGGAGTTCTTCCTTTATCGTCGGCTTTTCCATGATCTCTGGTACGGATAGAATTTCCCCCTGTCGTGAGTCGCCGGATTCTGCGGGCTTGGTCACTCTCAAGCGCATGGTCGCTATCTGTGTATTCTGGCCGACCGCTTTCCACACCGCCATGGCATTCCCGCCATAAACAGGTTTAGTCAGGAGAATGGATCGAGAATCGGAATCAACGTCCAGCCTGACACAATCCAAAGAGATGGGAACATCTAGCCTGCCTGCCAACCTTGGGGCGATGTCCCGTCCCATATCCGTTTGACTGAACAGGACGATCCGTGGCTCAAGCTTAGCGCACAATCTTGTAAGGAGCTGGACATAAAATTCTGGCAATGACTCTTCAAAAGGAGCACCAGAAACCAGATGGACCTTATCTGCGCCAAGTGCTATTGCCTCAGAGGCAGCCTCTCCAATATCTCTCCCGACAAGGAGGACATGAAGGAATTTACCGAGACTATCGCTGAGCTCTCTTCCCGTTCGCAAGAGTTCTTTAGTCGCGTTGGAAATTTTTGTGTGGGTCACCTCTCCGCAGATCAGCACATCTTTATATTTAGCAATGTCGCTATTTTGATTCATATCAAGCCAAATTTTAACAATTTTTCAGCTAATTTTTCCCCAGCTTCCTCTGTGGTCTCCCCTTCGACAATATCACACTGGCGTTCCCTCTCGGGGGCATAGATCTTCACCAGTTCTTTGCGTGCTACACAACCTCCGGTGAGCGCCGGGTCTGCATCGATAGCGGATGCATCCCACACAGGGACTTCCCTTCGTGATGCCGATATGATGCCCCATCCTGAGGGCAGCCGGGGTTTTCCCACTTCATTACTGACTGTGACAACGGCCGGTTTGGGAACGGCAAATTCCTGATATCCATCCAGGAGCACGCGCCTCACTTTTAACGTTTCTTCAGAGATTTCTATGGATCCGGCCAATGTCACGAGCGGATATTTGAGTTTCTCGGCGAGGATCGAGCCCACAACTCCTTCATCCCAATCCGCAGCCTGCCTTCCACAGAGAACGAGGTCCACGTCTCCAATTTTTTTTATCGCTTGCGCTAAAATATAAGCTATCGAAAAACTATCCGAGCCCAAAAATGCGGCATCGGCGAGGACATATCCTTCATCCGCACCCATAGAAAGAGCATGTTTGACGATCGCGGGAGATGCCTCCTCATCTATAGTGAGGACAGTCACTTTGCCTCCGTTCTTCTCTTTGATACGCAAGGCCAGTTCGACAGCCTGTTCATCATAGGGATTGATCACAGATGGGATCCCCTCCGGAGGAAGCACTTGCATGGACTCTGTGTCCAATTTGAACTTTGCCGGCGGGATCTCCGGGTCTGGGATTTTCTTGATGCAGATAACGATGTTCATTCTATCCTCTTAAGCTTGTGTTGCTCCAAAATGAGCAATTTCATCCGTACTGGTAACATATCCCGAATCCGCCTCTCGGTAAAGTCCAGTCTAAAGCTTCGGTATCGCATACAATCCGGCAGCTCCCGCACTCCAGGCAGCCCTCAAAAGAAAAAGTGATGTGATCTTCGGCCCATTTGAAACACTCGGCCGGGCATGTGTATAAACAAGAATGGTCTTCACATTCTTCGCACTTTTCGTCATTGAGCCGGATATGGACATCCTCATCGATGTCGAATTTATTGACGGCAAGTTTATCCTCGATTTTGATATTACTCATAGAGCTCCCTTGATCTGCCAGAGATCCCGGATAATCTGCAGAAAGGACACTCTATCTTTAGTCGCTCGTTTGAGAAGGGCGATCATTTTTTCTCTGGGTTTTCCGTCGTTGGTGAATATCTTTTTAGCCAGATCACAGGCGATCTCCGGATATTCTTTGTAAATGCGAGGATTTTCAAGGAACTTGGGAGCTTTCTTGAAAACCTCCAGGTCTTTAAGGACAAAGCTCTCCTCGAGTTTGTCTTGATAGGATGCTAGTGAGTTTGCGGAGAAATTTGCACTTTTTTTTGCCGCGATCACTGTTTCGGCTGCCGCTATTCCCGAAGCTACGGCTAGATTTGCTCCCTCCAAAGCGAGTCCTGTTACCAGAGTTAAGGCTGCGGCATCCCCGGCCAATAGAATACCGTCCCCATAGAGTTTAGGCGTCATTGACTTCCCAGCAGTGGGGATGAGGTGGGCCGAGTATTCCACTAGTTTGCCATCCCTGAGATAGGGAGCGATCTCGGGGTGTTGTTTGAATCCCTCGAGGAGGTCATTCGCCTTGACTTTTTTCTCAGCCAGTGCACTGAGCTGGACGACAACACCCACTGAAAGGCTTTCTTTATTGGTGTAGATAAAACCCCCTCCGGGGATGTCCTGTGTGAAGGATCCGAGCGATTCCCAAGCGATCCCTTCTTCTCCGGAAAGGAAAAAACGCTGTGCGATCGTCTCTTTTGGTAGCTGAATAACTTCTTTAACTCCCTGCTTTAGATGCTCGGGAGTGAGTTTTTTCCTCAGACCTGCTTTTTCGGCCATCAGGGAATTCACCCCGTCACACGCAACAACAACATTGGCGGGAATCTCATCACCCCCAGCCTTGATCCCCGACACTTGATTTCCCTCCCAGAGCAAGTCATCGGCCTGTAGGCCCGCAGCCACGATGGCCCCAGCCTGCTCGGATTTAGACGCAAGCCATCGGTCAAATTTGGCACGCAGCACAGAGAATCCGTTATAAGGGAGCTCTCTGAATTTTTGTGTGCTGAATTCCATAGATAGGGATGAGTCTTCGGTGAGAAAAGAAAATCTGCGTCTGAGGATGTATCTCTCGATGGGAGCTTCCTCCCAGAAATTGGGGAATATCTCAAGGAGGAGAGGCCCGTAGTAGGCTCCGCCCCACATGTTTTTAGCACCAGGAAATTTGCCCCTTTCGACGATCAGTGTCTCTAGGCCGGCTTTGGCAAGTGTATAGCCGCAAAGACAGCCTGCCGGCCCTGCACCGACAACGATGGCATCGAATTTTTGTTCCACTCTTTCTGTTTCTTCCTTTACCTAATAACCTGAATTATTCATAAAAGCTGTCGACAAATCTACCAAAAAAACAATTACTATTATATTGTCGACATCTTTTACCCTTCGGGCGAACCAATCTCACAGCATCGGCTTCGTTGTAGCTCATTCGCGGTAGTTTACTACAGCTTCATGAGCCACTTCCTCGCCGCTACTATAACCTTGGTCCGTGAATAATCCTTACTTCACCTGAATTATTCACCAAAAATATCGATACATATTATAACTAAAGCGGTTAAAAATTTGCTTTAAAATTTTTACCGGAAGGCCGGGATTTCCAAAAGTTGTTGTCCGATGGTCAACTGGTGCATCTGGGCTGTGCCTCCCAATATGGTGGCTGTGATCGCATCCTGATAGTGATGGCCCACGGGAAAGTCATCGATGGTCCCGAAAGACCCGTGGATCTTCACAGCCTGTGAAGCAATCCAGAGTGCCGCCTCGGTGGAGAAATACTTGGCGTATGACATCTCCTTGATGTGTCTGATCCCGCGTGTTTTTAAGTCTGCGGCGCGGTAGGTGAGCCATCTGGCCGCTTCGATCTTGGTAGCCATATCGGCAATGATCTCCTGGATCAACTGATGACCTCCGATAGGCTTTCCGAACTGGACTCGTTCCTGTGCGTATTTGATGCATGATTCGAGACAGCTCTGTGCCAGACCTAAGGCACCTGCGGCCATGAACAGCCGAGCTGTATCGATGCCACGCAGGGCATCCCTCAACGCTCTTCCTGTCTCCCCCACCTGGTTTTCAAGGGGCAATTCCATATCAGTGAATCGCAAAGTTCCCTCACTCCCCCCGCGCCAGCTGATCTTCCCCTTCTGTGGTGTGCTGGAGAAACCGGGCGTGCCTTTCTCCACGATAAACGTGGCCAATCCCTTAAGCCCCTTGCTTTTATCCGTCTGAGCAATAAACAGGTTAATGTCTGCGAATTCTCCGTTAGTTATGAATATCTTTGTCCCGTTGATCACCCAGTGGTCGCCGCTGTGCACCGCTGTTGTCTCGATCATGGAGGAATCGCTCCCGGCGTTAGGCTCTACAACGGCTCCGCACATGACTTTATCACCACTGCAGACAGCGGGGAGATATTTCTTTTTCTGTTCTTCAGACCCCGCATCCAGGAGGTTTGTTCCCGGCTGGATGGGCCCGCTCACAGAGGCCTGTGTCACTGCAAGGCTTGCTGTCGAGAGAGATTCCCATATGATGGCCGAAGTGATGTAATCGAGGTTCAATCCTCCATATTCTTCAGGCATATGAGGCGCTAAAATTCCCTGTGCCGCCATCTTTTTGATGATACTCGGGTCAAATTTTTCCTGGCGGATGTTTTCTTTAAGGGTGGGCAAGATCTCCTGCTCGGCAAACTTCCGGGCCATATCGCGGAACATGATCTGTTCTTCTGTGAGTTCAAAATTCATAACATTTCCTCCCGTTTCAGTCAGTATCTTGCGCCTTTTCTTTTTTATCCTTCTGGACGAGCTCGGTGAGAACGCCGTGTGTGCCACGCGGGTGGAGGAAAATACTCAGTCCCTCAACACCATCCATCAATTCGCCAAGAACCTCAACTCCAGCGTCTTTGATGGAAGCGATGGCTGCATGAAGGTCTTCCACTTCGTAGCAGACATGATGAAATCCCTCGCCACGTTTTTCCAGGAACTTAGCCATCACACCTTCTGTCCCTAGAGGCTGCAGAAGCTCGAGGTGGACTTCTCCCACCTTGATCATGCTCGCCTTGATGGTGCCATTTCCTCCAATAATGGGAGCAGATGGATCCAGGCCCAGGACGGTCTTGTAAAAATTCATAGATTCCTCGAGGTCCTTGACCGCTATTCCAAGATGACTGATTTGTCTAATCATTCCTTGCCCTCCCTCAGGCAAAAAACTTATAGCACACGTCGTATACGATGTCAAAAATAACAATTTATGCTCGAATTTTGTTTTTAAATCTGGCATAATCCTCTTTGCCCCTTTGCACATGGACTTTTCAGAACTTTTTCCATCCAAAAATTGTTATCATAACTTTATAAAGGAAATCTCATTTTTTATCAGGAGCCATGAAAAAACTAATTAAAGATTGCGTTTTTAAGGTCGAACAATACGAGCCAGGAAAGCCGATTGAAGTTCTCAGAAGAGAGCTTGGTTTGGTGGGCGAGATCTGTAAGCTGGCGTCCAACGAGAATCCCTTAGGCCCCTCTCCTTTGGCTCTCGAGGCTATCAGAAATTCACTCGATGAGAGCAATTTCTACCCGGATAACAGCTGTTATCTCTTGCGGGAGAAGCTGGGGAAATACCTGGGCTTGCCCCCCAAGAATATCCTCGTTGGCAATGGCACAACAGAGTTGATCTACTTGACTGGAATCGCATTTTTAAACCCCGAAGACAAACTCATCATGAGTGAATCCGCGTTTATAATGGCAAAAATAACAGCACAGATCGCGAACTGCCATTTGATCGAGGTCCCGATGAAAGATTATTGTCATGACCTCGATTGCATCCTCGAAGCGGTCGATGACGAGACAAAGATCGTCTATCTGGACCTTCCCATGAATCCGATCGGGACTTCCCTGAACCGACTGCAGTTTTCATCTTTTATGGAGAAGATACCCGAAGATGTCCTTGTGATCTGTGACGAGGCCTATTATGAATATGCCGATAAAGAAAATTATCCTCAAACAATCAAGCTTGTGGAAGAGGGCCGGAATATACTGGTCTTGCGGACGTTCTCTAAACTGTACGGTTTGGCAGGATTTCGTGTCGGGTACTGTGTGGCCAAAGAGAACTTTCTCGAGGCCCTCTGGAAGGTAAGCCCTCCTTTTTCGGTCAACAAGTTTGCTCAGATTGGTGCAGCTGCTGCGCTGGATGATGAAGAACATGTAAAGAAAACCCTCGAGATGAATGAAGCGGGGAAAAATTTCCTCTATCAGAGCCTCCAGAAGATGTCTGTGGATTATATCCCCTCTGAGACCAATTTTGTGACCATAGATGCAAAAACGGATGTACGAAAGATCTGTGAGGATATGCAGAAAAGGAGTGTCATAGTCAGACCACTGGCGATGTATGGACAACCCAACTTTTTTCGTGTGACGATCGGAACCCCGGGACAGAACCAAAAATTTATCGAAGTGTTCCAGAACATATACCAAAAGTATGTATAGATAAATGGGAAAAGGCGAAGACATCCGAGTTTTGCTGGGAAATGTCGCCATAGCAAGAGGTATCATTGAGGCGGGATGTCATGTGATGACGTCCTATCCCGGCACACCCAGCTCTGAGATTCTTCCTGCAGCCGTCGCTTTCAAAAAAGAGTTGGGATTGGACACTTACATCGAATGGTCGGTGAATGAAAAGGTTGCTTTTGACAATGCAATGGCGGCCAGTTGGGCGGGAAAAAGATCCGCCGTGGCCATGAAGCAAGTGGGATTGAATGTCGCTGCGGATTCGCTTATGAGTTCCGCCTACACGGGTGTGATCGGGGGTATGGTCATCGTCAGTTGTGATGACCCCGGGCCGCACAGTTCCCAGACCGAACAGGATTCCCGGTTCTTTGCCATGTTTGCCAAAGTGCCCGTGTACGATCCCTCCTCTCCTCAAGAAGCTAAAGAAATGGTGAAAGAGGCCTTCGAACTCTCGGAGACCTATCAAATTCCTGTGCTCTTGAGGCCTACGATCAGGATTTCCCATGGGAAGCAGAGCGTAAAACTCACGCCTCCCGAAGTGATCGCCAGACCGGCGGATTTTAAAAAAGATCCCGGACGGTGGGCAGCGACGCCAAGATACCGCTTCATCCTCCACAAGAAGCTGAATGAGACCCTGAGTCAGATCCAGGAGAGGTTTGAAGAGGAGAGCGTGTGGAACTATGAAGTGGGATCTAAACGTGAAGGACCTCTTGGCATCATCACTTGCAGCGTGAGTTTTGCTGTTCTCCTGGATCTCCTGGAAGACCTTGACATCAAAGAGGCCGTGAACATCCTGAAGATTGGCACTCCCTATCCATTGCCGCAGAGACGGATCACAGATTTTATTAGCCGGCATAAAAAGGTATTGATCCTTGAAGAGACCGATTCCGTTATCGAGTCTCAGATCATCGACAAGAGCAAGGTGTGGGGGCGATTGACAGGCCATGTTTCGATCCAAGGAGAACTCACTCCCGAAGTGATCCATGAGATCCTGTCAGATGTATTGAGAAAGCTTAAGATCTCTGATCTAGAGATGGTCAAAGACGAGTATCTGGAAAAGCTTGTAAAAGAGCTTGAACTTCCGGTGAGACGACCCACGCTTTGCGCCGGCTGTCCAGAGCGTCCCGCTTTTTTTGCGATCAAGCGTGCCCTTCCCAAAGCCATCTATCCCAGCGATATCGGGTGTTACACACTGGGGCTCAACTTGCAGGCTGTGGACACTGTTATCGATATGGGGGCGGGGATCACTCTGGCCAGTGGATTTTATCAAGCCTATCACCAGGATAAAAACGACATCCCGATCGTGGCAACAATGGGGGATTCCACGTTCTATCATTCGGGAACATCTTCGCTCCTGAACGCGGTCTACAACAATGCACGCTTTATCCTCGTGCTCCTGGATAATGAAATAACAGCCATGACAGGGATGCAACCCACACCGGGCATTGGCGTGACGGCGGAAGGAACGGAGGGCCAAAAGATTCCTCTGGAGGCTTTGATTCGGGGGTGCGGTGTGAAATGGATCAAAACCATAGATCCCTATGATATTGAGGGGATGATCCAGCTCCTGAAGGAAGCGAGACAATACACCAAGAGTGAGGAGGGAGGGATCGCTGTTATTGTTGCCAGGCACCCTTGCATTATCCACTATCAAGAGGCGCTCGGAGAATGCCGGATAGAAGTCCACATCACGGATGAATGCAACGGTTGCCGGTACTGTGTCGATTATTTTGAGTGCCCGGCCCTTCGAATGAATGAGGAAGAGGACAGAGCAGAGATCGACCGGATGTTGTGTGTGGATTGTGGTGTGTGTGTGAAGGTGTGCCCGAGGGGAGCTATCGTACCAGTCGAACTATGAATATACAGATCATTCTGGCAGGTGTTGGCGGGCAGGGGATTCTCTTTGCTGCAAGGATATTTTCCCAGCTCGGACTCAAAATCGGATTGGGTATTATGGGATCAGAAACTCACGGCATGAGCCAGCGTGGGGGTTCTGTGGTAGCCCATCTGAAGCTGGGTGCTTACCAGAGCCCGATGATAAGAGCTGGCACGGCAGATATCCTCTACTCTTTTGATGAGAAGGAAACCTACAAAAACTTGAAATTCCTCCGCCGCGGAGGTCTCTGTTTTGTGAATCTTGTGAGTGCCGATCGATTCGACGGCAAAATTCTGCATCATCTTGAAAACAAAGACATCACTTTCAGGGCCTATGATGCTGCTGGGGTCGCATTAAAAATGGGGGTTATCCGCTCGGCCAACATTGCACTCATCGGATATTCAGCGGGGACTGGACTGCTTCCTTTTCATTATAAAGACCTGAAAAATGTTCTGGAATCTGTCAGTAGGACAAATGACCTGGAAAGTAACTTAAAGGCTTTTGAAACCGGCTTCAGAGAGGGAAAAAAGACATTATGAGTGATGAATGAGTGTTCCTTTTGGGGAACATTCCCTATATTCATAAACCTGAAATTCAGGCTAATCCCAATCGTGCAGCTTGTAGTATTCATCCACCATCTTTTGTATGTTCACAGTTGATCCTTTTGTCGGGCCTTCTTTGAGTGGCTCTTTCTGGAATCGTTCGGGCAGGGTGTTGTCCTCTTTTTTGACGCCGAATCGTTGGTTGAGCTTGTAGTCTGTGTGAATGGCCTCCCCCAGTATTTTTTTCAGGTCGCTGGGAGAATAATCAATCCCCGTACCTGCCCGGAGAAGCCGTGAGGCGTTTTCCAGATTCAGGATGTCCATGCAGAGGCCGATATTTTTGCACATGGTCAGAGAATCGGTGAGCAGGGCGATTTTTTCCGAATAGGTCACGAGGGCCGCCTTCCCCTCTTCTTCCATTCTGTGTGCGGCTTTTTCCGTGCCAAAGCGCTTTTTTGCCTCCTCTGTTCTGTTCGTCAGCTCGAAATAAGGCTCTGCCCTCAGGTGGTCGGCACCCCTTGAGGCGATTGCATAGGTGAGGCCATAGGCCTTGATCCCCCTCGGATCGCCACAGATGACATCCAATCCCTTCACCTGCATCACCAGTTTTTGCGCTTCTTCACTGAAACTCTGAGACAATTTTGTCGCACCATCGGCGAGCCTGTCTCCGACTCCCCGGCGATAGGTGATCTTCTCCACAATGTCCCGGATCTTGTTGACATCTCCCCAGGTAATTTCCAATCCATTCAAGTCGTCAGGATGGATGAGCCCATTTTCCTGGCATTCCATGATCCATCCGATGACTTCAGCTGTAGAGATAGAGTCCAATCCCACCTGATTCAGAAAGGCATTCATCTCCAGGGCAAAAGGAAGATCGCTGTTTCCCAGCCGGGAGGTAAAACTGCACAACGTTTCGAACTCGGGTCCTTCGGCCTCGTTGTCATCCACCTTGTAATAGCGGGAACAATGCAGGTTGCAGTTGAAACAGGCCTTGTTTTTTACCTTGTAGGTTTTGGCCAATGTCTGTCCTGAGATCTTATCCACATAGGAGCATACACCCTCCTGGAAATGTTTTGTCGGGAGGATTCCGACACCGTTTAAGTCTGTCATTAGCATCGTGGTGCCCAACTGGTACCGCTTTTGGTATTCGTTGTGGTCCATGATGGCCGCTTCGATTGTCCTGCACTCACTAAGAAACGCTAAGGGATCTGCCATCTCTACGGAGTGTGTTCCTCTTACAGCCAGGGCCTTCAAGTTTTTGGATCCCATAACAGCACCCATTCCCGTTCGGCCGTTCACTCTGTTCCCACTCGAGACAATAGCTGCGTAATGGACCAAATTCTCTCCGGCCGGCCCGATGGCAGCAACTTCAATGGAGTAATCGCATCTATCATGCCGGATCGTTTCTGTTGTCTCCACAATGGTTTTGCCCGAAAGCTCTGAGCACTCGAAGAATTCGACGCCTGACTCTGTCACCAGAAGATAGACCACGCTGTCTGCTTTGCCTGTGATGATGATCTGGTCGAATGCTGTCTGTTTCATCTCTGCGGCGAACTGCCCGCCTGCTGCTGAATCCCCCAATATTCCTGTCAGGGGAGATTTGGCTGTGACTGTGTAATAGGCGGATGCCGGAAGCAACGAACCAGTGAGGGGGCCGGTACCGAAGATAATGATGTTTTCTGGTCCGAGTGGATCACACTCGGGATCGAGTTCTTCATACAATCTCTTTGTGTTTGCTGCCCGCCCTCCGATCACAGGCTTTATCCAGGAGGGATCGAGAGATTCTACTGAAAATGTCCGTGCAGAGAGGTCCACCCTCAGCACTCGCCCACCGTAGCCGTACTTAAGCATGGGCCCGATCTCTCCTTTTTCTGGCTTTCGACCCGATTTTCTTGATATAGAAGTGCCTCTTCTGGCTGGGATTCATTTGAGTCGTTTCTTTTTTTATGTCTGCTAGAGAAATTTGCTCGATATTGTCCGGTTCGAAGGCGATGGCTCCTTCTGTACAGGCTTCGACGCACTTGGGTTTTCCACCACAGAGGTCACACACATACACAATTTTATTAAAGATCTCTATCGCCCCGATCGGACAGGCTTTCTCACATACCCCACAGGATGTACACAGCGTAGGAGAGACGATGATCTGGCCCTGCTTACCCAGGCGCAAAGCATCCTCAGGACAACTCATGCAATAGCGTTCTTTACACTGGACGCACACAACTGGAGAGTCCAGTCCAGACTCATAAAGATTCAAGACTTTTATCCGTGCGAGATGGTTATTGATCTTTCCTGTGTGGATAAATGAACAGGCCGTTTCACACCGCTGACAACCTGTGCATTTGCTTAAGTCAATACGGATCATTCGTATTTTTCCTTTTTCAGATAGAATCTTCTTCGATCACATCCAGCCGGAACTGAACCAGCCCATCCGGGTCCGGACATGAAAAGTTTTTCACTTTTTTCACCCAGTGCCCATCCTCGAGCTTGTCTCTCTCTTCCAGAATGGGGAAAATGCGCATCATGCTCTGCAGGGCCCAGATACACACATACTGTCCATCGGGAACATAAAGCTTGGAATCTTCTACGAAGAAATAGTCCCCTTCCTGTATGGGCAGGTTGCAGTAACCGCCGATCCTCTCCACACTTACTTTGATCTTCGCCATGTCCTCTCTCCTCCCAATCCATTATGAATTATTCATAAAAGCTGCTGACAGATTTAAATTCAAAAAACTCTCTTTATTATATTGTCAGCATCTTTTACCTTCCAGGCGAACCGATCCCAACGCATCGGCTTCGTTGTGGCCCACGAAGCTGTAGTGAACTACCGGGTGTGGGCCACTTCCTCCACCTTATTGTAAGGGTGGGGTGGGTTGGCCTCGGTCCGTGAATAATCCATCTTTTAGCAATATTATTCAGGTTCTCTAATTTTACTCATATTTCCGAGTGAGAAGCAAATACATTTTCGCCCTTGCTGTCAAAAACCTTGACATATGCAAGGGTTGTATAATATAGAGAAAATCCGTGAGGACAATTCTGAATATTATGTGATAGATTAACAGTGTATTCTCAAAACAGTGATTTTCGGTGTTGAGTGAATGAAAATTCAAAGGAGGTAAAATATGGCATGGGAATTTATGGGCCGAATAATTCATAAGATAGGAGTCGTGGGGTCCGGGAATATCGGACCGGATATCGCTCTCTATTTCAGCAAAGTATTTTATAAGTTTGGCGTTCCTGTGGTTGTGGTCGACATCTCTGAAAAAGCTCTCAAGTCGGGCGAAGCGCGAGTGAAGGGAAAATTTAATCGCGGTGTAAAATCTGGAGCTTTTACAAAAGAAGAGGCGGATGCCATGCTCACCAACCTGACTTGGACGACCGATTATGCCCAGTTCGGAGAAGCCGATTTTGTTATGGAGGCGGCCACAGAGGATGTGGGGATAAAAAGAAAGATATTTGCAGAATTGGAGAAATTCTGTCCGGAGACTGCCATCCTGGCATCAAACTCTTCGCATATGGAGCCAGAGGTCATCTTTGATGAGATCAAAAACAATGAGAGATGTCTGGTCATTCACTACTTTTTCCCTGCTGAACGAAGCATCATCGTGGAGATTGTCCCGGGGAACGACACGGCACCAGAGGTCACAGATTTTCTGTTGAATTTTTATGAACAGATCGGAAAGGCGCCCATCAAGGTGAAAAGCCGGTTCGGGTATGCCATAGATCCTATCTTTGAAGGTATTTTCCTTGCTGGGGCTCTTCTGGTTGAGAAAGGCATTGCAACAGTGGAACAGATGGATGCCATGATCCAGAGGATTCTTGGATTGGGTGTGGGGCCTTTTACAGCAATGAACCTAACCGGAGGGAATCCTATCACACAGCATGGGCTTTCCGAGATGAACACTAAGATCACGCCGTGGTTTCACTCCCCCGCGATCCTGAACAATCAGGTGGCGCTTGATAGACCATGGAAGACTTCCTGGAGACATGAAGACGTCTATTACAATGAGAGCATGTACGAAAGAGTCGCAGACTCGATAAAAGGAGTATACTTCGGGCTCGTCTGTGAAATATTGGATGCTGGAATCGCAACTCTCTGGGACTTGGAGATGGCCGTAGAAAGCTCTCTTGTGATCAAGGCACCCTTCCAGATGATGAACGATATGGGCGTTGATAAGGCTCTCGAGCTTGTGAAGGCCTATGCCGAAGAATGGCCCGGATTTAAAGTTCCTGAAGTCTTGGTGAAACAGTCCGAATCCGGAAAACCTTGGGATATCCCCATGGTTTATAGAGAGGACAGGGACGACGTGGCTGTCGTCACCATCCGAAGGCCGAGCGCATTAAATGCCTTGAACACATCCATAATGACACAGCTCAAAAATGTGTTTACGGATATTCGATCAGACGAAACGATCAAAGGCGCCGTTTTGACCGGTTTTGGCATAAAGGCTTTTGTGTCCGGTGCAGACGTCCATGAGATCGCCCGCATGAAGTCACCCAAAGAATTGGAAGTATTTGCCCTGAATGGTCATAGCGTGCTGAACCTTATAGAAAATCTCGGAAAACCCGTTGTCTGTGCGATGAATGGATTGGCTTTTGGAGGGGGGAATGAGCTGGCGATGGCCTGTACTGCCAGGATCGCCAAGAAGGGGACAAAAGTGCTGTGTGGACAACCAGAACCGAAACTCGGGCTTGTCCCGGGTTATGGCGGAAGCCAGAGGCTGCCGCGCATCATCGGACTATCCGCCGCATGGCCTATTCTAAGGACAGGAAATCCCATTTCATCAGAAAAAGCTCTTGAGCTCGGTCTGATCCAGGAAGAGGTGGAGGGAGATATCAAAGAGGCGGGTATCATTTTTGTAAAAAAATTGATCTCTGGGGAGATAAGAACTCCGGTCATACAGAAAGGCCCCCTCGAAATACCCGACACACTCCCCGAAGTGGACATTGGCTTTCTGTCAAAAAAGACCGATGAGATCATGCAAAGAGTCATACTCGAGGGAGCGAAGATGACGCTCGAGCAGGGGCTCAAGCATGAGGCTAAGGTCCTGGGAGAGCTTGTGGAGACCAAAGACATGAGGATCGGCATGGAAACGTTCAGAAAATTCGGGCCCAAAAAGAATGCGGGATTTTCCAATGCGTGATCGAGAGAAAAAGCAAAGACGCCATCAAAACGAAAGAGGAGGACACCATGGTATTTGAAAAATCCTACATTCCCTATGACGCTTATTGGAGCACTCCCTTCTGCCGATGGCAAGGAAGCTTTGCCCACTTGCATTCCATGGAGTTTGCTGCTGAGGTATGTCGAGGAGCTTTTCCTGCCCGGAGGATCAGTCCGGATATCTTCGACAGTGTGGTTCTGGGGATGACCGTGCCCCAAAAAAATTGTTTCTACGGAGCCCCCTGGATGGCTGCTATGGTCGGGGCCACAGGAATAACAGGTCCTATGATCAGCCAGGCGTGTGCCACATCGGCCAGGTGTGTGAGTGTGGCATCGAAGGAATTGGAAATGGGTGACCAGGAGACGATCCTCGTTGTCACATGTGACCGGACGAGCAATGGCCCTCACATCTATTATCCCAATCCACTGGGTACGGGGGGAACCGGGGATAAAGAGGACTGGGTGTGGGACAACTTCGGTTATGACCCCTGGGCCAAAAATGCAATGATCGAGACTGCCGAAAAAGTGGCGGAAGAGACTGGGATCACTAAGGAAGAACAGGATGAGGTGACACTTATCAGATACAACCAGTATCAGGATGCCCTCAAGGATAACAGCGCTTTTCTCCACCGCTATATGGTTGTCCCGATCGAAGCGAAAGATCCTATGGGACGAAAGGTTTTGGCGACTGTAACCGGAGATGAGGGAGTTTTCCCGACAACCGCCGATGCCCTGGCTACGCTGAGGCCTGCTCAGCCCAACGGGACCGTCACCTTCGGAACTCAGACCTACCCCGCCGATGGAAACGCCAGTATCGTAATGACGACTAGGGATAAAGCGCGTGAACTCAGCCGAGATCCGAATGTGGAGATACAGGTTCTATCCTACGCAGAAGCCAGAGCCAAAAAGGGCTTCATGGCCATGTCGATCGTTCCTGCTGCCAGGAAAGCTCTTTCTTCTGTGGGAATAGACATCAAGGATGTCAAAGCAATAAAAACCCACAACCCCTTTGCTGTGAATGATGTCTATTTCTGTAGGGAGATGGGCATCGGACTCGAGGATATGAATAACTACGGGTGCTCCCTCATCTGGGGACATCCGCAGGGACCTACGGGTGCACGCCTCATCATCGAATTGATTGAAGAGCTGGTGATCAAGGGGGGAGGATACGGTCTTTTTGACGGTTGTGCCGCAGGAGATTCGGCCGCAGCCATCATCCTTAAAGTGGACGTCAAATAAGCTCGACACAGTTTAAATGTAGGGACCGTTTCCCAAACGGTCCGTTCGGGGAACGATCCCAAAATTGGCTCGGTCCATTCCCTGAATGGACCCTACATCTTGGTGAAATGGCCCTTTCCGACGTCATCATTATTGTTGACACGTCCTCTGGTCTATGATATTTCTACGCACAGGTTTAAGCGAAGGAAAATATGCTAATATGTGAGGAATTCCCTTAGTACGCGCCAAAAACATTGTCAAAGGAGAAGGAATGAGAAGGCTATCCAATGGAAAGGTCATTTTTTGTCTCGTTGTCGTTTTTCTAACTGTGCTGCCTCTGGCAGGTCAGACAGAAAAACAAAAGATCAAGGTTGTGGTCGAGAATGCCACGATCCGGGCAAAACCCGATCTCCAGAGTGATGTGATCAAACACCCCACCTTGGGGGCTGTGTTTGAAGTTGAAAAAAAGGAAGCCGAATGGTTTACGGTCAAGGTCCAGACTGAAGTGGGAGTGCTCCTTACAGGATATATTCATGAAATGTTCGTTGAGATCGAAAAGGCAAAAAAGGAGGACATTGAAGAGGCGGTAGAGAAGGCTCCTGAACCCGAAGAAAAAGTCGTAGAAATCCAAAAAAAGCCTGAACCCCCAACGCCAACCCAGGAAGCCCGTCCCACACGGTTCGAGATCGCCTTTGGCGGAAGCTACACATCGGGTTATTCGATAAACAGTGTCTCCTACTCGGATAGCTTCAGCGAGGGAAGCCTGGATCGTGCCACCGAGAATGGAACCCTTACCCAGGGATTGGAGAAACCTATGGGATTTTATGGCTCGTTCAATTTCTTTATAACGCAAGGCCTGGGGATCGAATTGCGGCTCGATGCAAATTCAGGCGCAAATTTCACTTCGAGCAGCATGAGTAATTATCAATTGTCCTGGGAGTGGTCTGATGGCCGCTCAGGCAATACATCAAAACAGTGGCAAATTCAAGGAGGAGGGGTTTCTTCACTAACTGTTTTTTCCGGCAATCTTTTTTATAAAGTCCGGAGTGGGGGATTATTTGCTCCTTTTTTCAGCGGGGGCGTATCTTATTATTCTGGTAGCCTCAATAACGCGAGTACATTCGTAGGATATGGAACTACCTGGGCCATTGAGGAATGGCCTTATATCACACGGTATATCGATTTTTTCGACATTCCTGCAACTTTAGAGGCCTCTTTCAGTGGGATCGGCTTTAATGTTGGAGGCGGAGCTGATCTTCAGTTTTCGCGAAGTTTCGGCTTAAACATCGATGCGAGATATTTTATGCTGAAAAATGTGGAAGAAAAATGGCAAGTCCGTGCAGGTACATACCTAGCGAACTTTCATGAAGGAGTGGAAAGCCTGCCCCCACTGCTCGAACAGAATGCTCTTGCTCTTCAGGAGTCTATAAACCCTGTGGAGATAAAAACTTCGTTCTTCAAGATCTCGCTCGGCCTGAAAATAATGTTTTAACAATTCCCAAACTCCATATTTATCCTGGATTATTCAGATTAATAACTACCATTCCTTGAATGGAGACATTTCATGAAAGAATTCCTCACATCACTCAATAAAACTGAAACCCTGACGAAGCTCCAAAGGCCCTTCTCTGCTCTGCCTAAAGTTTGGATCGGATTTATCATCGCGGGCGTTTTTCTCTTTGTCGAGCTTATCGGTGGAGCCAGCGGCAACGATATGGATGATCTTTTGGTCTATCTCATTGCCATCGGTCTTGTCGGTATGGCTTTTTGGCTATTCTGTGTACACAGGTTTCACAAGATCCTCCGAGAAATGAATAAAGATTATGAAATATCTCCGGGGGCTGCGGTCGGTTATCATTTCTTGCCTTTTTACAATTTTTACTGGATCTTCAAATGGCCCATAGAATTTTCCAACACCATAAATGCTCAGGGAACGGTCAAGATGGCGCCTGGGGCCTTGCTGGGTGCGTTGCTTTTGATCGCTCTTTTGATCAACAGATTTTTTGATGGCGCGGTGGGGATGACAATTATTTTTGGGATCGGGGCGTATATGGCAAGTGTTCTCCGCAAGCAGATTCAAAGTCCCATCTCTGTGTTGCCAGAAGAGATCCAAGCCGGAGTTAAGGAAACGGGGGTCTGGGCCACACAAAAGGTGGATCAGATAAAATCATTATCCTGGAATGAACGTCCTGTTCTCGATGGGCTCGTTTCTGTGGATTGTCCGGACTGCAAAGAAAAAAAGAGCTTCAAGGTCGAGTCTTTCCGGCCTTTTTCTTCGGAGCGTCCTGAGGGGCTTGTGTTGACAGAGGATGTGGTCAATTTTGTGAGCGGGGGCCATAGATTTTTGAGTGGCGCTCTGGGATTTGTTTTCGCTGCCATAATTATCATTATCATTGAAATGGCACTTCAAGTGAGGAGACATAACTTCTTTTTCACTGTTATCGGGGTGATTATTTGGAAGTTTGTTCAAGCCATGCTGGAGGGTGTGTTCAACAAGCAAATACCTGTCTGGACCTATCCGTGCAGCGGTTGTGAAAATAAGATATTTATCGCTTCTGACGGGAGTGATGTGCTTCTCGGGAAGGCTAAAGAAAAAAAAGAAAAAGCCTCCAAACCTGAATCCAAAATAATTGTTGAGCCCGTCACTGAGGACAAATCTCTATCTTCAAAGGATGAAAGCCCTGTTCCTGCCGCCCCATCCCAACTCCAGGAAAGTGAGCCTCAGGATGTTCTTCCAGACACTGTGCCGCATGCGTTCACCAAAACGCTGGTGGCTCCCTCGAAGAATTTGGAGGCGGGGAGTGTGTTTGCAGGGAGGTATCTGATCCTTGAGGAACTGGGAAAGGGAGGCATGGGCAGTGTGTATAAAGCCTTCGATAAGGAAGTGGAGGAGAAGATCGCCCTGAAGACGATAAAATCTGAGATCGCGGCCGATGAGAAGGTTATCCAGCGGTTTCGCAACGAGTTGAAGATCGCGCGCAAAATATCGCATAAAAATGTCTGCCGGATGTTTGATCTGGGCCGGGAGGACGACACCTATTACATCACGATGGAGTATGTATCAGGAGAGGATCTGAAGAGTTCCGTGAGACGGATGGGGCCGTTGAGCACGGGGAAAGTTCTGGGATTTGCAACGGAAATATGTGAGGGATTGGCCGAAGCCCACCGTTTGGGGATCGTACACCGGGATCTGAAGCCCCAGAACATCATGATCGATAGGGATGGGATCGCGCAGATCATGGATTTTGGGATCGCGCGTTCACGAGAGTTGAAGGGGATGACTGAGAATGGATCGACCATCGGGACGCCGGAGTACATGTCTCCTGAACAGGTTGAAGGAGAGGACATCGATTTGCGGTCTGACATCTATTCTATGGGAGTGATCCTCTACGAAATGGTGACCGGGCGGACACCCTTTGAGGGGAAAACACCCATGAGCATTGCCATGAAACACGTGACGGAAAAACCCAAGGAGCCAAAAGGCTTGAACATGCAGATCTCTGAGGATTTAAGCCGGGTGATCATGAAGTGCATGGAAAAAGACAAGGTTTGTCGCTATCAGAGTGCTCTGGACCTGCTCTACGCACTCAAGGAGATCGAAAGAGGAATCCCCCCCATTGAGAGGATCAAACCCGCAAGGAAACCCATCACGTCGAGGGAGATCACAGTATCGTTCAGCATAAAAAGATTCTTCATCCCTGTCGCCGCAGTCCTGGGTGCTGCTATTATTGGGGGAGGCGTATGGTATTTTGTGCTGCGTCCAGAGAGTTCAAAACCCGCCTTGTCTTCACAGGTCCCGACAAAAGAAACCACTCTGGCTGCTGCGCATGAGTCCTTGAAAGATAAGGATTATTCAGGAGCTCTCGATCAATTCAACAGTGTATTGGAACTAGATCCTGAGGATATTGATGTCCGGTTCAACATAGCCACTATTCTCAAGGAACTGGGGAAGACAGAAGAGGCCCTCCAGGAATTCGAGAAGGTGATCGCCCTTGATGAGGAGGACCCCCGATCATACAAACAATTGGGAGAGTTATTTGAGCAGAGACAGGATCTCGAAAAGGGAGTGTTTTATTACAAAAAATATCTCAGCTTGATGTCTGCGGATGAGAGTGCAGATATTGATGAGGTTGTAAAGAGAGTGGCGAACATGGAGGGCTTGCTTCAATCTGCTGGCAGGGCAGAGGTACAGAGTGGTACAACCGAAAAGAGTGCTGTGATCAAGGATGTAACTCCCAGGCGAGCCGAAAGCAGAGAACCAGAGGTCGACCTCTCACGAAGACTGGATACAGGGATCCGTGCATTCAATCAAGAGAGGTACGACCAGAGTATAAGCGTAATGAGAGAAATATTGAGGCTGGATCCCAGCAACAGTCAGGCAAAATCTTATCTCACACGGGCCCAGCAGGAGAAGACAAAGCAGCTGAAGAGGCAGGAGATCGGACAGGGAATATCCCTCGCTCAAGTCGCTTACGAAAGAGGGGATTATGAGGAATGTCTCAATCAAGTGAAAAAAGTGCTTCGATTAGACCCGGAAAATGATGAGGCGAATAGATATTACAATCTTGCGGAGCAGGTTGTAGCACCCGAGAAAATGAGGGCCATCGTGAATGGATATGTCCAGTCGCTCAACAACAAAAATCTGGTTTCTTTTTATGAAAATTCATGCTCCTCCGCGCTTTTTCAGAGGATCAAAGAAGATACAGAGCTGATCTCAAGCCTGTACAAAAGTTTCAGGTCTGTGGCGTCAAATATCAAGATCCAATTGAAGGAGAACAACAGGGCAGAGGTGAGTTTTTCAAATATCATCACTGGGATTCCAGAGTCAGGAGATCAAAGACAAGTTGTTTTTGAGGGGACGTATGTTTGGGAGATGGAAAAACAGGGTGAGATATGGAAGATCATCGGGATCTCGACACTGACTTCGGATAGAAATAGATCGAGCGAACACAAACGAAGCAGTAGGGCAAATACAAGGAAGCTGGTTCGATTCTAGAATTCCTTAAAAAATCCTATGGATAGGCCGAGCTTTTTGTATCCATCCTCCAGCTTGAAATAACTGATGTCCCCAAGGATCCCCCATCCTTTTTTGATCCAGCGCCTGTGTTTGAGGACCAGATAGAGTGAGTCCTGGTCTACCTCCTCAGGTTTGGCGAGGTAGTCGGCGAGATAAGCTTGATTTCCGAAAGAGAAGGTCAGATTGGTCCACTGCCATCCCTCTCTTCCGTAAGCTACGTCTATAAGGTGTGAGAAGGACGTAAAACTCCCGGGATCGCTTTTGTTCCGGAAGATCCTGTAGGTCGTGACCAAACTTGGAAAGTAGAGGGTGATTCCCGATGACAGGATCAGATCCTCGTGAGTATTATGATAATTCACGTAGGTGATTCCCAGAGTCCAGACGATATTTCGCTTATCTCCAAACTTGAAGTTGAAATCGTTGTCGAATCTGACTTTGGGCAAATAAGCGGAATCCGAGCCAGCAGAGAGGGCTGTATATGTGTATAACCGTTCTCCCCAATCTTTATACGCTCCACCCACGCCGAGAAACGCATCTCCGACATTCCTGGAGAATCCTCCGAGCTGAACAAACCAAGTTAAACCTCTCTGGGGACTGACGTAGTAACTCAAAAAGATATTTGTCCAGGATCCGTAAATGTCATGAGGATTGAGACTTTCGTAGAGTAAGTGCGCCTCCACCCGCTGGGATCGACCATCTGCTTGTTCCTCTACTGGATTACCGAAACATTGAACTGCCAGGATCCCTAACAGGATCGCAAGAAAAATACTCCTCTTCATACTTGCCTCCTGGGCTGAACCCTATCCTGAAAATCCAAAACGTCTTCCGCTGATTTGGGATAATTTTGGATAAAAGTCTGGATTTCCCCCAGTTGAAGGAAATTAAGGATTCTTTCCGATGCCCTCCCGTCACCGAAGGGATTGGACTTTTGAGCGAGATCCTCATATCCATTATTATTTGCATAGAGTTTGCCGAAAACATCGGTGATCTTGTTATAATCATCTTCCGTGAGAAAACCATACCCCGATTCCAAGACTTCGGGTCGTTCCGTGCTCTCCCTTAATATAATCACAGGTTTTCCTATGGTCGCGGCCTCTTCTTGGATCCCTCCCGAATCGCTCATGATGATAGAAGCCTTTTGCATCAAATACACCATTGTGGGGTATGTCAAGGCTTCCGTGAGGAATATGTTGTCCGGGCGGCTTCCCATTTCCTTCTGGATGATGTTTCGGACATCCGGATTCATATGGAGAGGCCATAGAAAAAGTGTGTCCTTGTACTCAACTCCTAAAGATTTGACCGTCCGACAGATATTGACGAGTGGATCGCCGATATTCTCCCTGCGGTGGGCCGTTATCAGAACCAGTTTTTTCCCGTTGAGCATCTTCAGGATTTGGGGATCATTCCGGGCAATCTCCCTCAGGATTTGTTCTTTGTCCATAAGTGTCAACGCGAGGTCAAATGCATCCACCACAGTATTCCCCGTGATGAGGATCCTGTCTTCTCTGATCCCTTCGGCCAGAAGGTTGTCCGCCGCTTTGGGGGTGGGTGCAAAATGAAAATCGGCGATCCGGCTCACGAGCGATCGCAACATCTCTTCCGGAAAGGGGAAAAATTTCTTTCCTGTTCGCAGTCCAGCTTCCACATGAAACACAGGTTTTTTAAGCATGCTGCCGACAAAGGCGGCCGAGTATGTGGTGAACGTGTCGCCCTGCACGATGATCAGGTCCGGGTCCTCTGTGTCAATAGCGATCCGCATCTTCCTGTGGATACACTTGTACAATCCTTCGAGGTCCTGTCCATCCATCATGCAGCCGAAGCTGTAGTCCGGCTGGATCTTATAAAAGTCAATGACCTGGCTTAAAAGCTCCAAGTGTTGTCCTGAAGAAACCACTCTCATATTGTTGAATTCTCTTAATTTGTAGATCAAAGGTGCGAGTTTGATAGCCTCTGGTCTTGTCCCAAATACAATGAATATCTTCATGTTCCCATCTCTCCTTCCCGTATTTTAGCGTTTCTCATCCTGATTTTGTCTAAGTTCAAGGATTTCTTGATTACCCAAATAGTGTTTTTTTTGTTTTCACATGCATCCATTATTGCCTCTCCACGACGATCACTTTTTCCTTGATCGAACGAGTGATCGTCATGTAATAGTAATCCTCATCTTCCTCTACAGAGAGGTATTGCGCTGATGGTTTTTTGTGTCCTTTTTTCGGCAGAGCCACGGTTATTCCTTTGAGCTCTTCAGGATTCCACAAGGAAATGATCATTTCTTTCTCTTTGTTTTTAAACTGGTAGTCAGTTTTTAAAAACTTCAGAAGGAAACAGGTAAAACTCGTCATGGTGTCGATTCGGAGGCTTCCCTCTTGCTGTTTTTGATTGGCATAGTTTAAGAATGATTTAATGGCGTCAGGATATTCAGGGATGTCATAGGGGTGGGAGTAGATGAGCCTGACAGTTCTGTTGTCGATCACATAATCTGTGATTTTCGAGAGCCATTTTTTAACCTCGTCTTCCGAGTAACCGTATCTCTGCATTTCGTAAAATGATGCGGCCTTTCCGAAGGTCAAGATCGGAAAAGCGATGACTTGGTCTGATATCTTCTCTCCGTTGAAAAAGGTCCTGTTGGGCGCAGACCCGGTATCACCCGTATAGTAATAAGCAAGAAATCCGAGTTCCTCCAGGACCTCTGTTGTCACAGGCTGAGGGTGGGTTCCGTTGGGAGCCGCATATTCGACGACCTTGTAATCGACGATGCTTTCGAGACATTCATTATTCTTCTTGATGTAGTCATAGATCTCTTTTCTTTGGAATGTGTTGTTCTCGATATTTCTCGAGAACCAGTTATGTCCCCATCCTCCATGAGAACCGATTACTCCATAATCCTTAATGAGCTGTAAAAACGGCCCCCCTTTTCCGCAAGCGTCAAATCCCAACCCATCTCCCGGCTCATCCCGGAAATCACTCGCGGTGATGTGGAGAGAATACTTGATGTCCTTCATGAGATATCCGTCTCTCAACATGGCATCGATACTCGCCCAGTCGATACTTGAGTCGATATGCCAATTGATCACAAGACCTCCTTTGCCGTAGGACGTGTTGTGAAGATGGGGAATCTTGACAACCTTTTTGAGAAAAGTCCGGAGGACAGCGCGCAGCGGTAAATCATCCGAGAAACACTTGAGATGCCCCAAGGGAAGGTTCACATAGAGCACCTTGCCCTTGCCGCATTCTCTCAGAACGATGGCGGGGTATTCTTGGCCGTCTTTGGCAATAGCAGTCGCAAAAACCTCATCAGGACGTATGGCTTTGTGATACATGTTACAAGCAATAGGGTACTCTAATTTTCCATAGGCATACCCACCGAGGAGGAGGCCTTCGGCCGTCTTCCCGAATGGGACCTGGAAGAATTCGGAACACTCCTCATCCACAAATTTGATATAGCCAACCGTATAGGCGTCTTCCCCTTTGAGGTCATAAGTTATGTAATTAATCCCTGTCATTTGTGCGAATATGGCTTCTTTGAGGAATGCCTTCTTCACACTGATCGTTCCCGCGTCGTAGACAACGGTCACATTGCCGCCTGTTGCACAATAATCCTTTGTCCAGGTTTCGAATTCGGGCGGGAGATACCGTGCAGCACCATCAGGAAAGATGATCGCAGGATGGTATTTCACAACATCGTCTGGTTCGAGAGAGAGGAGCAAATGAGCGCTCAAAACGTCATAGGGAATTCCCTCCTCTTCCAAAATACTTTCATATGCCTTAATGATATGGGAATAGTCCTTTACAAAGTTTGATGTATATACAAGGATCACCTTGATCTCTTGGTCGTGGGATAAACTCCGGCCTTTTAGGAACAGCAAGAAATGATAGAGGGAGAAAACGACCAGGGAAAAAATTCCTGCGGTAATCAAGGCTTTTTTCACAGAACTCTTCCTCTTTTTCCGGCTACGACGTAACCATAGATGACAACACCCCTGTCGAGCACGATCCCCCCTCTTGCGACAACGGACTTTGTGGCGCCTGCACGGCCGATCTTGGATCCTTTTCCGAGACGGATCGATTCCTGTGAGAAGATGTTTCCAAAAATACGAGCGGAAGAACCTATCGTGATGCCGTTTTCTGCAAAGACGTTACCCTTTATCCGGACCCCCTCTTCCAGGACAAGTTTTTGATACGTTTTCACATCCTTATCCAAGACACAATTTCTTTTGATCCTAAGGTTTTGTTTGAATATAAGAGTTTTGTCTATCCTGGTGTAAGGAGGGATGATCGTCCAATCCTTGTCACTGATGAAGGCTGCATCTCCGATCTCTTCACATTCTTGGTCTTTATCGGAGATCTCTTTTTCTAGGCCTTCATCCGAGGTCAGTACCGGCATTCCATAGAGACGTCGAAAGCGGCAGTCCGGGTGGATTTTAAGCCTGTTCCCGGAAGAAATGCTCCACCCCAGGTCGCATGAGCGAGCTGCAATGAACTCGCCTTCGGCGTCCACCCAGCGAATAACCGTGGTTTTAGAAGCGAGTGAAACTTTGCCCTCTGCAGCCAGGGCTCGCAGTGTATTTCGCTCGCCGATGGAAGCCTTTCCGTCCACATAGATCTCTTTATCGAGCGTTACGTTCTCAAGAGATATAAGATTGCCCATCACATACATCAGATGGTCGACTTTGTCGCCAGCAGGGATCTTTGTTTTCGAAACGATCTCGACAGTTTCGCTTTTGGACAACGTTATCAGTTTTTTCCCCTCACTCAAGTTTTCGGTCCTGAGGGCTCTTTTCAAGATCCCTTTGAATGAGTTCCCAAAGTACCGGGGATCTCTGCTGTAATCCATGTTGATGGAGAGCGGGCTGGCATCGAGAGGTCGTACAAGTTCCTTGATAGCGGGAAGGAAGGGGAGGAGGAGAAGAAAGAGAAACATCACAAAAAAAATAACGAATGTCATCCTGATCCCCCGGTAGCGTCTCTAAACCGTTCTGTTTTTTGCCAGCGGATCTCCCGTTTAAACAGGAGGTCAAACACAGCGTTAACGAATCCGACAGAAGAGCTCCACAAGTTAAACAAAAAAACAAAGAAAAGAAGAGGTAATAAGCGGATTCTGTGTGTAGACCCATCTATTAGAGCTGCTATCCCCAACTGGTTGAAAGGAGCAATATTCCCGAATGTGTTGTAAGCGATGACAAGCAGAAACAAAAAAAGGCTTTCAAAGATCTGCATTTCACCGAGGAAAAAGAGAATCAGCGATATGGCGATCCCCAGTGCGATCAGGAAGGGGACAGCATATATAGAAAGAAGCAAAACGCCATCGATTTTTTCCCAAGTGGTGATGTGGGGCGACCTCAACATCGGCCAGAGATATCTGAACATGACCTGAGTGTGTCCACGTGCCCATCTTTTTATCTGTCGCGCTCTTGTATTCCAATCTTCAGGGGCCTCTTCGTAGCATTCGACCCGGCTGGCATACACAACCTTCCAACCCTTGATAAAAAAATTAAAGGTCAGTTCTGTGTCTTCAGCCAGGATGTTTTTATCAAATCCTCCAAATGTGAGGAACTGATCTCTTCTGAACGCTCCGACCGTTCCCCCATATTGGGGAATGAGTTTTAAGTTATACCTTGCTTGCTGGTCGATCTGATAACCCGCTGATCTCTCGAGATCGAGAAGCCTTGTCAACATATTTTTCGGAGTGTTGATCGGGATCACGCGCCCCATCATAGCTCCCACTTCTGGGTCCTTAAAAGCGATCGCCATATCCCGAAGAATTCCCTTAGGTGGCAGGTAATCGGCGTCGAATACAATGGCGATCTCCCCAGTCGCTATTTTCATGGCTTCGTTGAGTCCAGCAGGCTTTCCTCGTTTCCCTTTGCCCCTGTGAAGTGGCTTGATAAAAGGGTGCTGTTTTGCGAATTCATTTATGATCTTTTTGGTTTTATCTTTCGAATGATCGTTTATGGGGAACACTTCCAACTTGTCCCTTGGGTAATCTGCTGCGATGAGACGATTCAGGATGTCGGATGCGACCTTTTCTTCATTGTGCATGGGCACAAACACGGATAAAGTCGGAAGTTCGGAATCTAGGATGTCCTGGTAATAAATCCGCTGTTTCCCGGTCAGGCGATTGAGTGTAAATATAAAGTGGCGGATAAAATAGACGATCATAATTATTGCCGTGAAGATCAAATATATCTTCAGGATTAGTACGACCAATTCCATACCCTCAAGTCTTGATTTATCTTTTTGGAGACGAGGCTGACATAAAATGAATAGACTCCAACCACAACGATAAAATCGATAAATGGACCGAAACAGAAGAAGAGAACGGCCATAAAAATGTAGGAGAATCTAACAAGAATTTGCACAAATAGAACATACCGCACCACACCGAAGGCCACAGCATAGAGCAGGGAAAATAGGATTGCCATAAATTTGGTTATCTTCGATGAAGGAAGGGGTAATAGCGACGCTTCCATGATAACGGGGACAAAAAGCCATATGGTGATTTCTGTCTTCATGAATAATTCGGAAAAGTGCTGGATAGTGTAGGGAAAAAAGGCGGGGAGAAAGGTGAAAAAGAGGACCGAGACAAGATTTACCAGGCAGACAAAAATTACCCATATGGCAATAGGTTTGGGGATTCGAATTTTTGTTGCCATAAAAATTAAGAGTACTGACAATATAAAGACAGCAAAAGTGAGTTGGGGAGCTGGATAGCGCCCGGGCATTTGGGGAGTGGTGATACTCCCAAATACAAACGCCTTCTCCGTCAAGGATGAAGTCGAGGCCGGATGCAGAGGAGCGTTCCACTCGATAAGAAATTGGCTTGCTAGACGGGTGATGGGAGGGTAGGTATAGAGGATTAATGACCAGCAAAAGGGGATGAAGAGAAAAAATTCAACGAATAGAGATTTCCAAGAAAAAGATATTTGCCTATGAGCCCTGTGGTAATAGATCTGTGATTTCCTCATGGTTCACCACTCTTCACTCTCACTATTAAGATAGAGAGGATGTTTTGCAGAGTAAATCACCATAGGGGGTGATATAGGGGGAGTAAATTTCACCCCCCTAGGAGGTGAGGTCTCTGACGATCGGAGGATGGTCGGTTGTCTTATACGCCACACAATTGGGACATTTAATAGGGCAATATTGTCATTCCGGATGCCCCAATTGGCGGTTTCTAAAACGAAATTCTGTTATTCGGTACTTGTCTATCTTTTGATCCTGCTGTGATTCTTCAGAGCTGCGAGGATTTTCTCGGGTGTGATGGGGAGGTCTCGGATCCGAATGCCGACTGCATCGTATATAGCATTGGCTATAGCCGGCGCTGTGGGCACAAGCCCGGATTCAGCCACTCCTTTGGCACCAAAGGGACCGAAGCTGTCGTTGGTTTCTATAAACTCGAGATCGATCGGGAAATTCAATTCCTGGATCGTCGGGATCTTGTAGTCTCTGAAATTTGTGTTTTGGATTTTTCCATTCTCAGTTTGAAGCTCTTCGTAGAGCGCATACCCTATTCCCTGAGCGAGTGCTCCATAGATTTGTCCTCTGAGTCCCTCTGGATCCAAAACCTTTCCGACATCGTGTGCCGCAGTCATCCGAAGAATTTTTACCTCCCCGGTTTCTGTGTCCACTTCAACCTCCACGCCTTGGGTTCCGAAGACATACGTGGAGGATATATTGCCAAATCCTTTTTCAAAGTCTGGGAGTTCGTTAGGCGGGTCATAGAAGACTTCTGCGGTCATCATCTGACCCTGATCGCGGAAGTGGATGGCCCGGAGAAATCGGCCCAATTCCAGCCGCAACCATGGTTCATCAGGAGCGTCCTTGAGAAAAATGAAGCCATCTTTGAGCTCAAAACGCTCTTCTGTCGCTGCTCCCCGGACATCGAATTCAGGGGGCTCGTAATCCGGGTTTTTTGTTTTATGTTTTTTCAGATTTTTATGGACTTCTTCGGGGAACACCTCTTCAGCCAGCCTAAAAATTTGACTCCGGAGTTTTTTAGCAGCGAGAATAGCCGTATTTCCTGCCATGAAGGACCCCCGGCTGGCATGGGTTCCCACATCCCATGGACACGTGCCTGTGTCTGTCGGGTTTATGAAGACTTTGTCCGGTCTGACGCCCAGTGATTCGGCCACTGCCATCGTCAAGACAGAGTGCAGACCCTGTCCCATTTCCACTCCACCGTGGTAGACATTCACGTTGCCGAAGTCATCCAGCTTAAGGATCAAACCGCTGGCGTCGGATCGGTAGATGCGTCCACCTCCGCCCACGTGGATGAGCGAGGCCATCCCCACTCCCCGTTGCTTGCCCTCTCCGCGCTTTTTGGCCCAGTCCAGTTTTTTGGCCACGCTTTTTAGGCTTTCCTCCAAGCCGCACGTGCTGATCTTCAGCCCCATGGGTGTTGTCTCATTGGGTTTGTTGCTGTTTATAAGGCGGAATTCATACGGGTCGAAACGCGCTTGTTCGGCGAGTTCGTCCATGTTGCTTTCCAGGGCCCAGGAGTGTTCAGGATTGCCATAGCCGCGCATGGCCTGGCAGTAAGTGTTATTGGTGTAGACGAGCTTGGCATCAAAATAGACATTGGGCACACGGTAGAGGGACGTTGCCGGCAACATCATTACAGATGGATATGTCGCCCCCCAGGATGTGTAAGCCCCATTGTCCTGCAGGACCTCTACGGAACGGAAGGTGAGTTTGCCCTTTGCGTCGCAACCCTGGTTGATCTTTGTTTGCGTGGATTGCCGCGGAGAGAGGAAGCCGAACTCTTCGTCTCTTGTGTAGAGGATTTTGACAGGATGGCCCGTTCTGTATGCAAGAAGAATGGCGATGTATTCGTACGCATGCGTGTCCAGCCCTGTCCCGAAACCACCGCCCAGTGCGGGGATAATAATCCGCGTGTTCTTTCCCCGGAGTCCCATGTCGTTGAGCGCCCTGTTGAAATCACGCTGGGCCAAGAAGGGGATCTGTGTTTTGGCCCAAAGGGTGAGGTTGTTGTTCATGTCGAACTCAGCGATACACCCTGCGGTTCCCATACAGCTCTGCTGGACAAGAGGGGTCGAATATTGGCCTTGGACGATAAATTTGGCTGCTTGCTTCCCCGACTCTAAGTCTCCGGATTCGTGATGGAATTTCAACGGAAGAGTATTGTTTGTTCGTTCACGACCTCTGGGATCGACTTCATGGATGAGAGGGCCACCCTCCTTCATGGCCTCCTCGGGTGAGAAAATACCTGGAAGGGGTTCATACTCGACTTCGATTTGGTCTGCGGCTTCCTCTGCGATCTCAGGGTCGATTGCGGCCACCGCAGCAACTTCGTCTCTGTATTGACGCACTTTATCTTTCTTGAGAGCGAAGTTGTCTCTTAGAAAGCCGATCCGGATCTCAGGAGTGTTGTATGCAGTGATCACGGCCTTTACGCCAGGCAGACGTTTGGCTTTTAATGTGTCGATATTTTTTATGCGGGCATGAGGGAACTTGCTGAATTTTATCTTGCCGTAGAGCATCCCAGGTCTGGTGAGATCCTGGATGTAGAGGGCTCTCCCCGCTGCCTTGTCAGCGCCGTCCGGGCGAGAGGCCTTTTTCCCGATGTGGCTGAAGTTGTTCATTCGGAATCCCTCATGTTGATGGCAGCTTTTTTTACGGCTTCGATGATTTGCACGTATCCTGTACACCGGCAAAGATTCCCCTGGAGTGCATCCCGGATCTGTGCTTCGGTCGGATTGGGATTAGAATCGAGCAGAGCTTTTGCGGAGAGGATCATCCCCGGCGTGCAAAAACCGCATTGAATGGCCCCAAAATTTACAAATGCCTGCTGGAGGAGAGACAACCGGTTCTCAGGCCCTTGGAGTCCTTCGATGGTCACGACATTCTTCCCCTCTACTTCGAAGGCGGGATAAAGGCAGGAGTTTACGGCTTGTCCGTCGACGATCACCGTACACGCGCCACACTCGCCTTCACCACATCCCTCTTTTGTGCCAGTAAGGCTAAGGACGTCACGAAGGACATCGATGAGCCGCATGTGATCCATGGCGGCCACTTTAACTTCCGAACCGTTGAGGACAAAGGTTATCTCGCGTCTCATCGTCGGCTCTACCCGAGAGTTTTTATCAAACCCCGTTTGACGAAAACACCCACGATCTGTCTGCGGTAATCTTCCGAAGAGCGGATATCGGTGATGGGAGATATATTCTCTTCAGAGAGTCTCTGAGCCTCGCTGATAATTTTTTCCGAAAGAATTGAGCCTTCGAGCGCTTCTTCGACCGCCCGCAGACGCAGGGGAACGGGCGCCACCGAACCGGCTGCAATACGGGCTTTCCGGCAGAGATCGCCATCCATCTCCAGAAGCACCGCGACGCTGGCGACAGACAGGTCCATCTTTACGCGACCTTTCTTCATAAAAACCGCCACAGTATTTTCGTCTGAGCGATCCAGCAGGATATCAGTCATTATTTCATCCGCAAAGAGGCAGGATTCGCCCGGTCCTTGGAAGAAATCCTCGATCGAAACTTCCCGTGTTGTTTCAGAGCTCCGAAGTCGAACTTTTGCTTCAAGAACGAGCAGAGGTAATGCCATATCCGCGCAAGGGGAACAGTTGCAGAGATTGCCGCCGATGGTCGCAACGTTGCGGATTTGAACACTGCCTATCCTTCTGGCTGCTTCCACGAGGACAGGAAACGCCTGGCTCAATGTTGGGTGCCGGATGATGTCTGCGATCGTCGTGAGAGCTCCTATCCTGGCTTCTCCATTAACCTCGATGCGGGCGAGATCTGGAATATTCCGGAGTGAAATAATGGCGGATGGTCGGAGCTCCCGGTCCTTGATCTGGACCATCACATCCGTCCCTCCAGCAATGTACACGGCGCCCGTTTTTTCGTTTTTCAGTCGGATGGCATCTTCGATCGTCTGTGGCTTGTGGTAGGAAAACCGTCTCATGCCACGATCCCCCGGTCTCGAAGAGAAGTTATCTCATCTTGGGAAAGCCCAATTTCGGCCAGCAGGGCATCCGTGTGCTCCCCATAGGCCGGAGCAAAGGGAAGTTCTTTGTTTTGCAAATTGAGATATTCCGTAAGAACTGCCGGAGGAGGAAGGCGTACAGAACGACCATCAGGAGTGGTCGTTCTGAGAGCCGAAGAGGCGACAAAAGGCAGATCTGCGACTTTTTCAATGGGTGTTATAGGGGAGTGAGGGATAGTGGACGCTGCGAGGACTTCGGACACGTCCTTGGAAGTGTATTTCCGTGTGATCTTTGTGATCCCCGCATGGAGATCTTGTTTATCCTTCCGGCGTCCTTCATTGCTGGTGAACCGTTCTTCGTCCAGTGCAGCAAACATCGATTGTTGGATAAACCGGTGCCATTGAGCATCGCTGCCTATGGCCATGTAGATGAACCCATCTTTGGTGGCATAGGCATTGACGGGGATGAACTGGCGGTGTTCGTTCCCGGCACGTTTCAATTCTGAAGGTGGGCTCCCCAATTCGAGCATGGGAAGAAATGTGTGAAGCCATGACACTGCGACTTGAGCCATCGAGATATCGATCTGTTTACCCTTGCCTGTCTCTTGGCGCTCCATAAGAGCCAGAATGATCTGGATAAAGGCCTCGTCTCCAGCTTTGAGGTCGACCAGAGGAGGCCCGCACTGGAGCGGAGGTCCATCGGCGTGTCCGGTGAGGTCCATGTACCCACAAAGGGCCTGCAATATAGGGTCGTATCCAGGCACATCCGGATAGGCCAATCCCATAGCAGAGATACTGCACCAGATGAGGTCCTCTTTCTCTTCACGCAGGGTGTCATAGTCGATGCCCAATCGTGTGTGTCTTGCCGGCATAGTGTTGGTGCAGAAGACATCGACCTGTAGCTCTTGGATCAGGCGCTTCATCAACCGCTGCCCCTCTTCCTGCTTTAGGTCGATGGCTATGGACTCTTTTCCCAGGTTCGGCGCCACGAAAT
>CAZIMJ010000040.1:0-23644 GCA_964540205.1 uncultured Eubacteriales bacterium | reverse complement strand
ACGCCCATATCATCTCCATGAGTGGCGTATTCAGAGGTGATGTGCCAGATCTGAGAATGGAGCGGATAGGGGCCGATGGACGTCTGGATCTCAGCCCCGAGCCCCAATTTGGCCCACTCCTCTCTCACACGGGCCTGGCGGCTGATCCACTGCTCAAGAATGTCCTCATTGGAGAGATTAGTCCGGTTTTGGATCATCTGTGCATTAAATGTGTCGAAATCCTTGTACCCGGAAATAAAATCTGCAACATTGCCTTTGAGACAGGCCTCGTTGTATTCTTCATCACTATCAAGATGGGCGACCAGGTCCCGTACAGTCCACCCCTCACAACGAGTGGATCTCTTCCACTCTTCGGCTTTTAGGCTGTCGAGAAGGGACTGAATCCGTCCGACTTCTAGATCTAACGTCAAAAACGGATCTTGATCGGGCAAATAGAATTTTTCCTGGCTCATCTTTTCTTACGCGCTTTCCTCGATCCGAATATCCCACCTTGCAAGAACAATCCGGCACCAAGGACGAATCCGAAATTGTACCAGAGCCCGTTGTTATGCACTTCATACAAACGGACACTTTTGCTGAAAATGGAGATGATGAATGTTATGGGCGAAATGAGCCCGTGCCATAGTCCCTTCCAGAATCCGGCAACTTTCCCCTCACTATCTGGAGTTTTCTCAAAATCATTCGGCCCTGGGGCACAGGATGCCAACACAAATATCAAAAGAAAAACAATTCCAAAGATTTGATAGGGTTTCATCTTACCTCCTCCTTAAATGTATATCAAAAACACAGGAGGAAGAAAAGATATTCTGGACAATAATCAGTTCTTTTTACGAATGATTTGGACCAATGCCTCTAACGCACGGGAATCATCGCTGTCGCCCAAAGAGTAGATCGCACTTTTCCTTACCGAGGGATTGGGATGTTCGTTGGCGATCTTTATGAGGTAAGGTACACCCTCACCATCGGGAAGGTCCTCAAGGGCATAAACCGCTCGCTTCTGCACTTGTGTGTCGCTGTCGTTAAAAGCAAATTCTTCCAGAGCTTTTACAGCTTTGCGGGATGCCTTATCTCCCAGGGCCGAGATCGCACGGCGCCGGATGTCACGAAAATCGGCATTTCGAGCCAAAGCGATCAAGCCATCTGTAGCGGCAGGCATCTCGAGGTCTTCCAATCCGGAGACAGCTCTTTTTCGAACATGAAGGGATCGGTCATGTTGCGCTGTTTCCAAAAGGAGCTCGAGTGATCGCTCAGAATTCTGGTCGCCCAGCTCGATCACCGCCCTCCCTCTGAGATTATCTGAGGAACGACTTTTTAGAACTTTCTCCAGGAAAGGAACCACTAATTCGGGTTTGAAATGGAGACCGATGGCACCTATAAGTCTCTTCTGGAATTTCTCATTTTCTGTCGATCCATAGAGTTTACCGAGAAAAGAAACGCTCTCTGCGTCATTTGCTTTGTCTAACCAAAATAGAGCGTATCCATTCGGGTCGAAAGGAACGGAAAGGTTATTATATCTTATGACTTGGGGCTGAGAGGAAAGTGGCTTGTACAAAAACAGGATCGCCACATCCTTCCAGACCTTACGCTGCTCTTTATGGGGGTTGTCTAATTCTTCAAGGGCTTTCCGGGCGATACTCTTGACCTGTTCTTCACCGGACAGGTTAGGGGCCATCTTTTGTCCATATATAAGTTCTCCCAGTGATTTCCCTTCCATTAGATCGAGCGTATGATAAGAAGAGCTGTACGTGTATCTGCCGTTCGAGGCAAAAAAGGTGTTTTCGCCCATGAGATGCTGGATGCTGTAAGCCACCCAAAAGCCATCGCTAAATCCCTTTTTTTTTGCACTCTCTGTCGCCCATTCCCAACGGGCCTCAAGTTTTTCGGTGGGCCTGGGGTGATGGTAAACCTGGGAGGCAATCGATGCTCTTGCCACAAAGGCCAAACTGAGAACGAAGAAAATTGGGAGAAGCAGCCTGCGCACAGTCCTATTCCTTTTTCTCGAGGACTTTCATCAAAGCTTCGCGGGCTTTTGGAGTTCCGATCTCACCCAACGCAGAAACCGCATCTGCCCTCAGCCTCACATCCTTATCATTCAGGGCGATATCGGCAAGAATCGGGACAGCTTCATCGCTTTCTGTGTCCCCAAGAGCATGTATGATCGTGCGTTTTATATCAGGGTCCTGTTCAGTCTTTAATATTGCCGCGAACATTTCAATCGCAGCAGGACCTTCGATGTCTTCGATGCTGTGCAACGATGCTTTTCGTACAGAGGGAAATTTTGACTTTTTATAGATCTCTAAAAGCATTGAAGGATCGCCACTCTCCATATTTTCTACCCTGTCTTCAAGGGCATACACAGCAGCTTTTGCCAGCTCCTCATTATCGGAATTCAATGCGATCCCGTAGAGGATGTCCGCACTCTCTTTGTCCTCGTAGTCCTCGATAGCATACAGTGCGGCTTTTTTGAGCTCCACATCAGCGTCCGATTCCAAAACTTCCTTCAAGATCGGCAAAGCTTCATTCAACTCCATATCTTCCAAGGCATAGATGGCCGTTTTGCGCAATTCCATGTCTTTCTCTTCAAGTGCAATCGCCCTTAAGAGCGGAAGCGCAGCCTTATCTTCGAGATCTTCAATGACATACACAGCGGCCTTTTTCACTTCGACAGACTTGGCTTCTTTTATGATCTTCTGAAGTGCGGGAATAACATCCGGGTGATCGACCTCCTCCAGTGCATACACGGCAGCTCGGGCAAGTTCTTCGTCTTGCTCTTCCACTGCCACTTTGGCTAGGATCGGGATTACAGCGAGATTTTCAGTTTCTCCGAGTGCATTCAAAGCGGCTCTCCTGACTTTGAGGTCACTGTCCTCCCTGACGACTCTCATCAACACTTCAATAACATCATCCTCCTCCCAGTCTTCGATGGCATAAACAGCTCGCCGGCGCAGGTCAGGGTCGGGATCATTCATTGCGATATCTTTCAACTTTTCATAAGCCTGGGGAGATTCAAAATCCTCTAAGACACTGATAATCCGTTGGCGGAGCTTTTTATCCTTTAGAGACTGATCATACAGTTTGGCAATCGAGGAAAGGGCCCTCTCATCCCCCATGTCTTCCAGGGCATGAAGAGCAGCCAGTTTGACTTCATTCTCAGCCGTCTCTTCATAGAACTGCTGGACGATCATTTCATAGCGGGGATTTCCTTGCTTGGCCAGGCGGCAGGCGATCGTGATGAGATTATTCCTTGCGTCATCCGCCCATTTGCTATCAGGATAGGTGTTGATGAAATCCTGGAAGCAGTTAAAAACCTCTTCCAAAGGCTCTTCTGATTTTTCTTTGACATAACAGCGCCAGAATCGGGCATCATCCACATACGCACTCTGTTGATAGGTGCGGACAAAATTTTCCAGGGATTGGGCCGCTGCTGCCCATTCCTCGTCCATCACAAGTTTATAGGCATCCTTATAAGCCTTGGCATCCTTGTCCTGCAGATTCTCTTCCGACCACGCAAGAGTCGTCAATCCAAGGAAGAAAATGCTTAGTATCACAACAATAAACATATAACATTTCTGTTTCATCTGATTCTCCTTCAAAAACTTTTAGATTTATTCAGTGCTCGATCGGCCTCTAATTGGGCTATCGAGCTATTTCTAGACTGATCTGTATCCGCCAGGTGGATTTTGAACAAAATTCCTCGGTTCTTGACCCCGTCTTGTACAAGTTCGATCGCAGACAAATCCGATTCTTCCTCTAAATTGGCGATCTGAAGCAGGATGACTTCGAGGTCGGAGACGAGTTCCTGAAGCCGGCGATGATGTCGACCAGAAAGCTCTTCCTTCAGCCAACTGGCTTCTTGGACCAACTCTCTGGAGACCTGCTGCTGATACGGAAGATCCAGGGTGTAGGGGTCCTGATTTTGTGAATCAAAATTAGAGATCGCCAGAACGATCAACTTTGAGCGCTGGATGTAATTATAAGCACGCTGCGACACATTGATCTGCGAATCAGGTCGAGATACAACCTGTGCCATCGTGGCCGGCCGATCCGTCCCTTGACCTGGTGTAAAGAATATTCGCCCTAAAAAGATCCCGACGACAACCAGAAGTATCGAAGCCACAGCTTGATAGGCCCATCGGGGTAAAAATCCTATTCTTCTGGAAAAGAGAGATTCCCACCATTTATCCTTGGCAGTGTGAACCACTCGTTCCTTATCCATACGCTTTGCCAACCGGTCCCAGTAGCCATCAAAGAATTCTGCTTCGGGTTCAGGCCGGATCCTCCGGGACATCGTATCTACTGTGGCTGTCATCTCTTCATACTCTTGCCGACACAAACCACATTCCTTTAAGTGTTTCTCGAAGACCGGCTTATCTTCCAAAGACAGCTCTCCATAAAGCGCATCAATAAACATGTCCTGGTATTTTTGGCAATCACTCATAACTGGCCTCCCATCGATATTTGCCCCGGGATGACGAAAGCTCTTTACGCATCTTTTTCAAAGCACGGAACAGAAGGCTCTTGACCGTCCCGGAAGACACCTCCAGCACTTCGGCGATCTCACGGATCTTGAACTCATTGTAATGGCGCATCACAAAAACTGTCCGCTCCTGTGGAGTAATCTTTTGAAGTGCTAAATCTATGTGTTCCTGCATGAGCGTCGTAACAGCTCTGCGCTCAGGATCGGCCTCCGGGCTTGCGCTTTGAAAAGCTTGATCTCGTACACCGACCAGTTCGATATCTTCTACATTGAAACGTGGTTTTGCTTTCCTTCTTCGGAGAGAATCGATGGCGGTGTTGACTGTGATCTGATAGAGCCATGAACTCATCTTCGCATCTTTTCGGAAACGGTTAAGGGCACGATACATTTTCATGAATACCTCCTGAGATATATCTTCAGCCTCATGAAAATCACCGACGATATCAAAGGCGATGTAGTAGACCTTCTTTTTATAACGTTCCACAATCTCCTGAAAAGCATAGATGTCTCCTGAGCATACACGCTCGATAAGATTTGTTTCATTCTCTTCCATCGCCATCTCATTTTTCTCCCTATTAGACGAGGATATATTGATTTTGGTTTACAAATTATTGGATCCCCAAAGATAAGGACAACATCTTAATTCTGTTCCCAAGCCCTTAGAAAAAAGTATATTGTGTTGACAGCACTGCCGAAATATTGATTATATTATAAAAATACGAAAATTAAATGGAATAGTAAGCATTTTGTACTCCCGTGATGGCATAAATTCACATTGCGTTATTGAGTGTCCCAATTGTGTGGTGGAGAAAACCGTGAGAAGGGCTGGACGGGCATAGTATATCTCCTGAAGGGAGATTGTGAGGGAAGCCCGGATCTGAGCGAAGTTTCCTCGCTGGGGAAACAACGATCCCAGAGGAGATTCAAAAATTGATCCGAAGCCTTCAACCAAAATACCGGATGTGTTTTCTTTCCAATTTCCCTCACACAGAAGACCGGATCAAAAGAATTCGTGCCATCGAAGGACAACTCGAAATTCATGCGATATTCTCCAAACGCAGAAAGCCTTCTCCCGCGGCCTTTCACTTGGCTCTGGAATATCTTGAGTCAGAACCGGAAAAGACATTGATGGTCGGGGATAGAGTCCTCACGGATATAATCGGTGCAAATCAACTAGGCCTTAAGACGGTCCTGGTCGCACCGCTGGATAGAAAAGCAGATCCTTTCTTTATGGTGACACTGCCCCGCTTTTTTGAACGACCTTATTTAAAGCTCGGCAGGGTTATTTACAAAAGTAAAGTATAGGGATTCAGGACAACACATTACAGTTTCTTCAAGATCCCGGCGGCTCTCCAGAATTGACAACAGAAGTTTTCGATCTCGCAGCAATATATTTTATCAGGGCTTCTTGCTCGGAATCGGCCTCCACAAAACTTCGGCTGTTGGTGCACCTGACAGCGTAGCGGTCTCCCTGTTTTTCCAAAAACAATTCTATTTTGTTGATCCCGGTTTCATTATACATTTTTAACCGAGAATTGATATCTGTCTCCTCCATCAGTTTTGAGGACAACCACTCACGGAGCGTTTCAGACAGGTTCAACATCGCCTGCCAAAAAGTATCACCCTGTGCATATTTGGACAGATCCTCCGTGAGAGCAATGTTTGTGTGCTGATTGAGCACACTCCAAAACACATATTTTTTCAAACCAGCATCTCCTTTGTCACTCCAGTGAGCGGAAATAGGATACTTCGTGTTTCAAATAGTCTATATCATAATGGATTTTAGCTACCAAATTAAAGAAAAAAATTCTTATAAAAAACGTAATATGCTGATATTAGTATAGTTATGATAAATATCGACATTTTTTATGATTAATTCAGATTAGGATGGATTATTCACGGACTGAGGTTATAGTAGCGGCAAGGAAGTGGCTCATGAAGCTGTAGTGAACTACCGCGAATGAGCTGCAACGAAGCCGATGCTGTGAGATTGGTTCGCCCGAAGGGTAAAAAATGTCGATTACAATGAAAATCACATGGAAAGACGCACAAAATAAAATTGACTGATCAACAATGTAATATGTTGATATTATTGTAGTTATCATGAATATCGACATTTTTTATGAATAATTCAGAAAAAAGTGCTTGAAATATTGTTAACTTAACACTACTATTAGTTTGTGATTATGATTAAATTTTCATTAATATCAAAATATTACTATGGTCAAACGAAATGATCGATCAAAATCAACAGACATCACTCGGGAGGAGGTTATAACCTTGAACTTGATAAGCGAAACCAGCAAAAAATTTCAGAAGGAATTGAACTCGGGTACCGCTTCTCTCGTTTTATTAGGTGTGCTCGATCGTGCAAAGGAATCCATGTACGGGTATCAAATCGCAAAACTTATCGAGGCACACGATGAGAGCGTTCAGATGATGAAGCAAGGAGCCCTCTACCCTGTCTTGCGTTCTTTGGAGAACAGTGGATTGCTGGAAAGCCATGTCGATCCTTCGGTCTCCGGCCCACCCAGGCGTTATTATAAGATCACCAAGTCCGGTCATGATACACTCAAAGCTTGGATCCAAATATGGGATCAGACAAAAGCTTTTGTCGACACAATTCTGGAGGGAAACGAAAATGTTTGAAGGTGTTGACGTATACTTGGACCAATTGAGACAAGAGCTCAAAGGCTGCGATTCTGCGCTCATTCAGGATGCCCTCTCCGACGCCGAAGAGTTTTTGAGAACTGCCCTCACGAACGCCAAAAATGTAAATCCCAATATTTCTGAAGAAGAAGCACTCGCTCCCATCATCGACAAATACGGAAGCCCCGATGAGATCGCATCGGCCTACAGAGAAATTGAATCCCGTATCTCACCATCTCTGACATCCACAGTTCCCCAAAGAGACCGCTCTCCCCTAATAAAGCTCCTCCGCATTTATGGTGATTCTCAGGCTTGGGCCGCGGTTTTATACCTGGTCTTCTCTGTTGTGACCGGAAGCATTTTTGGTCTCTGGGCCCTCCTTGGAGCCGGATTATCACTGTGCACTATTTTTCTGATCATAGGATTACCACTTTTGGGTTTATATCTATTTTCACTCAGAGGGATCGCCCTGATCGAAGGCCGGATCGTCGAAGCACTCCTCGGAATCAGAATGCCTAGAAAGCCGATATTCATCCAGAAAGGCCTCAGCCTGTCTAAGAAACTGAGACTTCTTTTAACCGAATCCCTCACCTGGAAAACATTCATTTATCTGGTTACGCGATTTCCTTTAGGCCTTGTTTATTCCTTGGGCCTCTTAATCCTGATGGCCTTCGCCGTTAAATTCATCACATATCCTGTACTTGGACCTGTTTTTGACCGGGCCCTAATCACACTCGGGGAACAGAAATACTATATCGTCATCTTTTTATACCCTGTTGTTTCTCTAGCTGGTTTTTTATTGCTCACTCTCACCCTGCATCTGGCAAAGTTTGTTGGAAAACAACATGGCAGATACGCAAAGTTCATGTTAGTCAGAAAGGAGCCAGACAATGACCAATGATAAAATGGCAAGGGACGACTCCCTGAGGGGCTCAGTCACGAAACAAAGTGTAGATGATTACTTAGACCAACTTAAAAAAGAACTCAAGAAAAGTGACTCCGCACTCATTCAAGACGCCCTCTCGGATGCTGAGGAGTATTTGAGATCTGCACTGGACACTACAAAAAAAGAGAATCCTAACATTGCAGAGGATGAAGCACTCGTTTCGATTTTAGACAAATATGGCAGCCCCAGTGAAGTGGCAACTGCCTATAAAAAGATCGAAACTCATCTCCAGCCGGTTTTTGCTCCTGTAAGCCAACCGGACACACGGTTTTTTATATCCAGATTCTTTAGCATCATTTCCGACCCTCGAGCATGGGGGGCTTTTTTGTACATGATATTTGCGGTGCTCACAGGAAGTCTCTTTGGATTGTGGGGGCTGTTTGGATTTACCATTTCGCTTGTTTCGTTGATCCTGGTCATCGGTATTCCCATAACAGGTCTATTCCTTCTCTCTATCAGGGGGGTCGCTCTGATCGAAGGGAGGATCGTTGAGGCATTGCTCGGGATGCGGATGCCGCGAAAATCCGTTTTTTTCAGACGCGGTCTCGGACCCATAGACAAATTCAAATCCCTCATTAGGAACCCCTACACATGGAAGGCACTTGTTTATCTAGTGCTCCTATTCCCCCTCGGTTGGCTCTATTTCGGCCTGAGTGGATTCGCTTTTGCCTTGGCTCTCTCTTTTATTTTTACGCCTGTTCTGGAATTGATCTTTCATCTGCCCTTGGAATTGTACGGCACAGACGCTTTCACCCCTGTAGGGATGCTGCCCGTTGTATCACTTGCAGGGATAATAATGATATTTCTGATATTACACCTGTCAAAATTCATCGGGAGAAAACATGGTTTATTTGCAAAATATATGCTTGTAAGGAAACAACCTGATTAGCCTGAATTATCCAGGTTAGATCAGTATAGAATAGCTTAAAAATTAAAAAAACCAGTTATTGTTTGGGGGATTAGTTTGCCCAAATGGCTGGTAGATCCTAGGAGGCAATATGGAACTTAAAATCAAAAACCTTTCGAAGACATACCCCAATGGTATCAAGGCGTTAAAAAATGTCGACCTGGAAATTCCAAAGGGAATGTTCGGCTTGTTGGGCCCGAACGGTGCTGGAAAATCGACGTTGATGCGGACGATCGCCACCCTCCAGGAAGCGGACGAAGGATCCATTCACCTTAACGCCCTCGATGTCTTGAAAGACAAGAAAAAAGTGAGGCAGATGCTGGGCTATCTTCCTCAGGATTTTGGCGTTTACCCTGAAGAGACAGCTGAACAGATGCTCACATACATTGCACTCCTCAAGGGTATCGCAGATAAAGAAGAGCGCAGAGAAACCGTAAAAACTGTTCTCGAACAAACAGATCTCTATGAGGATCGCAAGAGAAGATTGGGCGGCTATTCCGGTGGAATGAGACAACGGTTCGGCATCGCTCAAGCCTTGATCGGCGATCCCAAACTGATCATCGTCGATGAACCGACAGCCGGATTGGACCCTGAGGGGAGACGCAGGTTTCACAATCTCTTGAGCGACATCAGTGAAAACATCATCGTGATCCTCTCAACCCATATCGTCGATGATGTTCAGCAACTCTGCAGCCGAATGGCCATCATCGACGAGGGAGAGATCCTGCTAACAAGCAAACCCGAGGAGGCCATAAATAACCTCGATGGCAAAGTTTGGGAGAAGATCATCAAAAAACAGGATTACAACGACTATCGCAGCCAATATCAAATTGTTCTAACCCGCCTTTTTGCGGGCGACGTGCTGATACATGTCCGGCACGATATGAAACCCGATGGATTTTCAAAAATCACGCCTGATCTAGAGGACGTGTATTTCACAACGATCCACGAGGCATCCGCTTCTACTCTCTAGGAAAAGGAAATAACGATGTTTATACATATGCTATCGTTTGAGTTAAAATACCGGTTCAAAAAAATCTCCACATACATCTATTTTTTGATGTTTTTTCTGATCGGTTTTGGTGCTATTTACAGGGGGTCGTTTGGCGGCGGGCCCATGAAATTCATCGCCACAGCCGCTGTGGGAAACATCAACATCAACTCACCCTATGCGTTGTACTACCTGATAACAGTGATGTCTCATATCGGGCTTCTGATCACAACCGCGTTTTTCGGAAATTCAGCCTACAGAGATTTTAAAGAGAATACATACGGACTGAACTTCTCGTATCCCATCTCCAAGCTGGAATATCTTTCCAGTAAGTATGTAGCGGCAGTTGCCAGCACGATGTTCGTGTTTTCCGGAATCGGAATAGGTGCATTCCTGACAGCCTTATCCCCTATTGTAAATCCCGAAAAGATCGGTCCGGTTAACCTGTTTGCCACCATACAGCCCTATCTCATAGGTGTTTTGCCGAATGTTTTGTTTGCTGGAGCTCTCTTTTTCACTCTTGTGCTGCTGACCAGAAAGTTTTTTCCGGTCTATGCAGGAATGACCGGACTGGTGATCTGGTATGGTGTAGCGACGAGTCTGGCACGAACACAGAATCGCCTGTTGGCATCTCTTTTCGATCCATTCGGTCAGATTTCTGCGGGAGGCTTTACGAATTACTGGACAGCCGCACAGAAAAACACTCTTTTTGTGCCTTTGGCGGGCAACCTTCTCCTCAACCGGATGTTATGGATCGCCCTGGCCGCAGCCCTGCTGATTTTCACTTATCACAAATTTCGCTTGTCACACATCATTGAATCAAAAAAACAGAAACAAGAAACTCGGGAACAAAAAAACCGGGGTGGTTCAGCTCAATTCAATCCGGCCGACAAAAAGATACGAGTGACACAACTTTTTCAATTTAAAAATCATCTCTTTCAAGCTTTAGCGGCATCCTTCCATGAGTTCAGAGGATTGGTTAAAAACGTGTATTTTCTGATCATTCTTTGTCTTGGGACTGGATTCATTTTTCTTCTGGGATTCAGGAATGTCGGTTTGATCCGCGGGACTTTGACCTATCCTGTGACTTCTCAGGTGTTGGACACAACAAAGGATACTCTTTACCTCTTCAGTCTTGTTATCATCCTCTTCTGCTCGGGTGAGCTTGTCTGGCGGGAAAGGAAAAAGCGCGTGCAGGAGATCTACGATGTGCTGCCGATCCCTGAGTGGGTCCCTTTTATGGGAAAATTGGGCGCGATCTTTTATGTCCAAATTTTATTAGTGACTGTCGTTTTTATATCCGGAGTGATTATTCAACTTTTGCATGGATACACACATTTTGAGCTGGGTCTGTATTTCCAGGAACTCTTCGGCATCCGCCTGGTGTATTTCTTGCTTATTTCCGTGTTTGCCATATTCGTGCAGATTATCATCAACAAAAAATTTCTGGGCTATATCCTAACGATGCTCTTTATCGATGATTTCTTTCCCTCCATCGGATTGGAGCACCATTTGTGGAGAGTGGGAAAAACACCCGCTTACATTTATTCGGAGATGAACAAGTACGGCCCATATCTTAAGTCGATCCTCTTTTACAACCTCTACTGGATCGCTTTTGCCTTGCTCCTGTTGGTACTCTCCATGCTCCTCTGGGTCAGGGGGAATGACACACGGTTCAAACACCGGATCAAAGCCGCAAAAGCACGGATGACAAGAGCAAAACTGAGGACGGCTTCGATCGGAGTTTTCAGCTGTCTCTTGCTCGGGAGTTTTATCATCTATAACACCAAGATACTCAACACTTTTGAATCCACAAAACATGTGGATTTACAAAAAGTCGACTATGAAAAAAAATTCAAGAGATATGAGGGTATGCTTCAGCCGCGGATCACTGATATCACAATGCAGGTTGACATCTTTCCTTACAAAAAAAAGGCCCACTCGCGGGGAAGGATGGTTCTTCGAAACAAAACAGATCGACACATCAACGAGATATTTATCCAAGCCCCGAAAAAAGGGCGAATAAACAAATTGAGGTTGGATGTACCACATTCCCTCAAAGAGTCTGTCAAGGAGCACGGCGTTTATGTTCACACTCTGAAAGATCCTATGAAACCAGGACAGACACTATTTTTGGATTTCGACTTCGAGCTCGCTGAAAAAGGGTTCAAGAACAACAGAATCAACAGGAATATAGTAAAGAATGGAACCTTTCTCTATCCGTTCCATGCAGCGCCGGCATTGAGCTATGATCCCTACTCTCAATATGAGCTTGAAGATAACGACAAAAGGAAGAAGTACGGACTGCCACCTAAAAAAAGGATCCGATCCATAGACGATGAGAAAGCCAAGATGAACACTTTTGTAAAGGATGCGGATTGGGTCAATTTTGAAGCAGTGGTGAGCACCAGCAGGGACCAGATCGCACTGAGCCCGGGAGAACTCATCAACGAGTGGACAGAGGGAGACAGGAATTATTTCCACTACAAAACTCAGGATAGGATCCTGAAGTATTTCGCGTTTATCTCAGCAAGATATCGTGTCAAAAAAGACAGATGGAAGGATGTGGAAATCGAGATTTTCTACCATCCGGGCCACGACTACAACATCGACATGATGATTAAGGGTGTCAAAAAATCTCTGGAGTACTTCACCGCAAACTTCAGCCCATACCAATACAAAACCGTCAAGATCGTTGAATTTCCCAAATACGAACTCTATGCAGAGGCTTTTCCCAACCTTATCCCCTTTTCAGAAGGATATGGCTTCATCGCCAGATTTGACGATACGAAGGTCGAGTATGTCTTCAGAGTTACAGCCCATGAGGTCGGTCACCAATGGTGGGCTCACCAGGTGATCGGAGCTTATGTAGAAGGACAGTTTATTCTGACTGAAACCATGGCTCAGTATTCAGCCCTCATGGTCATCAAAAAAGAATATGCCCAAGAAAAGATCAACGATTACATAAAACTCAAAATGGATCAGTATCTGAGAGGCAGGGCCAGGGAACGGGAGGAGGAAGTTCCCCTGCTCCGCTCGAACCTCGATGTGCGCTACGTCAATTATGGAAAATCGATAGTTGTTATGAATGCACTTCAGGACTACATCGGGGAAGACAATCTGAACAGGGCCCTTCAACAATTCATCCAAAAATACGCCTTCGACGGACCTCCTTATGTGACTGCTAGAGAATTCCTCGGGTATATAAAAGAGGCCACGCCAGATGATCTGTTATACATCATTACGGACATGTTCGAGACCATCACACTGTATGAGAACAGGGCCCTGCATGCCACATATAGGGAATTGGAAAACGGCAAATATCGAGTCGATCTGCAGATCGAAGCACAAAAATTCAGGGCGGACGGAATCGGTCGGGAGACCTCCATCGACATGAACGATTCCATCACTTTTGGAATCTTCGGAGCTCAGAATGAGGTTCTCTATTCAGCCAAACACTGGATCCGATCGGGAAGAGACGAATTGAGCTTTGTTGTGGATAAGAAACCTGAAAAAGCAGGTATCGATCCTAACTACCTGCTTATCGACAAAAATACAGATAATAACATCGTCAGTGTTGGAAAAAGCAAATAGAAAGAGAGAAGAAAGTATTGAGAAATGTTTTCGCCCCATAAAAATCACTCCTCAATTTGATCTGTATTTAAGCCTTAGCCTCTGATATTATTATAATTTTAAATCCTTTGGTAAAGGAGCAAATGATGAGTAAAACAAGAAAAATTCTAATCATCTTTCTATGGATTCTTCTCCTTCTCCCGAGCTATTTCGTCCTCAGTGAAGAAAATACCCCCAAAGAGCCCCGGCCATTAGAAGACATCCAGGATATCCTTGCCTGGAAAAGCCTCCGGTCTGCAAGCATATCGAATGATGGCCAGTGGTTTGCCTACAGGCTCTCCCCCCAGGAAGGAGACGGTGAAGTTATTCTTAGAAAAACAAAGGAAGAAAAGGAATACAAATATCCTGCTGGAGAAGTTTCAGGATCTTCCCAGGATATTGTCTTTTCAGAGGACTCCAAATGGGCGGCCTTTACGATTTATCCAAAGAGGGAAGAAGTTAAAAAGCTGAAAAAACAGAAGAAAAAAGCTTACAACAAAGTGACATTACTGAATTTAGCTTCGGGTGAAAAGATTGAATTTGAGAAGATCAACAAATTCGCCTTCTCCGGGGAAGATTCCTCCTGGCTCGCTCTTCACAAATATCCTCCCGAGACGAAGGACATGCCTTCGGAAAATGACGAAGAAAAGGATAAATGGCAAAGATCCGATCTAATCCTTAATGAACTCACAACAGAAAACAAGTTGAATATCGGAAACGTCGCTGAGTTTGCTTTCGATAAAAAAGGGAACTGGTTGGCTTGGATTGTGAATGCACAAGAGATGAGCGGGAACGGTATTCAGATGAGAAACATGAAAACAGGAGTGATTCTTCCTCTGGACAGTGACAAGGCTGTCTACAAGCAATTGAACTGGACAGAAGAGGGAGATGGGTTGGCCGTTTTGAAAGGGAAAGATGATAATGGTTACGAAGACAAGCTGTACAGCCTGTTGGGATTCCACCAGTTCGGCACAAAAGCACCCTTAAAAGTTGTCTATGATCCCAAAGAGGATAAGGATTTTGCCGAAGGCATGACCATTAGTCCTAATAGAAGCCCATTGTGGACCGAGGATTTGACGGGGATTCTGTTAGGCATCCACAAAGTCAAGAAAAAAGAAAAAAAGGAAGAAAAGGATAAGGATAAAGTAAAAGCTGAAAAAGGAGAGGAAAAAGGCGAGGAAGCCGAGAAAAAGGAAGAGGAAACTCCCAAAGAGAAACCTAAAGAAGAAGAGGACATCGATAAGGAAGACCTTCCTGATTTGGTCATCTGGCACTGGCAGGACAAGAGACTGCAGTCCATGCAGCAGGTTCAAGAGTCACGAGACAAGAATTTCAGTTATCTTTGTATTTTTCGTGTCAAAGATAAGAAATTTCTTAGAATCGCTGATGACGAAGTCAGACAAGTCGCGGCTGCCCCCAGACACCGATGGGCAATCGGAGAAGACAATCAAAAATACGAATTGATGGGAAACCTTGAGGGACGGCGATATCAAGATATTTATGTCTATAATCTGAAAACCGGAGAAAAAAAACTGGCCCTTGAAAAATGCCGTTGGTATTTTGGACCATCTCCGGACGGCACCCATTTCCTCTATTATCAAGATGGGCACTACCATACTTATGAAATGGCAACCGGCAAAAAATTCAACATCACAAAGGATGTCCCGACATCCTTTATTAACAAAGAGAATGATCACAACGTCGCTGATCCTCCGATTCCCCCCTATTATTTCGGGTGGGCCAAAGATGGTGTTTCGATTCTCCTTTATGACAACTGGGATGTGTGGAATATTTCTGTTCACAGCGGGGAAAGTGTAAACCTAACCATTAATGGCAAAAAAGAAGGGATCCGCTACCAGAGGCGCTTCCAGCTCGACCCAGAAGAAAAAGGCATTGACCTTTCAAAACCCCTCTATATTTCCGCATACGGGGAGTGGACGAAAAAAAACGGTGTAGTCCGGGTGAACAATGGCAAGCCTGGAGCCAAAATACTGCTCTGGGAAGATGCCGTATTCTCCATCACCAAAGCAAAAAAAGCAGAGGTCTATCTGTATACAAAACAGACATACAAAGAATATCCTGATTACTACGTGACCGATGACTCTCTCCAAAAAGGGAATCGAATAACAGAGGCAAATCCTCAACAGAAGGAGTTTTTATGGTCTGACGGTTCTATCCTTCTCGATTACGAAAGTTCCAAAGGAAACAAACTTCAAGCAGCGCTATTTCTCCCGGCAAATTACGAAAAAGGCAAGAAATATCCGACAATCGTCTATATCTACGAAAAGCTCTCTCAAGGCCTCAACCGTTATTACTCCCCGTCGGCTAGAGGATTCAACAAATCTGTTTACACCAGTTGTGGCTATGCGGTTTTGATGCCTGATATCGTATACAAGGTCAATGATCCTGGGATGTCATCCCTGTGGTGTGTGATACCAGCTCTGGAAGCCGCCATAGCTAAAGGAGTTGTAGATAAAGATAGAGTGGGCATCCATGGGCATTCTTGGGGCGGCTACCAGACCGCATTCCTGATCACTCAAACCGACGCTTTCCGCGCTGCCGTTGCAGGAGCCCCTTTGACCAACATGATCAGCATGTATAGTTCCGTCTACTGGAACTCGGGCTCAGCCAATCAGCCTATCTTTGAGAGCAGCCAGGGACGGTTCGAAGGAGGCTATTGGAAAAACATAGCGGCCTACACAAGAAATTCCCCTGTTTACTTTGCCGAAAACGTCACCACTCCGCTCATCCTCCTCCACAACGATAAAGATGGAGCAGTGGATTGGAACCAGGGCATCGAGTACTTCAACACCCTCAGACGTCTGAAGAAGCCTGTGGTGATGCTCCAATACAAGGGGGAAAATCATGGCCTCCGGAAACCGGCCAATCAAAAAGACTACACTGTGAGGATGAGAGAATTTTTCGACCATCACCTCATGGGGAAATCTGAGCCTGAGTGGTTAAAGGAAGGTGTTTCTCACCTGGACCACGAAGATCACATCAAGGAAAGGACAAAGCAGATCATTAAATCTAAAAACAAAAAGGACAAAGCAAAGAAATAACAAGGACTTGGTTCCTTAAAGATTTATAGGAATTTCCTTTATGGGTTTGTTCCAAATCCCTCACCATTTTCTGCGATTTGCACCTGCTGATATCCAAGAATAAGAGTGTCACACCCAAAACAACAAGGTTAAAGATTAGAAAAGCGAAATAAATCAATCCAAGCCACCAAACCATCGAGTTTAGGATGGACTCGGTCCTCGTTTTTGCATCTGTATAGGCTTTGCCCCAATCATCGTATTCAGGAGGAAAACCCTCCTTTTGAATCTGCTCACAAAGAAACCGGCTCTCTTCCTGATCCATGGCTTCCTTCATGGTCAACCCCGTTGAGGCACAAACAGGTATGAGCGCCGCATTGAGACTGGTCTTTTGCCATTCATGCTTTTTTATCTCCGGAGAAAAGGCGGTTTCCAATCCTGCCTCACTTATGACTTCTGCAATCTCGCGGCCAAGAGATTCGTTTCGAGAAGAAAGAGAGCACCATCTTAATTATTTTTATTAAGGATTATTTGTATCCTGCACAAAACTTAGATTAAGTGTCCCCCGATTTCACAGAATTGTTGCTAAAATCGTAAGGATTAAGATAGGATTAAGGAAATATTTTTTATATCACATCAGGAGGAGTTTTTATGGGTCAAAAGAGTTCATTTGTAAAATATCTGATTTACTCTATGTTTATGCTGTTGGTTTGTCTGCTTTTTTCTTCTCAAGGTTTTTCCCAGGATGCTTCGACAGATCAGGCCAAAGATGAGGAATATGGCAAGCTGATCAATGAAGCCACCACTTTGCCTCAATTTATAAGTCCCTTGGTCAATTACCTTCCCCTGGTTGAGGGTGTGCCCACCCCCAAAGATATGCTTGGTTATATTGTGGGCGCGCCTGGGAAATTAACCTACTATGAAGATATTTTAAATTACATGAATGCCCTGGCAGCAGCATGTGATAATGTCCAGGTTTTTAAGATTGGGAAAACCGGTGAAGGCCGGGAGATGGTTATTGTAGCGATTTCAGATGCTCAGGCTATAAAAGAACTGCAGCAACATAAAGATCTTATGGCCAAGCTGGCTGATCCCCGGATTGTGAAGACCGAGAAAGAGGCCAACCATATCATTGCCCAGGTCAAACCTGCCTATTTATTAACGCAAAACTTGCATTCCTCTGAAAGCGGCTCTGCAGAAACTTGTATGGAGCTTGCGTATCGCCTGGCTGTTGATAATCACCCTATAATACAAAAGATTAGGGACAATTTGATTATTCTGATCACTCCTTCCGCTGAGCCGGATGGACATGACAAGCACACAGACTGGTTCTACAAATACAACCGGGATGTCATTAAAAGGGATAAAGTCAGTCGAGTTCCTTATTGGGGAAAATATGATTTGCATGACAATAATCGGGATATGATCACCATGTCTCAACCGGAGATGCAAAACATTGCCAAAGCTTTTTATGATTGGCATCCTATTGTTCTTCAGGACAATCATGAAATAGGCCATTTATTTTATGTCTCGTCTGCTAATGGCCCTTCCAATTTTCATCCCAGCACCGGAAGTGAAGCTAATTTGTTGGCATGGTTTGAGATTTCCCAGATGACAGCCTATGGTATGCCAGGAGTATATACCCATGATTTTGGGAACACTATGTGGAGCCCCAATTTTATGGCATCGATTGCTCCCAATCACCATGCCTTATTTCACTTTTATGAAACCTATGGCAATGCCATTGGTAATACCATGGAAACAGAAATTCCAGACAGGGTAAAAAAGGAGCAATGGTACAGGCCGCTCCCTCCTCCGGATAAATTTCTCTGGTCATTAAGGAACAATGTCAATTACCAGCAGACCGGTGATCTGTTGGCCTTTTATTGTGTGGCATCCAATAAGGAATTTTTCTTGAAAAACTTCTGGAAACGAGGAGTGGAAGCCTATGCGGCTGGAAAGAATGAACCACCTTATGCCTATATTATCCCTGAGGGACAGAAAGATCCAAAGGATATGGCCTATTTAATCAATGTGCTTTTAAAGCAAAAAATTGAAGTGCATAGGGCTAAATCTGAAATTAAAATCGAAGAAAAGACATACCCCAAGGGTTCATACGTAGTCAGAATGGACCAGCCTTACCGTAACCTCGCCATGCTTCTTTTAGGTATACAGAGATATCCTAAAGATCCCGGAATTAGAAACGTGTATGATGATGCCGGTTGGACCCTTGGATACCACATGGATGTAGAGACTTTCGCAATCAAGGACAAAGCCATCTATGATGTTTCTGTCAGCCCTGTTGAAGTACCGGTAGAGCCTGCGGGAAAAGTGATCGGGAAGACCTTATCAGGAGCTTATATATTTAATAATGGCACGATAAATAGCTTGATTACAGCTAGAATTAAGCTCAAAGACTTTAAGGCCCTGGCTGCTGAGATTTCCTTTAAGATCGACAAAAAAGAGTTTGATGCTGGATCTATGATTTTTCCGGCTTCGAAAAATTCAAGTGATCTCCATCAAGCAGTTGCTTCTGTGGCCAATGAGCTGGGACTGGAAGCAGTTGCAGTTAAAAAAGTTCCTGATGTCAAAACACATGATTTGGACATTCCCAGAATTGCGATTTTTCATACCTGGTACAGCGCTCAAAATGATGGTTGGGTGAGATTTGCTTTTGACCAACTGGATATTCCCTATTCATACATACACAAGGATCATTTGCGCCATGAAAATCTCAAGGATAAGTATGACGTGATTGTTTTAAGTGACTGTGGAGGAAATAGAGGGGCCGATATTGTAAACGGCATCGATCCAGAACAAAATGGCCCGCTGGCATTTGTCCGCAGTGAGGAATTCAAGCACCTGGGGACTCCGGACTCCTGTGAGGATATCACCGGCGGAATGGGTATAGTAGGTGCCCTTCATCTCCAGAAATTCGTCCATGATGGGGGCGTGTTGCTTGCTCTTAGCAATCCTGTGAGGCTGATTTTAGATTTTGGATTTGTCAGAGGGTTTAGGATCCCAAGTTCCAGTTCATCCCACCCCGGATCCCTTCTCAAGGGAGAGATAACAAACTCTAAACATCCTGTGACCTATGGATATAACAAAGAACCGGCCCTTTATCGCCATGGCAGAAGCCCACTGGTTAATGTTCCTGAAGATATGGAAAAATACATCGTGGTCAAATATGCCAGCAAAGGAGAAGTCTGTCTCAGCGGTATGGTGAAAAATTCCAAAGATTTTCAAGGTAAAGCCGCCATCTTAGATGTACCAGTAGGAAAAGGCCACATTCTTATGTTCACATTTAATCCTTTTTGGCGAGACACCAATCATGGCAATTATATGTTCGTTTTTAATTCCATCCTCAATTACAATGATTTGGATGTGGGTATGGTGGAGGAAGAGAAAGAAGAAAAGTAGTTATAAGATCTTATTCATAATATTCTTAAATTGTGTCTTGCAATTAGGCATCTCTGGTAGCGGCTTTGATTTTTTTCAGGAATACCAGCATCAACAGATCCGATAATGACGAGATGGACAAATCGGCATAAACTGCAGAACAACCAGCAAAAGGATAGACTCTTTCCCTCATACCGAAAAAAAGCAGCGAGTCATTCCCTTAAAAATATTCCCCTCTCTCTTCAATTGCCATGAGTAGCTCATGGTAAAATAGCCTATAAAATAATTATGAATGCTCTGGGCGACATCGAAAGATTTAGGCTTCCCAAATCGTTCTTCGAGGGAAGTCGACCCCGAGGACTGTGTGAACACAGAAAAATCGATGGGGAGAAACAGTAAATTGCTGAGAGATATCATGCGTGAAAGTGGATAAACGTGGGGAGTTCCGCAGGGACGATTAAGAAAAAGAGGGGCCATCCTTATGAATATATCAATGGGTGGGAGGGCGGCGTGAAAAATCTGACTGGAGCGAAAACATTCATATTTATTTTTTCTCTCAACCTTTTTGGCAAAAGAAACGTATATAGATATGAATTACTTTTACAACATAAAAGATATCGAGTGAAAAAAGGCAAATCATGAAATACTTAACCCGCAAAGAAGAATTGATCCTGCTGACGGTCTACAGATTGGAAGAATCTGCCAGTTTGGTCAAGATCCGCGAACAGCTTATCGAATCGACCGGTCACAATTGGACTGTGGGCAATGTCTATGTCCCTTTAGACCGGATGCACAAACTGGGATACTTGGAGACACATATCGGAGAGCCCACCTCCCAGCGCGGAGGAAAGGCCGTAAAATTCTATGCTCTATCGCGAAAAGGGAAAAAAGCATTAATCGAACTCAAACAGGTCAACGACAGGATGTGGGCAGAAATATCCGACATGGCCTTAGAAAAATAACAATGCCCAATTCATTCCGCCTGTCACCAAAGATCCCCCGCTGGATTGTTCGCCGCATTCTGCCTCGAACAGAGAGGATATTCCTCAGCGGGGATTTTGATGAAATTTACAACAGCATATACAGAGAAAAAGGGCAAATGAAGGCAGATATCTGGTACTGGCTTCAAATCGTCCAATCACTCCCTAAAATCCTATTGAATTCAATCCACTGGAGTTTCGTTATGCTTAAAAATTATCTAAAGATCACCTTGCGTCATCTCCAAAGGCAAAAGGGTTATTCCTTGATCAACATTGCCGGTCTTTCTGTGGGAATGACCTGTTTTATCCTGATCATTCTTTTTATAAACTATGAATTTAGCTATGAAGAGCACCATACGAATGCCGACCGCATATATAAGATCTATATCGAACATCACCTCCCTACAGGTGTGAACAGAATTCGCTCCTCTCCTGTGCCGTTGGCCGAAACCCTGCACAATGAAATTCCGGAGATCCAAGACTTCACGCGTATGCAAACGATTGGTAATCCTCTCGTTCATTATGACGATCGAGGATTCTACGAGGATGGAGTAGTTTTTGTGGACCCCGGCATTTTCTCCTTGTTCAGTTTTCACTTCGTGGCAGGAGATAAAGAGCAAATCCTCAACGACAAGAACTCTGCTGTTCTTACAGAAGATATGGCCGTTAAGTATTTTGGCAGGGAGAATCCGATCGGCAAATCCCTCGTTGTGAACGGCAATCTTTCTATCCTTGTAAACGGAGTGATAAAAAACCACCCGGAGAATACCAATATCCATCCCGACATCCTTATTTCGTTCGGCACTTTGGAGGAAATTGCTGGGAAGGAATACATGACCAACTGGCTCAGCCAGATCGTGCAGTCATACATACTCGTTCCTGAACACACTTCTGTTTCTCAATTGGAAGAAAAGATCCAAATTGCATTCAAAAAACACGTTAGGGAAGATGATGACAGAATACTCAAACTGGACCAGTTCAGCCGGATGCACCTCTATTCTGAGCTCGAGGATACCGGGGATATAAAGACGATCTATATTTTCATGGCCATTGGATTTCTTATTATTCTCACAGCCTGCATCAACTTCATGAATCTGGCCACAGCACGTTCTGTAAAAAGAGCCAAAGAAGTCGGCCTCAGGAAGGTTGTGGGTGCAGTTCGTGGGCAACTGATCAAACAGTTCATTGGCGAGAGCGCCGTCTTTTCCACATTGAGCCTCTTATTAGCATTGATCCTGGTTTTCCTGTTTCTGCCTACTTTAAACACCCTCACTGGCCAATTTGTCCGATTTGAAGACCTGGGCAGAGCAGAGATTTTTCTCAGTTTGATCGGCATCGTACTCCTGGTCGGTCTTCTTTCCGGAAGTTATCCAGCTCTGTTTCTCTCCGCTTTTCAACCTGCAAATGTCCTGAAAGGGACATTAAAATCCGGTACAAAGGGAGGCCTTTTCCGAAAAATTCTTGTAGTCGCTCAATTTGGTATTTCCATCATCTTGATCGTTTGCACGATAATACTCAACAAGCAGCTACACTATATACAGAAAAGACCACTGGGATTCAAAAAAGACCAAATCGTGGTCATCCGCAACAGTGACCGCCAAAGAAATATAGCCCCTTTAAAAGAAGAACTCCTCAGCAATCCAAATATCTCGGGTGTGACGAGTTCTCTCCAATTGCCCAGCTCCATTGGGATGTACAACAACGTGACCTGGGAGGGAGCAGTGGGGGAGGAACAAACAGAGATTATTCACAATAGAGTCGATTATGATTTCCTCGACACCTACGAGATCGAGCTTCTCGCAGGCCGGAACTTCTCAAAAGAATACCCCTCTGATCTCGGGGGAGGGCAAGCTCCGGATTCAACACGATCGATCATCATAAATGAAGAGGCAGTCAGGCGATTCGGCTGGGAAGATCCCATAGGGAAAAGAGTGATCCAAGTCTATGGAGAGCGGAGGATCTATTTTACCGTTATAGGTGTTGTTAAGGACTTTCACTTTTCTTCGCTGAGAAATCCCATCAAGCCCATGAATTTCTTTCTCTCGCCAGACAGTAACCGTTATATCTCCGCCAAGATGCTATCCCAGGATATATCCGGAACTCTCAAATTCATCGAAGAGACATGGAAGAAACTCGCCCCAGAATCCCCCATTGAATACTTCTTCCTCGATACGGTCTTTGAAAGCCGCTATCGCTCCGAGGAGAGACTTCAACGGCTCTTCAGTTATTTCAGTGGGCTAGCCATATTTATCGCCTGTTTGGGACTCTTCGGACTGGCATCCTTTGCGGCCGAGCAGAGAACCAAGGAGATAGGAATCCGAAAGGTATTGGGGGCTTCAGAGACTTCACTCATTTTTCTTCTCTCCAAAGAATTCACATTATTGGTGCTTATAGCCAACCTTGTCGCGTGGCCCTTGGCATACCTGGCCATGCACAACTGGCTGGAAGGATTCGCCTACAGGATTCAACTCAACAGTCACCTGGGATTCTTTTTGCTCGCTTCGGCTATGGCTCTCTTTATCGCATGGTTGACAGTTAGCTTCCAGGCCATAAAAGTTTCACTTGTCAATCCTATCAAATCACTTCGCTACGAATAAACTGAATTATTCATAAAAAATGTCGATACTTATCATAACTGACACAAT
>CAZIMJ010000039.1:0-5159 GCA_964540205.1 uncultured Eubacteriales bacterium | reverse complement strand
CAAATCGAGATCGTTGATACGGACCGAGCCCCCTCCTATTTCCACGCCGTTAAGGACGAGGTCGTAGGCCTTAGCCCTCACGCGCTGCGGCTCTTTCTCCAGAAGAGCGATATCCTCTTCGACAGGAGATGTGAAAGGATGATGCATGGACACGAGACGCCCTTCTTCCTCGCTCCACTCAAAAAGCGGAAAATCCGTCACCCAGGCGAATTTGTACGCCTCTGTCCCAAGGACCTGTTGTGCGACAAACTCCTGCCGGATCGCACCGAGAACACGGAGTGCCATATCCTTTGCATCGGCCATTAAAAGTACGAGGTCTTCGTTATCCGCTCCGCAACGCTCCCATATCTTCTCAAGCTCACCTGCGGAGATCTTTAAAGAGGATTTGAACTCATCAAGCTTTTTTATCCATATGATCCCTTTAGCTCCTAGGTCTCTTGCTTTCTCGTTAAGCTTGTCCAGCTGGCTTCGGGATAAATCGCCACTCTTCCCCAAAACCAGCGCCCTCAGCTCACCTCCCGCAGAAAGAGCTCTCTTTATAATCTCTGAATCGATTTGAGAGCCCATATCTGTCAGATCCACAATTTCCAGATCCATCCGGAGGTCGGGTTTGTCCGTCCCGAATTTGTTCATGCTCTCCTCATAGGTCAAATGAGGGAAGGGCCGCAGGACATCGACACCAATGAGGCCAAAAACAGAGGCCATCAATCCTTCGATCACCCGGAAAACATCCTCTCTTCCGACAAAACTCATTTCCACATCGATCTGGGTGAACTCGGGTTGGCGGTCTGCTCTGAGGTCCTCATCTCGAAAACAGCGGACAATCTGGAAGTAGCGGTCAAACCCCGCGATCATCAAAAGCTGCTTGAAGATCTGAGGGGATTGCGGCAGAGCAAAAAACCGACCCTTGTAGATGCGGCTGGGCACAAGGTAATCTCTCGCTCCTTCTGGAGTGGATTTGGTGAGAAATGGCGTTTCAATCTCGTAAAATCCCTCGTCATTCATATAATTCCGAGTTGTGAGCGCAGCATGGTGCCTGAGCTTGAAGTTGCGCTGCATGGAGGGCCTGCGGAGGTCAATGTACCTGTATTTGAAGCGAAGCTCCTCCTGAGCTTGCGGAGGGTCCGCAACGACAAAAGGAGGAACTTCCGATGGCCTCAAAACCTCAAATTCTTTGGCCTCAACTTCGACCTCTCCCGTGGGAAGCTGGGGATTTTTCATTTTTTCGGATCTTTCTCTTACGATCCCTCTGATCCCGGCAACATCTTCCATTCTCACTTTCTTGGCTTTCTCTAGAAGGTTTTTGGCCTCTGAAGAGACAACAACTTGAACAACCCCCTCTCTATCCCTGAGGTCGATAAAGATCAGGTTTCCGATATCTCTCTGTCTGTTGACCCAACCGAGCAGAACCACTTCTTGACCGACATGCTCTGCGCGGAGCTCTCCGCAATAATTGGTTCTTCTCCACTGTTTTTGTTCTGTGGATTTCATGTTGACCCCTTCTTCGGTTCAGGTAAAATCACGAAGGCTTTTGGACTTGGGTGAGGATATCGTCTGCGCTAACTTCCTGCTGGTCTCCTGTTTCCATGTTTTTTAGCTGATACCTGTTCGCCTTCACTTCATCTTCACCTATAATAAGCACCCAGGCCGCTCCCAGTTTATTGGCACGGCTCATCTGATTTTTCAAGTTTCGATCCCTGTATTCGATAAGGCATTCAATCCCGTTTTTTCTCAGTTGCCTTGCCAGGTCCATTCCTGTGTTTTTCGCTGCGTCGCCTAAAAATGCGATGTAGAGGAAGGATTCTTTCTCTTCCTTGAAAGGAACGATAGAAAGAAACCGCTCTAAACCCATGGCAAAACCAATCCCGCAGATGTCCGGACCTCCGAACTCTTTCATCATGTCATCATAGCGCCCGCCGCCAAGAATAGCATCTTGGGCCCCGAGCTTGGATGAGATGATCTCGAACGTGGTTTTGGTGTAATAGTCAAGGCCGCGCACCAAACGGGGCTCCAGCCGGTAGGCGATCCCGTACGACCCCAAGTAAACTTTGAACAGCTTGAAATGTTCATCACACTTCGGACAGAGAAAATCCGTGATCTTCGGAAAACCCTGAGACAGCTCCCGGCACGTCCCCTCTTTACAGTCGAAGATCCGTAAAGGATTGAGGTCTATCTTCCTCTGGCAATCGGCGCAAAGATCTTCTTTCACTGCTTCCGCTGCCTGCTTCAGCTCACGGTGATAGGCGGGACGACAGGCTTGACATCCCACCGAATTGACCAAGATCTCCGTGTCCGTGACATTCAATCTTTTCAGGAGAAAATCCGCCATCTCAACGATCTCCGCATCGATGGCCGGGTCTTTTTCACCAAAGACCTCGATGTCGATCTGATGGAACTGGCGATAGCGGCCTTTTTGCGGCTTGTCATAACGGAACATAGGCCCGAAAAAGTAATACCTCATGGGTTGGGGCTGAAGATGGAGGCTGTGGTCCATGATCGCACGCACGACAGAAGGAGTGTACTCGGGCCTTAGTGTGAGAGACCGGCCTCCCTTATCCAGAAAAGTGTACATCTCTTTGGTGACCACATCAGATGTCTCCCCCGTCCCTTTTTCAAAAAGCTCTGTGGCCTCGAACACAGGAGTACGGATCTCTCTGTACCCGTAGAGCTCGAAGATCTTTCTGGCGACAGATTCAACCTCCTGCCATATTCTCGCTTCGGATGGCAGAATATCTCGAGTGCCCTTAATGGCAGTGATCTTTTTTTTCGGATTTGCGCTCATTTCTCAGTAAAAACCCCTATCTTCCTGAATTTCTGGTATCTATGTTCCCGCCTCTCCTCTTCATTCATCTTCTCCAACCTTTTCAACGTTGCGTTCAAGTGTTTATCCACATTTTTAAATGTTGTATCAAAATCGATATGTGCTCCTCCCGGGGGCTCTGGGATGATCTTGTCGATGATACCGAGCTCAAGAAGGTCTTGAGCCAAAAACTTGAGGTTCTCTGCTGCCTGGGGCACAGCCTCCTGGTCCTTCCAGAGTATCGCTGCGCACCCCTCAGGCGAGATGACCGAGTAGAAGGAGTTTTCCAGCATCAGGATGGCATCACCCACTCCGACAGCCAGGGCTCCGCCGCTGCCGCCCTCACCGATCACGATGTTGACGACAGGGACCTTCAGTTTCGAGATCTCCCTCAGGTTGTAAGCGATGGCCTCCGCCTGTCCATGTTCCTCTGCCTGGATTCCAGGATATGCACCGGGTGTATCGATGAGAGTGACGATCGGAAGGCCGAATTTCTCGGCCATTTTCATCACCCGAAGCGCCTTGCGATACCCCTCTGGATTGGGCTGGCCGAAGTTGCGGGCGATCCTTTGCCGGGTAGTTCGCCCTTTCTGGTGCCCAATGAACGCAACAGAGCGGCCCCTGTAAAAGCTCAATCCTGCAACAATGGCTGGGTCGTCTTCAGAACGGCGATCGCCGTGTATCTCCATAAAGTCCTCGGTGAGGGCTCCCAGATAATCCAGGGTATACGGCCGCTGCGGATGCCGGGCGATCTGAACAATCTGGAGGGGGGTCAGGGAGGGGGCGAGCTTCGCCCATTCCAAAGCGATCTTTTCCCTGTTCTCGGCGATCTTTTCTTCTGTACCATCCGCCTCGCTGGACACAAGAGCACCTATTTTTTCCTTGAGATGCATGATGTTTTTCTCGAGTTGATAAAAATCTTTTTGTTGAGCCATTTGTTTGCTATAAGAACAACCTTAAATTTCCCCGTCTATTCTATCGGAGTGCCTTGCGTAATGCAAGATGGACAAGCGGCTGAGAGATTATCGGTCTGAAACACGGACAACCCTGAGATTCTTCAGTGGGATCTCGAGTGAATTTAAATTCCCGTCTTCATCTGTTCCCACATGGATCTCAGAACCTGTCATCTCTAGAATGAAATGGCAGGGATTGAATTCCGAGGGTACCATGGTGACAGGTGTCTCTACCTGGGGTATGGAATACACAGACAGTTCTGTTTTTTCTTTGAGAGTGCATGGAAATCGTTTTGTCAAGACAACGTAGGGAGAGTAAACGGCGTTCGGCAAAAGGAAGGCATCCCTTCTGATCTTGACTTCCCTCTTCTGTTCCTGCCCTGCAACCAGGATAATATTCTCGACGTTTCCTTCGTTGATGACACTCAGGATCTCTTGTTCGACTCCGCTCACCGAACCCTTGAAATAATACTGGCTGGCAATAAAGTTTTTATCAAGGCGAATGGTGAGTTTTTCGATCACCATGGGGATCGGCTTGGTCATCCGCCCTCTGACGGTGAGAAGATACTCCCGTTCCTTGGATTCCCAAATGTATTCCTCGTAACCGACTTTTTCCCCCATAAAAAAGACATCAAAAACCCCTTCCTCAGATTCCTCTTGCCCTCCTAAAGCGGGAACAGAGATCGACAGACCAAATAGAAGAATAGGGATAAGGATAAAGGCCCTCGAAGAGAACGCACGCATACTTTTCTTAAAGTGTGATCTACTCTACGATAACAGCCGTGCCATATGCCAAAATTTCCGAAGCGCTCTGCATGATCATCGAGGTTGTGACGCGTATCCCGATGATGGCGTTCGCTCCTAAACTTTCGGCCTCTTCGACCATGCGGTCAAAGGCCTGCTCCCGAGATTCGGCCATCATCTTTGTGTAGTCCGTGATCTCTCCTCCCACAATATTCTTCAACGCTGCGGAAATGTCTCGACCGATATGCCGGGCGCGGATGGTGTTTCCTCGGACAAGGCCGAGGGTTTTTATTACGGTTTTCCCCGGGATTTCATCCGTGGTTACGAGCATCATTTGACAACCTCCTTGTACCGTTCCCTCCTTCTCACAAAAATCCTTTCTCTTCCGATGGATACGAGCAGGATCACCAACCCACCCAGAACGGTCAGGATTCCGATCTTCAAGATCAATGGGGTGGTCGTGTCCTGAATGATCCCTTCGATGGCTTTGTATCCACTAAAAAAGAGCATTATGATAGCACCGATCGACAACAATATCCATCCAATTCTTCTCTCCAATCGGTTATAGACAGAGGTCCAGTAGACCTGCCACATCTCTTTCGGGGGTTGTTTCAGTTCCATTTTTTGCATGATCTCCTCGAATTTCCCCATTTCTTCCAACT
>CAZIMJ010000038.1:0-2195 GCA_964540205.1 uncultured Eubacteriales bacterium | reverse complement strand
AAAAAAGATAATTTGATCAGCATAGAAAAATAACCTTCGTTCTCATATGCGATACCATTTCAAAGTATATGAGAGAGCGTCTGACTACGACTCAGAAGGTCGGGAGTTCAAATCCCTCAGGGCATGCCAGGTTTTTTCCCTCCTCTTTTTCCACCGTATAGATAATTCCTGAGATCTTCCATCCCTCTGGAGTTTTGATCAGATTGAACGCATCCACACCGCAGTGTGAGAATTTTCCCTCTCTGTGAAAATCGTATTTTGTCCACACGACTGCGATCTCTTTGTGAATCAATATTTTTGGATCCCACACTTTCATGAAAAATACTTTAATCGATTAGTGACAATTGCCCGAATAGTGATGGCCCTCATTTTTGCATTTTTGATGTTTCGTGTATTTAGTGGATAAATCAATCGAGATAACCTTCTTATTCGTAGCGGATGGAATCGACCGGATTGGCCAAAGCGGTTTTGATGACCTGGTAGCTTATGGTGAGAAGGGCTATAACAAAAGTGAAAACGACTGTAGCCAGTACCATCCCTGCATCTAATTTTGTCTGGTACACAAAAAGATTCAGGAACATTCTTGTGGCAAAATATGAGACTGGGACCGCGTTCACATTGGCTACTAGGATGATCCTTATGAACTTCTTAGAAAGCAAGAACATAACTCCCGCTGTGGATGCTCCCAGAACTCTGCGGATACCGATTTCCTTTTTCCTCTGTTCAAGAAGGAGCGAGGCAAGGCCGAAAAGTCCAAGGCAGGAAATGAACACCGCTAGAAAAACAAAGCTGTTGAATATGCGATTCAAGATCGCTAAAGGAACATAGATCATCTCAAACCACTCATCAAGAAAGCTGTATTCGAAGGGGAAAGCCGGTGAGGTCTCATTGAAAACCTCTTCGATGTAGGCTAGACTGCCCGGAATATCCTCTGGGCTTACCTTGATCAGCAGGTCGTAATACCAGCTTGGCCGGATTCCCATGACCATCGGAGTGATCTCGAAGATTAGCGGTTTGTGGTTAAAATTCTTGACTACACCGATGATCCTTCCTTCCCTTCCGGCCAGGGCAATTTGCTTTCCTATCGGGTCTGTCATTCCCATAAATCGGACTGCTGATTCATTGACCACATAGGCCTCAGTGGAATCTGTCGGATAATCCTCTGAAAAATCCCTGCCCTGTACGATCTCCAGATCGAATGTTTCCGCATAGTCATGGTCGACATACAGAAAATTCAATTCCACTTCTTTATCCGCATCCATTCCCTCCCACTCAAAATTATTGACATTGAACAGAAAGTGGGGGGGAGCTGAGGCATAAGTGACATTGAGGATACGCGGATTCCTTAACAGTCTCTCCTTAAAGGTTTTGTGGGCGTCCCTCAGTTGGTCATTCACCAAGATATGAACGATCTGTTCTCGTGAGAATCCGAGTTCGGTGTTCCGGATGAATTGCATTTGTTTATAAGCGACCAAAGTGAAGATGATCAACAGAGTAGTGACCGAGAACTGGCTGATGACAAGGACTGCTCTAAATAGGGAGCCTTTTTGTGCGCTGCGTGTGTCTTTTTTCAAAACCCTGGCAGGTTGGAAAGCCGAGAGGAAAAAAGCCGGATAACTTCCCGCAATTAGACCTGTCACAATAGCCACAATCCCGAGAGACAGGTAGATAAAGATATTCCCAGAACCCAAGAGAGACATCTCCTTGCCCTGTAGTCTGTTGAACATGGGAAGGAGTAGGTCAACCAGAGTGATCGCCAGACAAAATGATATCAAGGAGAGGAACACAGATTCTCCCAGGAACTGCTTGATGAGATCAGCCCTTTTGGCCCCGACAACCTTCCGCATCCCCACTTCGAGTGCTCGAATACCGGAACGGGCTGTAGTAATATTCATGAAGTTTACGCAGGCGATAGCTAGGATCATAACCGCTACCAGGGCAAAAATGAGGACGATACTTCTGTCGCTGCGGCCTCCTTGGGCGATATTCAAGTGAGCTTCTTTAACAAGTTGAAGGGAGATGACATAATCATCTTCAGGATGGTATCTCTGGATGGTGCCGGCGATTTTTTGACTGAAGTCCTTAACGGAAACGCCTTCCTGAAGCAGAACGTAAGCAGCGGCCTCGCGCCACCAGGATGAGAGCCTTTCGCTGTCATAAAGCTGGAGTGAAGCCATAAAATCAAACTGAAGGTG
>CAZIMJ010000037.1:0-2260 GCA_964540205.1 uncultured Eubacteriales bacterium | reverse complement strand
CGGCCGCCACAGGAGGGGCAACGCAGCGGATCCACTTCATAAACCTTTTTTATCATCTCGGCCCATCCTCTAGAAGGTTTAAAAAAGGCTTCATCTTCAATAACAGGCGGATGAGAAGGGTCCACTTCTTTCTTGCGTATTTTGCCCCTGTGGGCATTAGAATAGATCCCGTAATAACGAATCATGACCTGACCCTTGTCAGGAATGTGAGAGGTTACCCGGGCTATGAACTCCAAATAATCCATCTGCTCAAGCTCTGAGCTGTCTTTGCCATATTGATAGCGAACTTTACCTTCAGCCTCATCAAAGGAAAGCCGTTTGAGGGATAGGATCGGTCTTATCATATATTTGCCGACTCTCTCCGCCTCCTGCTTACTTGTGGCCCTCACTTTGCTGTGGACATGGAAACCGGTATGCCTCCAGCGCAATATTTTCTGTATAAGTGTAAGGTTGATTAACTGCTTGCGAAGAAGCAGAGAGAATACCTCCCGGGAAAAGATCTCTCGTAAAAGATCATCATTAAAACGGGAAACCCTGTGGAAACGCCCCTCCCGGTCTGAACCGCCCTCGGAAACCAGAAAATGCAGGTGGGGGTGAAGATTGATTCGGGAGCCGAACGACTGTATGACGGCAATAATCCCAGGGGTAATCTCCTTGCCTGTTACGGCCCTGAGGTATTTAAGAATGGCCTCTTTCCCGCAGAGACAGAGAGCGGAGAGAAGCGAGCGTTTGTATTTGAAGAATATTCTCAGCATCTTGGGAATGGTGAAGACGACCTGCCGGTGAGGAACATCCAGGATGAGTTCCTCCCGCATCCATTTGCCCCACTCTTCACGTCTTTTTGCATGACATGATGGGCATAATCCGCGAACTTTACATGAGAAAGTCAGCAATCTTTCCGTTCCACAGTCAGGACAGCGAATTCTCGCAAACCCACACTTCGGATTGCCACAGTCGAGATACTTGTCCACAACCTCCTGGATAACCGGACGAAGATAGCCATTCTCTCTCAAAACGGTTCTCGTACTCCAGGAGAAATCTATCGAAGTAATGAAAAAACACCCGATAGAAAACACTACATTCCGGATGACGCTCGCGGTAGATTTCTGCCATGGCAGCAGAGATGATTCAAGAAACGGGCCAGGGAGCAGAAAAGCGCCTCAAAAACCCAATTTTCCCTGCAAGCCACAAGCTGAGGTATCAGGCCCTCTTTCCAAAAATGTAAACAGCTGTTGACAATTTATACCGAATTCTTTCCGAGGAAAACACTTTGTGTGTCGAGATCAACACGGTATCCCGGATTTCCATCCTGATTCTTTGATTCACCAGTCAACAAGAGAACAGCAGCGCCTATTCCAAACAGTACAATCACCATTACAATTTCGATTGTTCTTTTCACAGGATCACTCATAGACATAAAAAATGCGAATTTCGCAATAGGGAGAAAAAATTTACGGCAAATTCTTCAATCCCGTCAACCTCTCCCTCGCATCTTCCACTTCAGCTATCCCCGGGTCAGCATCTTTCCACAGGTCGAGGAATTTCTCGTAATGCTCTATGGATTTGGGTTTGCCTTTCCAGTTCTTTTTGATAGTTAAAGAACAACAAAGTTTATTTCAGCTTACAAAACAGCTCAAGAGGTTAAGGGAAAAGCGGATGCGGAAGCGGTCAAGATCTACGCGGATGCCTACAATCTCGACGTGGAATTCTACCAATTCATGAAGACACTCGAGACATACAGAACCATCATGGATAAAAATACCTGGTTGTTTCTTTCGACAGAGTCCGAATTTCTCAAGTATCTCGACTCGACACGGAAGTAACGGATTTAACCGGCAAGAATTTGTTTGAGGCGGGGCATGGAGATGTTGCCGCCCGTGAGGACTAGAGCTACTTTCTTCCCTTCGATCCGGTCTTTTATCTTTAAGGCTGCAGCGAGTGGTGCTGCCCCGGCATCTTCCACCATGTTTCTGACGTGTTCCAAAATCAGGAGAATGGCCTGGACCATCTCGTCTTCGGAAACCAGAATAAAATCTGCCAGATGCTTTCTCAGGATCTCTTGTGTCAATTCATAGCCGGTCTGAGTCGCTAATCCTTCGGCCGCTGTTTCCATCTTATCCTTGACGATCTTCCCTGTTTTCCAGGATAGGCAGGCTGCAGGTGCTTTTTCAGCTTGAACAGCGATAATTTCGACTTTTGGATTCACCGCCTCCTTAACTATGCAACAGCCGGAAGCCCCACTCCCACCGCCAACAGGGAC
>CAZIMJ010000036.1:0-13292 GCA_964540205.1 uncultured Eubacteriales bacterium | reverse complement strand
TGCGGGACTACCGCATCCGGCTCGTCACATCACGGTTTCGCTACACGCGAGATGGCCGAATGAACCACTCTCGGGCTAGGGAGCGGATAAACTTGAAGCAGGTGGTTGAAGGTTTCCCATGTCAGACTGGATCTATGCGAGCGCCGACTCAGCCACTTGAACCAGACTCTACGGACTACAAACCAAAATCGATTCAGCGCATCTGCGTTGAAGGTGATCCCATAGTACTGATAGTGCCCCTGAATCTTCCTGCAGAGCATTTTGTGTTGGACAGAGATCTTCAGATCGCGGTTCCGCTTGCACCAGAGAGAGACAGCTTTAACAGCCTTGCTGAATCGATCTGTCGCTGTTTTTCTCTTGACAACCCACAGCCTCCGTTTCGACAGTCCCCAATAGTGCCTGAATCCAAGAAAATCAAATGTTTCCGGTCGCCTCCCGCCGTAAGGCGGAGAGGTATTTCCGTCTCTTCCGGGTTTCTGAAACTGGAACAGACGTGTCTTTTCCGGATGAAGTTTGAGTCCATACTTTTCAAACCGCTTAGGAAGTACCTCCATGACCCTTTGAGCATCCGCTTCACAGGTGAAGACGATGACCATATCATCAGCAAAGCGAAACAGGCGGCTTCTGCCTCTGAGTCTTGGCCTGACCGTCTCCTCAAACCATCGGTCCATGACTTCATTCAGGAAGATGTTCGCCAAAAGCGGCGAAACTACCCCGCCTTGCGGTGTACCCTGTTTGGATCGATGATACTGTCCGCCTTCGAGAACCCCGGCCTTCAGCCATTTCCCGATTGCCCGGCGTATAACGCCGTCGCGCACCCTTTGGTCGAGGATCGCATGGAGTTGGTGGTGATCCAAGGTGTCAAAAAAATCCTGAATATCCACTTCAAGAACCCATCCTCCGTTGATGTTCATCAATGCCTGCCACAGCGCTTCCAGGGCTTCATGAGCCGACCGTCTCGGCCGAAAGCCGTAGGAACATTCGTAAAAATCCTGCTCGTAGACCGCTTCCAGCACCATGGCCACGGCTCTCTGCAACATCTTGTCTTCAAAGGTCGGGATTCCTATGGCCCGCTTCCGTCTCCCATCCACTTTTGGAATGTAGACTCGCCTGACCGCTGGCGCCTTGTAGCAACCCGATTTGAACCGCTCCAACAAGGACTTTAGGTTCTCTTCAAGATTCTCCGCGTACTCCTCTGCTGTTTGACCGTCAATCCCTGCAGCTCCGTCTTTCCGAGTCCGGCAGTAGGCTTCTTTCAGAAACGCCATGTCGATATGGTGTGCTAAGGTTGTGATCACCATCCCCGACGATCTCCTCGCCAATTCCGCTATCCTCTGGAGTCTCGTTGAGATGGAGTCTGAACCCAATGTTTCAGTCATCTTTCCCTCCAAAGGTTCCGTCATGCGGCATCCCCTTCCCTCCACGGGGTCCCGATGGGTTCGGTTCCCCCGCTTCTCCGGTATTATGGGACGCTCCGACTTCCTGTCGCCCTTCTCCTCACGTTTCGTTTCCTTCACGATCGGATACCACCGCCCGTCAGTCTTGTTCGCTCCACACACCCGGGCTGACGGTCCAGGTGTGGGCCTGGGTTTATTTCTCCGGGCTCCCCAGCCCCTGTTTTCTGGTGGAGACGGCAGGACCTCCCAGGTTCCTGGGAAACCCCAATGCCTGCATGCCCTGCTCTCAGACCCCGGAGGGACCTCTGCGCCAGGCCATTGGACGCTTCGGTGCAGCCTTCCGCTAATACGACAGCGTCGGCTCCCTCAAAAGCTACGTTCTTTCGAGGCTCCATCACACGGCCTGCATGCTCCCTGTGTACGCTTCGCAGTAAGGATCACTCTGCTTACCACGCAACACTCGGTTCCGGCTGATGGCCAGTCTCTGCCGGGCAGGTTTGGTTACCTGCTGGGTTTCAGTGAAAGGTTTCATGGTTCGTTTCCCATTCCTCCTCCCCCAGGCTTTGCCTGGCACAACGTAAAAAAACGCCCGTTTGGAAGCTGGTTAACAGAATGAGAATTCCCCCTGTACGTTCTTTGACTTGTCATTTTCCTTGTGCTATAAGTCAGGGAGAATGAAGCATCAAAAACACTTCAGGACATGATTAAAGCAGAACAGAAAGGAGAAATATTTGAATCATTGTAAGAAACTCTTCATCCTTTGGTTATTTTTATCGGCCATCCATCTCGTTACCGCCTCATCATTGTTGGAGTCCGGAAGCAAAAGCCCCATCAAGCTCAAAGCAGTTACCTTTGAGGGAAAAAATGTCACTTTTACGGATGCTTTCTTCATGTTCCAAGAGCAAGTAAACAGCCGAGCCCAGGGCAGGTTACAAATCCGGTACATCGGAGGCCCGGAAGCAATCCCCACATTCGAACAAATCGAGGCAGTCAAAGCCGGGCTTGTCGATATCGCGTATCTTCCAGCTGCCTATTATGTGCCACAAATGCCAGAGGCGGACGCAATCAAACTTTCCGATTGCACACCATGGGAGGAAAGAGAAAGTGGAGCATATGACTATCTTAACAATCTTCATCAAAAAAATCTGAATGTTTATTATCTGGGAAGATTTACAAACGGTGTCAAGTTTCATCTCTACTTGACCAAAAAAATTGAAAAACCCGATCTCAAAGGAATGAAAATTAGAGTCACGCCCATCTATGAGCCATTTGTTAAAGCATTAGGTGGAGCTCCGTTAACGATAGCTCCGGGTGAAGTTTACACGGCCTTAGAAAGAGGGGTGGTAGATGGGTATGGTTGGGCTTCCATAAAAATTTCAGACTTTGGTTGGCACGAAGTTACAAAATATGTTGTAGACCCTGGCTTTTATCAGGCTGAAGTGGGAATGGTCGTGAATCTTCAGACATGGAAAAAACTTCCTAAAGAAATGCAAGATATGCTTGTTGCCATAACCGAAGAGCTTGAAAGAGATGCTTCAGATTACTATGCCAAAGTCACCCGGGAGGAACGGGATTTTATCCTGTCCAGGGGAATTCAGGTTATTCGATTCGAGCCCGAGGATGAGAAAAAGTATCTGGCCGAGGCTTACAGAGTAGGCTGGTCCCATGTCATCGACAAGTGTCCTGAAACGGGAGCCCGATACAAAGAGTTGTTGAAAAAGTCGGCTTCACTCAATTAGTACAGTTATAATTCGATGCGTTTCCTCAAAAAACTGAACCCATTTTTTGACGGGATAATTGATGGGATGGCCTTCCTGGCAGGGCTCCTTCTTCTTTTTATAATTTTTTCCATCTGTTATGAAGTCCTGATAAGATACTTCCTCATGCGGCCTTCCACATGGTCTGTTGAGATAACAGAATATATTCTCCTTTACATCACATTTCTTGGAGCTCCATGGTTACTGAAACAAAAAGGTCATGTTAAAGTCGATGTGGTTTTGAATATGCTCAATATCAGGACTCAAAGAATTCTCAACCTTATCACTTCGTTATTAGGGGCTATAATTTGTCTTGTTCTTTTCTGGTTTGGTGTTTTAACCACAGCCAATCACTTTATGCGAAAAATTCCCGTTATCAAATCCTTGGAAGTGCCCAAATTTATCCTGCTTGCTGTCATTCCTTTCGGGAGCCTGCTCCTTTGTATTCAATTCATCAGACAGACTGTTACTATTGCGAAAAATCTCAAAGAAGAACATCTAACCGAGGAAAAAAAGGTGTTCGAAACAGGTTTATAATAGGGACATCTTCATATGGAATGGTGGGCAATTTTTCTCTTGTTTGTAGGATTACTCCTTGTTCTTTTAAGCACGGGGATGCCCGTAGCATTCGCTTTTTTGCTTCTCAATATCGTGGGTGCTTTTGTATTTATGAACGGCTTTGTGGGACTCCGCCAGCTTATTCTGAGTATTTATAATGCCCTGACAAGTTTCACGCTAGCACCCGTTCCTCTTTTTATATTCATGGGCGAGATTCTCTTCCATTCGGGCATGGCTATCAGAACAATCGGCGTCCTGGATAAAGCTATGGGACAAATCCCCGGCAGGCTAAGCCTCTTGACTGTTGCCGGAGGCACTATATTCTCGAGCCTGAGCGGCTCAACCATGGCCAACACAGCCATGCTCGGCTCCCTCCTTGTTCCCGAAATGACCAAACGGGGCTACAGCAAATCCATGTCACTCGGTCCTATCTTAGGAACAGGGGGAATTGCCATGATTATCCCCCCCAGTGCTCTGGCCATAATTCTCGGCACACTGGCCCGGATGTCGATCGGAGATCTTCTTGTGGCGGGTGTGATTCCAGGCTTGCTGATGGCCACTCTCTACAGTTTATATATTGTTGTGCGATGCAAATTGAATCCCTCGTTGGCGCCTGCCTATCAGGTATACCCCTTGTCGTTCTCTGAAAAAATTTCCGGATTTCTGAAATACGTATTTCCCTTAACATCTATTGTTTTCCTTGTTGTGGGCTTTATATTTTTGGGTATCGCCACGCCAACGGAAGCTGCAGCAATGGGCTGCCTGGGTTCTTTGCTTTTGGCACTTCTCTATAAAGGCGTGAATTTACAAAAATTAAAAAAGTCCGTTCAGGGAGCTCTCCAAGTCACAGTGATGACATTCATGATTATCGCAGGATCCATAACTTTCAGCCAGATTCTTGCGTTTACAGGAGCAAGCCAGGGCCTGGTTGAGTATGTCGCCGCCCTTCCTCTCCCGCCTATTCTCCTCTTGATCGCCATGCAGTTGCTACTTTTTATTCTTGGGGCATTCATGGACCAAATCTCCATGATGATGATCTGCATCCCCATCTATATGCCGATCATTCAGGCTCTGGGTTTCAATCCTATCTGGTTTGGCATACTCATGCTTCTCAATCTTGAGATTGCTTTCACATCGCCGCCCTTCGGTCTTCTTCTCTTTGTCATGAAGGGTGTGGCGCCCGAAGGCACAAGCATGGGGGATATCTACCGGGCGGCCCTCCCTTTTATTTTTTGTGATGTGGTCGTTATCGCTCTCATTGTGGCTTTTCCCGCCATTGCTCTCCTGCTTCCAAGCCTTATGAAATAAAAAAAAGCTCAGCGCAATAATGGATACCTGGAGAACTCTGTCCAGGACCTCTGGAAGCCCCAGACTCTCATTATTGCGGTGAGCCTAAAACAAAAATAATTCGATTAAGGATTAAGTCGCTATTTCTCGTATTTTCCGTCGATGACTTCAGTGAGAACGCCGTGCGTCGCAACTGGATGGATAAAGGCAAAATTTCTGTCGTACTCGGCAAAATATCGAGGCTTTTGGTCAATCAGACGCACTTTGTTCTTTTTCAGCTTATCCAGTGCTTCTTCGCAGTTGTCCACATTATAACTTATCAACATCACGCCTTCTCCGGCCCTTTTGATGAACTTTGCCACTTCACCCGTACCATCTGTATCTTCCATAACTTCTATGGCAGTCGGTCCTACCATGAAACCAGTGACCCTAATTTTTTCGGGCTCGTCGACATACCGGTATGAGACTTCCCAACCAAAGGCATCGATATAATCTTTTTCCGCCTTCTTGACATCATTCACGGCAATACAGATATGGTCCACATAGTTGGTTTTTATTTTCTCTGACATGAAATTTCCTCCTTTTTAGTTTTTATCTATAGGCAGTTTTTCGTTTAACCGCTATTTCCTGGAAATATACGGCGTGTTATCGGTTTCCGGAGCTCCGGGAGGGAGTTTAAACAGAACAGCCCCTTCCACTGGACACGCTTCAAAACACTCACCACACTGCTGGCACATATCGAGTATAATCACCGCTTTCCCTTTGTGTAAACCAATCACACCGGGTGGACAGGCCCTTGCACATGCCCCACAACCATTACACCGGTAAGCATCTATCCATGGATACAGACCTATGTGACTGGATCCAGAGTGCGGATAAACGCTCATCTGTGTTCCTGGTACTAAAGGCTTTGCACTTGCTAGCTTGTTCAATAACATTTTTCGCTCCTTTTTCTGATTAAAACCTCATCCCTAGGCGATACCCATCCTGTATGGCGTCTATACCGCGTCTCACCCAGACACAATCACCAATCATCGAAACATCACCCTTGTAAGCACCATAGCCCAGCTCTTTGTTCGGAACAAGGCGTGCCAGTATCATTGTGTCTGCGGGAACTTTCTGATCTTTGAATTCTTCCTTTGTTTTGGTCTTCCTGTCAACAATCATCCAATCCGCTACAACGCCATCATCCAAAATCTCCTTCACCTTTCCATTCGTCAATTCTTGAACCTTTGCTTGTCTGAGTCTCAATCTGTATCTCCAAATATAGGAGGGATTTACATCCAAACCGAATCGCGGAGCTGGATCGATCATCGCAATGTTCGCATCCTTAACTCCCTCTTTTTCCATTTTATCGATCAGAAAAAGTGCGAGAGAGATGGCTGCACCGGATCCCCCCATAATGACGACATTCTTCCCTACCTTTGCTTTTCCCGTAAACACATCGAACATGTTCACGACATGGGGTTTGTCCGCACCGGGGATATCAGGAGCTTCAGGAACGGCACCCGTGGCCATCACGACCGAATCCGGTTTTTCTTCCGCCAGAAGCTCTTTGGACACCGCTGTGTTGAGCACAAATTTCACTCCAAACTTATCACACTGGGCCTTCATATGATTGACCCAACGCATAAACTCCTGATCATCCCAGTATTTATCGGAATTTTCGCCCCAGGGATTCCGCGATGCATAGTACCATTGGCCGCCGATATTTCCTGTTTTTTCATAAACAGTCACATCATGTCCCTTTTCCGCGGCAATTTTTGCCGCCTGAAGACCAGCGATTCCTGCACCTGCTACGATAATCTTCCTTTGAATCTCAGCCTTGGGAAAGCCATAGTAGCCCCACTCCCGCTCACCTTCATGACCACAAGAAGGACGTACGGTGCAGGTTACTGGTGCATCCCGGAACAACCGCGCTAAACAAACCTGGCATGCAACACAAGGAATAATGTCTTCCTGGCGGTCCCACATGATCTTGCTCGGCAGTGCCGGGTCGGCTATCTGCGGACGACACATTTCCCAGATGTCCAACTTGCCTTCAGCAATAGCCTTCTCAGGAATCTCGGGCACAAATAAACGATAGGCCATACTTACGGGGATATTCACTGCTTTTTTTGTCCTTTCCGCCACATAAAGCCATTTCCCCATGGGTATATCACGGGAAATCACAGATCCCAAGGATTCCTGCCAGCCCACAGTTACGCTAATATAGTCACAACCCGCAGCTTCTGCTATCTTTATCGACTCCAGACTTTCTTCTTCTGTATTGCCACCGCGATCGTCCAGCATTTCCCAGCTGCACAGTCGAATTCCAATCGGAATATCCGGGCCAACTTCCTTCCGGATACCCTCAATGATTTTCCTCATAAATGCACAGCGGCCATGAATATCTCCACCATATTCGTCACTCCGCCAATTCGTATACGAAGAAACAAAATTTGAAAGGAGATAACCCACAATTCCCGAAATCTCAATGATATCGTAACCGACCTCGACTGCTCTTCTCGCTCCATCAATGTGTTCCTGTATGCATTCCTCAACTTCAGGTACACTCATTTTTCTCTGCGGCCGGAACCGACGCAGTTTTTGTGGAATCGCCGACGGACCAACGGTATAGGGAAGATTAATTCCGCCGACACGGCCACAGTGCATCAACTGCAGACAGGCCAGTGCATCCCCATTGTGGATAACATCCGCCATTTTCTTCAATCCGGGTAAAAACTTGTCATCCCAGATTCCCATCATCCCCACATAACCCTGTCCTTCACCTCTAGGGTCGGTAGAGGCCCCTTGAGTGGTCACTATCCCTGAACCGCCCCTAGCATGGGCTTCCATGTAGGCCAATTCCTTATCCGAGACAAAACCATCACTATAATTGTAATTCGTCTCAGTCGAAGCATATTTTATGCGGTTCTTAGCCCAAATTTTTCCAATCTGGATCGGACTGAAAATATGAGGATATTTTTTAACTCCTGGTAACATATATACCTCCTAAATAAATTTAACAGTGTGATAAAAAATGTTTGAGAATTTTTTCTCCATCCTTGCATTCATATGAAAAGCCTTTCTCTCGAATTGCAATCTATGAAAACCAATATGGGTAACCTTTTGGTGTGAGTAAGTTAAAAAATATATAAAAAAAAGCGCCCTGTCAAGAAAAATATGGCGCTATGACAAAAAATGGAGTAAAAAGAGGGAGGTGATTAGAACTTCTGAGTTTTCCATATATCCATGAAATGGTAAATATATCATTCTCAATATACTATCAGCATATTCAAGCGCGAATATGTGCTTTCTCCTCCTCCATGGTAAGAGCATTCAGGATTTGCATTCTCTTGTTCACCAATCCTTGAATATACGCAATTTCTTCTTTATTGAGATGACGGTATTTCCCAAGCATGGACAAGTACTTTTCCACAGGCAACACCCTTTTCATCTTATGAGTAAACTTGATATGCCCCACATTATCATCATATTCCCAAAGGGGAAATATGTTTGTTTCCACGGCTTTTCTTTGGACTTCGATGGTTTGAGATGGATCAAAGCGCCAACCTGTAACACAAGGCGAAAAGACATGGATGTAGGCCATGCCCCGTTTCTCTGCTTCCAGAGCTCTATCCAGCTTATGATAAAAATCCTCTAAATAAGCAACACTCGCAGTGGCAACATATTCACACCTGTGCATGACCATGATCAAAGGTAAATATTTTTGATCGCGCGTCTTTCCTCGAAGCTCAGTCCCAACCGGAGTCGTGGAAGTCCAAGAGCCAAAAGGGGTTGTTCCCGACCTCTGCATTCCTGTATTCGCATAGCCCTCATTATCAATACAGACAAAAATGATTTGTTCGCCACGTTCCGCAGCTCCGGAGAGTGATTGGAAACCAACATCCGCAGCGCCTCCGTCCCCGGCCAGACCCAGAGCGATCACATCATCTCTTCCTATGTGCTTATAGTGCCTTTTAAGCCCTGCCAGCATGGATGCTGTATTTGTCAATAGGGGATGGAAAGAGGGAACTTTGGTACAAGTCAAACCATTCACGCCAACCGTTCCCACGCCAGGGACACACCCCGGAGGCGCAGCAACCACAGTATTCGGCCCCATCCGTCTGAGTATATGACGCATTACAATTTCCAAATTACATCCCTGACAACAGGAGTTCGCAACAAAAAGATCTTCCCAATCACCCACTCTGTTGTAGATTTCGCTTTCTTCTCTGAAAATCAAAGCCTCTTGATGGCAGGCTTTCACACATGCCGGATCGCCCCCGCACTGATCACATTTGATCACAGTCTCCTCAACAGGATCTAAAAAGATCCCGCCATAAGGGCAAGCCTCAATGCATTTTCCGCAGACAGTACACTTCTCTCTATCCAGTTCGACTATCCCTGTTTCCGGATTTTTCTTTAACGCTCCCTCCGGACAAACCGCCACACATTCCGGATAGGCACATTGTAGACATACTGAGGGAATCCCTTTGCCCTTTTTTGGGACTTTGACTCTAATTCTTGATTGACCGAGATCTTCAATTCCCTTTGCCGCTATACAGGCTCTTGTACAAAGCCCACATCCAGTACAACGGTCTTGGTTAACCTGGATTGTTTTATAAGCTTTTCCCAATTTTTACTCTCCTAAAATCTTATGGATGATCATTCATCGTTTTCGTTCAACCAAACGGTTTCTTTGACAACTTTCCCTTTTGCGGCATTTTCCGTGGTCTCTATCACCTGTTTAAAGTGTTCTTCCACTGTAATATCAGCTCCGGATAAGCCTCCGATAAAACTGACCGCGGGAATTCGTTTTTTACTAAAATACATCCCGGCTAATACTTCCTGGTAAACGTGTCCCATGTTCCATCCGTAATTCACAGAGCGATCCACGACACCCAGAGCTTTGATTTTGGATAGAGATTTATTCACCGCTTCAACGGGAAAAGGTCGGAATGTTTTAATTTTAATGAGCCCGAATTTTTTCCCTTGCCTCCTTGCAATGTCAACGGCATCCCTCCCCGCCCCGGTCATACTGCCAATCGTCATGATGGCAAATTCAGCATCTTTCATCCTGTATTCCTCGATCAATCCTCCATATTTGGGTCCGACTGTTTTTGCATATTCGGCATGAACCTCTTCTATGACCTTCAGGGCTTTCTGCATCCCTTTGCATTGCCCTTTTCGATATCTGACAAACATGCGTGCTCCCTTGCCGGTTCCTCCCGTTAAGGGGTCAACAGCCATCGGTCTTTCCGGATCAAGTGCCACATGCCAATTGACGTTTTTTTTCCCCAGAAATTTCTTAATAATTTCCTTATCATGAATGATGACGGATTCAATCCCGTAGGAAAGATAATTCCCATCGAGACACACATTGACAGGCAGGACTACTTCTGGATGCTCGGCAATCCGATAGGACATGATCACCGTGTCCAAGATTTCCTGGTTGCTTTCCGCATACATTTGGATCCAGCCCGCCTCTTTTACGGTCATGGCATCCTGTTGCCCGCCCCACACAGTTTGAGGGGTGATTCCATCCCGAGTGACGATACACATCACAATCGGCATTCGCAAGTTTGGGGTTCTGAAGTAAGGCTCGAACATAAATGCCAAACCCTGCCCGCACGTTGCCGTAAAAGTCCTGCCTCCGGCCAAACATGCTCCCTGAAGCACGGATAGAACCGTATGTTCACCTTCTACATCCATCAGGACAGCATTGAGCTCGCCATCGGCAACAAATTCAGACAAATGTTCGCCCAAAGAGGATTGGGGGGTAATAGGATATACGGCAACCATATCGGGTTGAGCCAGACATGCTCCCCAGGCTGCCGCTAGATTCCCATCGCATACAATTTTTTTAGTCATGGTTAGACCTCTTCTTCAATCATCTCTATCGCATTATGCGGACATTCCTGGGCACATATCCCACAGCCTTTGCAATGTTTCAGAGAAGGCTCGAAGTGTTTTTCTTTTTCCTCGATGCATTGCGTGGGACAAAAAGCCCAGCAGATTCCACATTTGACACATCGTTCAATATGGACGATAGGACGTTCTGCACGCCAATCGCCAACCTGCATATCAAAAAATTCGGTTGCTATGGGGCATAAATCGTTGGGGATTTTTGATTCATCAAACATTTTCCTTGAACTTTTTTTCATAATAAGATTTCCTGTTTATAATATTTATTAATGCAGTTCAAATACTTTCGTTTCTTCATGGCCGCGGGTGACAGCGTCTAAATTTTTTTGCAAAACGGCATCCCGAAAGGCCGTCTCTTCTATTGCTGACAATAAGCTTTGAAGCTTGACAACATCTGTGGTTTTTACCAAAGCACCGAGCATGATTGTGTTTGTGATCGGCCTTCCAATCACCTCCAATGCAATATGGTAAGCATTACAGAGACCGACTTTTTTCATAGTCAAAGGCAGGTTCAATTCGGATAAACCCTTTGAGGTAGCCTGTACGAGCAATCCATCCTGCTTGACTCCGTGAAAAATATCGACCGTTTTAAAAAGAGTGGGGTCAATGCACACAATCCAATCCGGTTTGTAAATATTTGTGGTTTGCCGAATCTCTTTATCGTCAAAACGCAAGTATGAGGCAACAGGAGCACCCCGTCTTTCAAATCCAAAAGAAGGAACTCCCTTTATATATTTGCCCTCTCGGATAAGTGCTCTCGCTAAAATCTGAATGGCTAACACAGCTCCCTGTCCGCCACGTCCGTGAAATCTGATTTCATACATTCCCAAAACCTCCGTTGGTTTTCATCTCATAATTCATTCTAGCATAAAATGCCTAAACACAATTCTGTCAACAAAAGCATTTCACTCTGAAACCTATCACCCAAAAAACCATATTTGTTAACATTCATCTTTTCAAATCAGAGGCCCAAAAACGATCAGATGAATAGGGCTTGTGATGTCCGGTAATTCCATCCATCCAGACAAAAAAACGGTTAAAAAGTCTGGTTCGCCGTATGATGATTCTGATGAGATCATGGATCCATCCGGCTTTCTGGTTGAAAGGACAAACGCGGATGCACGTCGTACAATCCATACGGTTTCTGGCCCAAAATGCGTAACACTTTTCAGGATCGATGTACCACTTTAACACTCCCTGATGGTTGCAGGTACTCGGCCCCTCCGTGGTCATGTCACCCATGCTGATAGCCTGGGAAGGACAGTGAATTGCACATTTCTTACAGGTCTTGCAGAATTCCACAACACCAAAAGGACGGTAGGAATCATATTGGAGTGGCAAATCCGTAAAAACTTTGCATATCCGAACCCTTGGACCGAACTCCTCTGTGACCAGAAGTCCCATCCTGCTATACTCTCCCAATCCGGCAGCCATTGCTAAGGGGATACTCAGAGCCGTATCATTGCCGCAAGGGATGGCCCGGTATCCGAGGCTTCGGATAAAAATCGCCACCATCCTGGCCAACATAGCCATTTTAGAGTATCCAAGACCTGTGGACGCACCAGCAATACCACTGGGAGAGGTGTGGAGAGTATCATAGTCCATCTCTATAGCCATCACAATTGCATTCTCACACCCTTCTGCTATCTCGATGGGATAATGCTCCAAGGTTATAAGATTAAACTCATGTGAGTACACCCAGTTTGGATGGAGCTTGCAGATTCCCACAAGATCCGCACCGAAAAATTTGGCTGCGTTTTTGATCATGCGGCTCATTTTGTCCAGAGACTCTCTGACCGGCTCTCCAGACTCCACATAAAGTCTGATTTTATCCGGAACTCCCTCCCAAGAATAAAGTCCGCTATTGCTCCGGGAATTTCCAAAACCAAAGCCATGTTCCATGCTCCAGGCGGCATTCCGGAGTGCAAAGTCGGTCTTCGTGTAACCGGGCTTATTCAAATATTTAATATCTTCATAATATCGCACTTTATCAGCCTTTTTTTCTTCATCCCAAAAGTTTCTTTTAAACATCTCATTTTTCTGGTCAAAACGGTAATCGGCTACAGGGAATGGGAGGGCTATTTTTTCTGATTCATATTTCGGCTTCATGTGAGCTTCCTCATGAAGGACACCTTTGATAGAAAGGGGCATTATGATAAATATTCTTAGACAACATTGTAGACACTCATTCGTGTATCAACATAAGAAAAACCGAATTTCTATGATGAACTTGTGTTACACTTTTAAAAGGCCATCTTTTATTTCACAAATATAAACAGATTATTTTAGACAAAACTGTTTGCTAAATGCAACAACATTATAAAATTATCGTCTTTTCATTGAGTGCAATCACTCAAAACCAAACCATAAAAATGAAGGACAA
>CAZIMJ010000035.1:0-35210 GCA_964540205.1 uncultured Eubacteriales bacterium | reverse complement strand
AGTTTGGTTGGTTAGGTCGGGTCGGTAGTGAACTACCGCGAGCCGTCCCAACCTAACCCCGGGCTACAGCGAAGGCTTTGTAGTGAGATCGGCTCGCCCGAAGGGTAAAAAATGCTGACAAATAAGATATTAGGTGCTTTTTGATATAAATGTGTCAGTAGCTTTTATGAATAATCCAGATTAGACGTTTACGAAGCGTCGCATCTTAACATTCAAAACAAGTGAAACAGCAATATAATTTGTCAGGAGAGACGACCCCCCATAACTCAACAAAGGGAGTGGGATCCCGGCAATTGGGAAGAGTCCGATAGTCATGAACACGTTTATGAAAAATTGGCTCGTGATCATCAGGGCAACCATAAAAATGATATACACTCCCGTCCGGTCTCTCGATTTTGAAACGGACTGAAAGAGCCTGGCTAAGAACAAGAAATAAAACAGGCCGATGACCAAGACTCCTACAAAACCCAGCTCCTCCCCGACAACGGCAAATATAAAATCTGTGTGGCGCGCTGGTAAAAATTGAAGTTGGCTCTGTGTTCCTCTGACATATCCCTTTCCGAATAGACCACCTGAACCGATGGCGATCTTGGATTGGAGAATATGATAGCCAGTGCCTAAAGGATCTTTATGCGGAGTGAGTAATGTTGTGATTCTATTCTTCTGGTACTCCTTAAGGAAAAATCCCCAACTGACGATCCCAATCACCAATGCAATTATCAATAGCGACACAAGAGTTTTTCTTGTCAGCCCTGCTAATATGAATGCCCCAAGAAGAATCGGGACATAAATCAGCGCTGTACCCAGGTCGGGCTGTAGTGCAACAAGCACAACTGTCAACAGGACAAAGGCACTGCTCGAAATTCCTGCCTCGTTGGATAAATATTTCCTCTTAAATTCTGAAAAGATACGTGCCAGCAGGAGAATGATGGCGATCTTGGTGATCTCAGATGGCTGAATTTGGATAAATTCCAGTTTGATCCAACTCTTCGTTCCGGCAATCAACCTCCCAAAAATCAAAATAGCACAGAGAATAGAAATACACGCAATGTACAGATAGAGTGAATAGGTGACAAGAATGTTGTAGTCCACAGCCAGTAAAACTAAAAGTACAGCTAAACTCAAAAGTGTCCAGAAAACTTGTCTGAGATAGTAATTCCCGGGCAAGTGATGGGACGAGCTGTATATCACGGCGATTCCGATCAGGGTATTCACCACAAGAAGAGCTATCAGGATCCAATCGATGTTCTTTATCTGTGTTTGATTAATCATATTTTTCCCTGTATAGCTCGAACAATTCTCTGGCAGAAGGTGCCGCGGTCGCTCCTCCGCCTCCCCCATATTCCACAATGAGAGAAACCACGATCTCTGGTTTGTCTTTAGGAGCGAATCCTGAGAACCAGGAGTGAGTTTTTATCTCTATATTCTGTTTGGCCAATTTTTCTGCGGTTGCCCTACTGACGACCTGAGCTGATCCGGTCTTTCCACACACATCAAAATCCCTAATCCTCGCTAAAACGGAAGTGCCTCGATCATTGACAGACAGCCACATCCCTTGAACCACTTTTTCGAAATACACTTCAGGGATAGGAGATCTGACATTTTTATTCTCTTGCTGCCTGGTTATCTCATGGCCCTCATGGATTTCTCTCGCATGGAGGTACGGAGTTACGCTGAGACCCCTGTTGGCGATCTGTGCTGTGTAAACTGCGATCTGTAAAGGAGTCACGAGCAATGGCCCCTGTCCAATAGACACAGATATCGTCTCTCCAGGATACCAAGGCTCGTCCCTTACTCTCTTCTTCCACTCGGCGTCGGGGACCAAACCAGCCTTTTCCCCGGGTAGATCGATATGTGTAGAAGACCCCATGCCGAGCATACGGGCATACCGAGCGATCTCCTCTATCCCAATTCTTTTTCCTAGTTGATAGAAGTAGATGTTGCAGGAATGCTGGATCGCGCTGTACAGGTTAACGATTCCGTGTCCATCTGCCTTCCAGCAGGAAAAGGGATGTCCATATATGATTATAGAGCCGCGACAGACAAATGAACTGGAATCATTCACTACCCTCTGATCCAGCCCAGCAAGCAGCATGCAGGGTTTGAACAGAGAGCCGGGAGAGTACAATCCACGGATGGCCCTGTTCTCAAGAGGATACTCCGGACTGTTGATGAGATCCACCCATTCTTCGGGTGTGAACCGGTTGATGAATTTATTCGGGTCGAAATTCGGATAGCTGGCCATCGCCAATATCTCACCCGTATCTGGTTTCATCACGACAACTGCCCCCTCTCTTCCATCCAAAATCTCTTCCGCTTTCTTCTGGAGGTCAAAATCCAATGTCAGATGAATCTCATTTCCGCGGATAGGATCGATCTTGGATACTTCCCCGATCTCTCTTCCGACACTGTCTACGATCTCAAGAACTTTTCCCTCTGTACCGACTAAGCTGTCTTCGTATTGTTTCTCCAGTCCTGTCTTTCCGATCAAGTCACCCATCCTGCGGGTTTTATACTGGTCCATTTCCATCTCTGCCGGGGATACCTCCTGCAAATATCCAAGGACATGAGAAGCCAACGTCCCGAACGGATAATTTCTCTTGGGTTCTGATTGAACGATCAGCTCGGTCAACTCATACTGCCTGGATTTAATCCTGGCAACTTCTTCATAGGTTAAGTTATCCTTGACGACGATCGGCTGGAAGAGAGGCAGAGATTTATATTTTTCCACACGTTCTTTTAGAACCTCCAGTTCCAAATCAAGGAGCTCGGAAATCCTCAAACAGGACTCTTCATAGTCTTTGCAGTTTTCCCTGATCAGTGACGCCTTGAAGGAAGCGATATTTTTGGCGAGTACGACACCGTTCCTGTCTCTGATTAAACCCCTCTGGGGTGGAACAACGATCTCTCGGATACGGTTTGCCTCAGATTTCTGCCAGAACATCTGAAAGTCGAGGATCTGGAGTTTCCAAAAATACAGGATGAGTATGACGAACAGTATCTTAACAACAATGAAGGTGATCCTCGCTCTTGAAAATACCAAAGATAGATCTTCATAAATCTTGTTGTTCATCATCTTCGGTACCGTGAGATCGCTTTTATTGCCTTACGGATCTGGGGAAAGAGCATGCTGCCGATCAATGCCGTTATCAGAGGCTGGAGAAAGATCACTCCTTTTCCAGCATTGAGAGTTTTGGAATAGATGAAGGAGTAGAGAAAGGCCCAAAATATGAGCTCTATCGTGATCAAAACAAAAATAAAAATAAAACTGCGCGAAAACGAAGAGACATTGATCCTCTTGGAAACAAACCCGGCTAAAAATCCCATGATGGTTTTAGCTATCCCGGCAACTCCAAAAACGCCTAAAGAAAAAGAATCCTGAATTAATCCACAAACAGCGCCCAAGCATGCCCCATACACCTCATCCCTCTTAGAGGACATGAAGATGATCAGAAGGCTAAAAACATTGATGGCTTGAATCAAATAGATGGAAATGTGGGATAAAAGAGAGAACAGGAGCAAAGCAATAACGATGCCAAGGGATGTTTCCAAGAAATCTCTCATTATCTCCGTTTTTAGAAAATATCTTTCGCCTGTAAACGTATGACAGCAAGCTGGTCTAAATGACGGAACTCAAAATACGGCTTCACAGTAATTTTTTTAAAAAGATCTGAAGTGGGAGTTATAGAGGTTATTCGGCCTACATTGATACCAGGAGGAAAAATGCTGTCATATCCTGTTGTATAAAGGTTCTCGCCCACAGAAACATTCTCATCCGTTGACACCACATGCTCCAATTCACAGGAACCCTTTCCATCCCCAGATAAGATCCCCAATACTTTGTCCTTCTCAGTAAAAACGCTCACTCCGCAATCATTGTCCGTGATCAATTGCACTCGTGCTTCTTTGAGAGCTATCGGGCCGATGATCCTTCCAACCAAGTTTCCAAATTTATCCAGGACAACCATGTTCTTTGCGATCCTATCCAGAGACCCTCTGTTGATCATCACGGATTTGAAGTAGTTGCTGGCATCTATTCCTATGACCCGTACATGCAAGATATTTGGATGCATTTCTCCGAGAAAGGCCTCGATCTCTTTCTCATTCCTGTAATGTTCAAGAGCATTTCGCAATAACCTGTTCTCCTGAGAGAGAGAAAATACTTCCTGTCTCATTTCCTCGTTCTGATCATGGGCCTCACGGAGAGAGAGATATCCATTCCAGAATCGTCCGATGCTATGAAAGAAGGAAACGATCCCATGCTGGAGTGGAGAAAAAATGACAAAGACAGTCTTCTCGAAATAGTTCTCTCGCTCACCAAGAGGAACTTGGATGGATATCAGGACAAGCTGTAGAAAAATGAGAACACTGAGAACAACGAGGTTTTTGTTTTTTTTAAAAAAAGAGAGCATCTAAAGTTAAATTAGAGAGATTTTTCTCAGCAGATCTAGATCATCGAGCATTTTGCCCGCACCAAGAACAACCGATGTCAGGGGGTCTTCAGTGATGAATACGGGCAATTGCGTCTCTTCGCGGATACGCTTATCAATATTTTTAAGAAGAGACCCTCCACCGGTCAGGATGATGCCGCGATCTATGATGTCTGCAGAAAGCTCTGGCGGTGTTTTTTCAAGAGCGACTTTTACGGCATCGATAATAGCCACGACGATATCTTCCAGAGCTTCCCTTATCTCCTGATCATCCACCACAATAGTCTTTGGGATACCTTCCCGTAGATCTCTTCCTTTTATTTCCATAGTTATAGGTTCATCCAACGGATAAGCCGAACCGATCTGCATTTTGACCAGTTCTGCTGTTTTTTCTCCGATGAGCAGGTTGTATTTCCGTTTGATATACTGGATAACTGCTTCATCCATCTCGTTACCGGCAATACGGATGGAGTGATTGAACACGATCCCGTTCAAAGAAATGACCGCGATATCCGTTGTTCCCCCACCGATATCGACGATCATATTCCCTGTGGGCTCAGATATGGGCAAGTCAGCACCAACAGCTGCGGACGTGGGTTGTTCTACCAAGTACACTTCGGAAGCTTTTGCCCGCATGGCAACGTCCTTGACTGCTCGCCTTTCGACTTGAGTGATTCCCGTAGGAATTCCAATAACGATCCTCGGCCTGAGTAAAAAACTCCTGTTGTTTGTCGATTTTTTGATAAAGTAATCAAGCATCTTTTCGGCAATCTCAAAGTCAGCGATAACTCCATCACGCATGGGTTTTATGGCCAGAACGCTTTTTGGAGTCTTCCCCAACATCTCCTTTGCCCTTTTTCCTACGGCCTCCACTTTGCCAGTTTGATGATTCACAACAACAATGGAAGGTTCCTGCACAACTATTCCCCTGCCTTTGAGATAAACGAGTGTGTTTGCAGTTCCAAGGTCAATGGCAAGGTCGCAGAAAAATTTTGCTTTGAGCCATTCGATAAGATTCATTCTATCTTCCTCTATCTACACGATTTATTTAACATAATTTCTACTCACACGCAAATGAAAAAAGATAATTTTTTTTTCTTGCTTTTTGTTTTTGAGAAATATATAGTCAAAAAACTCAGGGAGAATACAGAGAGGAGGTAAGAATGAGCAACCAATCGTTTAGGCCTTATGTGCCTGCCGAACAATCCATGAAAGAAATCTCTTTCAAGGCGATTTTTCTAGGAGTCATCATGGCCGTCGTTCTCGGCGCCGCAAATGCCTACCTTGGCCTTCTCGTCGGAATGACAGTTGCAGCCACTTTTCCGGCAGCTGTTATTGCAATGGCCGTACTGCGTCCTCTAAAAGGGACTATTCTTGAGGAAAACCTTGCCAGAACCACGGGTGCTGTCGGAGAAGCGCTGGCAGCTGGGGCCATATTTACCATCCCCGCTTTTCTGTTCACTGGTGTGTGGACAAAGTTTGATGTTGCCAAATCATCGATGCTCATGCTCGTCGGCGGCGTCCTTGGAGTTTTCCTGATCATACTCGTCCGTCGAACCCTGGTCGAAGATGCCTCTCTTCCATTCCCGGAGAGTGTCGCATGTGCTGAGATGGTCAAAACCGGGCAGCAAGCCGGATCGCATGCGGCATACATGTTCTGGGCAATGGGATTGGGAGGTTTCATAGAATTCTTTACAAGCGAAAACGGTATCCGTGTGATTACACCTTATGCCAGAGCTGTTTTCAAGATACCAGGCATCTCTCGAATCACTTATCTGAACAGTGACAACTTGGAAGTTGCCAAGACAGCTGAAATAAGAGGAAGAATGTTCGTGGAATCTCCTGCAGCTAATGCGGCCATGACGGGTGTTGGATACATCATAGGACCTAAACTCGCCGCTTTAACTTTTTCTGGAGGAGTTCTTGGGTGGGCCTTCCTGATGCCCATCCTTCTCTTCATAAGCGGAGATCTCGGAAGGATCGTGTCAGATTTTGGTGGAGACTGGACAGCCATGGCTATCTCTGCTTATGATGCTCAAATAAAACCCATCGCAGTGGGAGCCATGCTGGTGGGCGCTTTCTACACTCTGTTCAAGATGAGGAAGAGTCTCATCACTGGAATCGGTCGTTCGTTCCAAGATGTCAGCAAAACAAAATCGGGGGGAGAAACGAAAATACTGAGAACCGATAAAGACCTTCCCTTTCCTTCGATCATTTTGGCTATCATCGCACTGATCATCCCAATGATCATCCTCTATAACGTGTTCACTAAAAACATCGGTTCAGCGCTCGTGTCCGCAATAGTGATGCTCATCATGGGACTTCTTTTTGCGGCTGTGGCCGGCTACCTTGTGGGCATTATCGGTTCCTCCTCGAATCCCATCTCGGGCTTGACTCTGACCTCATTGCTCATTGCGGCCCTGATGATGGTGATCATGGGGCAAAAAGGAGATGCGGGAATAGCGGCAGTGTTAGGAGTGGCAGCTGTGGTCTGCTGTGTTGCGGGAGTTGCAGGAGACATGATCCAAGACTGGAAGGTCGGTCATATCCTTGGCGGTACTCCCTGGCGGATGCAGATCGGAGGATTGATCGGAGTTGTTGCTGCTGCCTTGACACTCACCTTCTCTTTGCAGCTTCTCCACAACAACATCGGGATCGGGAGTGAAACGCTTCCTGCGCCCCAAGCAGGATTGATGGCGGCAATGGCTAAGGGGATCGTGGGAGGAGAAATGGCCTGGCCGCTTGTGCTGGCCGGCATGCTCCTTGCCGTGGCCCTCATTCTGATTGGATCGCCTTCTCCTATGCTGATCGCTGTCGGAATGTACCTGCCATTCCGTGCCACAGCATGTATCTTCTTTGGCGGCGTTCTCAAATACTTTCTCGATCGCAGCGTAAGCAAGAAGAAGCCCACTGCTAAGGGGAGAGAAACCGTAGAAAACATCGGTCTTCTCCTCGCCTCCGGATTGATCGCCGGACAGGCGCTCATGGGAATCATCACCGCTGCGGTCAAAGGCACGAACATCCGGCTTCCAGAAATGTGGCACAGTGCCTGGTTGGGACTGATCATTTTCTTCATTCTTGGATTCATCCTGATCTATTTACCGTATAAAAAGATGGTAAAATCTGGGGAATATGGAGAAGAGGCTGAATAACAAGAGAGCGAAGGGAAGAGTGCTGCGCCCCTCCCGGATGATGTGAAAAACAAGACTAAAGAATCGCAGGAACTCAACCTACTGGAGTTGGTTCCAGTAAAAAACATAGAGTGGGAAGAAACTGATGAGGGTTTGATTTGTCTGCTCAAGCCAAAAATCCAGTTTCTCATTCTTAGAAAACATCTTCTTCCCCATCTCAAGCATCCCTACTACAAAATCAAGCTAGACAAGACCGGCAGCCAATTCTGGGAAAGCTGCGATGGAGTACGCACAGTGGAAGAGATCGCTAAACGTATGAAGAATGCACTTGGAGACGAAGTGGAACCTCTCTATGAACGAATCGCTCTGTTTCTTCAAAGCCTTGAGAAGAACAAATTTATCCGATTCAAATAACTAGAATTCTGTCGTTAAACGTGAGACGTAAAGAGCTTTTTAATTTAGCAAGGTTCATCACAATAATGAGTATCTGAGGTTATCATTTGCTTTTATAGAATCAGAAGAGATAGACTGAGCGACATCGGAAGATCCCGACCCAACCTACCCAGCCTTCCTCGAATCACCGACGAGGGGACCCGACAAAGAATGAACTTTTCATTAAAAAACATAGAAACTCCTCACGTTTTACATTTCGCGTCCTACGATTGTTTAAAAATTGAATATGTTTACGGAATACTGGATTTCGTTTAAAATAGGCACGTGCTATGGAAAAAATAGATAACGAGTTGACGTTCTTGGAGATTTTGGTGTTCGGCCACCCTCTCCTTACCAAAAAGGCTGAAGAGATAAAAAATATCGATGACGAATTATGCCAGCTTGCCCAGAATATGGTTCACACCATGCATGCTGCTCCGGGTATCGGCCTGGCAGCCCCACAGGTTAATAAGAGTGTCAGGCTCATTACAGTGGACCTATCCGTGGGAGAACAAAAAAACGAGATCATCATCCTCGCCAATCCAGAGATCCTTAATTCCCAAGGAGAGGCGATTATGGAAGAGGGCTGTCTTTCCGTGCCGGATATCAATGAAAAGGTTGTTCGGCCTTCACATATAGTGGTAAAGGGCACAGACCTTGATGGAAACGAAAAGACTATAGACGCTGAGGGCCTACTGGCCCGAGTGTTTTGCCATGAGGTTGACCATTTAAACGGGAAGCTCTTTATCGAACATTTATCACCACTCAAAAAGAACTTGATCAAAAAGAAACTCCGCAAGCAGCTGGGCAAGGACTCTCACACATGAGAATCGTTTTTTTTGGCAGCCCAGAATCTGCCATCCCATCACTCCAAAAGATCTTGGAGGAAGGCCATAAGGTCGAACTCATCATCACTCAACCGGACAAACCATCAGGAAGGGGGAAAAAGCTCACAGCTTCTCCCGTCAAAAGGTTTGCCCTAGAAAAAAACATTCCCATATTACAGCCGAGAAGAATCCGCAAAGACCCAGCCGCTTTGGACATGTTGAGTGATATCAATCCCGATATCAACGTCGTCGTGGCATACGGTCAAATCATCCCAGCCTCGATCATCTATTTGTCCAAGTATAACTCGATAAACCTTCACTTCTCGCTCCTCCCAAAATACAGAGGGGCTTCTCCTGTTCAATGGGCTATCCTGAATGGAGAAACCACAACAGGTCTGAGCATTTTTGAACTCAACGAAAAAATGGACGAAGGAGATATCTTGATGCAAAGGGAAACAAGGATCCTTCCCCATGAAAAGGCGTTTGAGCTGGAAGAACGTCTCGCACAGGAGGGAGCGGCTCTTCTGGTGGAAACGATCCATCAGATGGGCACACTCTCTCCCTTAAAACAAGATCATGCACTTGCAACATATGCCCCGCTGATCAAAAAAGAGGACGGTCAAATCGATTGGGACAGTGAAGCGATTTCGGTTGACAGAAAGGCCAGAGCATTCTCTCCATGGCCATCGGCATTCACCTATTTTAGAGGAAAGCGCATAAAAATCCTCGAGGGGAGAGTTGAACTGACCGAATCCGTATCATCCATCAAACCAGGGGAAATTTACGCTCCTAAGAAAGAAGGGCTTGCTGTGGTTTGCGGTGACGGTAATATCTACATTATAGACCGCCTGCAGCCAGAAAACCGGAAAGCCATGAGTGCCCACTCTTTCTCTCTTGGAGCAAACATCAAGCCAGGCGAATTGTTCATCTGAATCCAAGATCTAGAGTTCGAAGACAATATTACGAAGAGGTGGGCATATCGTGTGAGATTTTATCTGGATTATTCACAAGTTGAGGCCACCCCACCCTATCATTAAGGTAGTTGCGAGGCCTCGGCTCATGAAGATGTGGTTGTCCACTTCGAATGAGCCGCAACGAAACAGATGCGGTAAGATCAGCTCGCCCGTAGGGTAAAAGATGCCGATAATATGATGTGAAGTCTTTTGAAGTTTAGTATCGGCAGCTTTTATGAATAATCCAACTTAGTTGTCGAGGATATAATACCAGGGATTGAGCCGTTTTCCGTTGAGGCGGACTTCATAGTGGACATGGGGTCCCCTGGCTCTTCCCGTCTGCCCCACTAAACCTATGGTATCCCCTCTTTTGACTCTCTGACCTGGCTTTACCATGTACTTGCTCAAGTGGCAATAGATCGTCACATACCCGCTGTTGGGATGGCTGATCTTGATTGTTTTTCCCCCGATTCTGTCTGTCTGGGCAGACAGGACCAAACCATCAGCCGTTGCCACGACAGGATTCCCATGATGGGTGGCGACGTCAACGCCCGGATGGAAGGTTCGTTTTCCTGTGAAAGGGTCATCCCGCCAACCGAAGGGAGATGCCCAGTAGCCCTTCGTTGGAGAAATACTGGGCGTTGCGGCTAGCTCTAGCATTTGATTCTCATAAAAATTGGTAAGGGTGTTGAGATTAGTCTCGATCCCATCAGCTTTTTTGTTGATGTCTTCCAACCTGTTTAAATTCATTTGATGGTTAGATTCGGGGAGACTGGCTTCTTGTCCATTTTCACCCCCCCCAAGCCCGGGCTCAATTTCAATGACTTCTTGAGATTTTAGTCCTGCCATCACGTTGAGCTTCTGGCGGTAACTCTCAAATGCATCGATCTTTGCATTAAGATCATCTATGGATTTCTCATACCTATTCAGTGACGCTTCTTGTTCTGCTTTAACCGCGCTCAAAGTCTTGAATTCTTGGCGCAGCCCCCTCATCATGAAATAATCGACGAGGAAAACCACCAGAGCAATGAATATCACAGCTGTAATCCCACTCAGAATCTTGATAGATCTATGAGAGAAAGTAACGACTCTTCTCTTACCTTTATAATGAGGGATAACAATCAGTGATAAAAACTTATTTGCCATTTATTTAACCTGCTACATATCATAATAATTCACATATCGATGTCAAGTGATTTGTTCATCTCTCGACTTTCTAACGAATATTCTCCTGGATCCAGGCCACTATCTCTTTAGTCGAAGTGCCCGGCAAAAATACTTCTGCGATCCCGATATTCTTTAATTTTTGGACATCCTTCTCAGGAATGATCCCTCCGGCAATAACCTTTACCTCTGGGATACCCTCTTCCTTCAACAAAAACATGATTTTTGGAAAGAGGACGTTATGAGCGCCAGATAAGATGCTCAAGCCGATGACATTCACATCCTCCTGAACAGCAGCATGCACGATCTCTTCTGGCGTCCGCCTCAAACCCGTGTAGATGACTTCATTTCCCGCATCGCGCAAAGCCCGGCAAATGATCTTTGCACCTCTGTCATGCCCATCCAATCCGGGTTTTGCTATCAGAACTCTGACCCGCTTCTCCTTCATTCAGACCTCCTGAGAGATGTGTCATTGAAACCGATGCCTGTGCATGCAAGGAGCATTCATCAGAATGGACAGCGTCTTTAAATTATTCTTCTATCACTTTCAGGACAAGGTCATTCTCGCGAACAGGGCTTTCCACTTTCAATCCCGCCGATTCTCCAACTCTTATGGCATCTACAGGGCTGTTTTCCACCTGTAAGGATTGGACCTTCTGATAAAAATCGCTCGTATGCCCTTTAATGTGAATGGTATCCCCTACTCGGAGTTCTCCCTTGGTTGTTTCAATAACACCGACATTGATTTTGGAAAAATAGTGGGTTATTTTCCCTATTTCTTCCTCCATTTGAGCCTCCTGTTTGCTTACTGTTTATGTTAACAGAAACCAAGTGCTTCCGCAAGTATTCATTAAGCACAGAATACATCCTTGTTTCCGTGACAGGTGGATTAGACGGAAAAAAGAGCGAGTCACTGTCCTTATGAGTCGGATGGTGATGGGTGGGGGGGGTCTTCGACGAATAAGGATTGTAACGAGCTCCTGCTGTTATCATTGACTTGGAGGGATCACGGAAATAAAAATGATTTCTTAAGCACAGAGGACGGAACCGCCGTTCACATTCAAGACCTCTCCAGTGATATGCCGCGCAAGATCAGAGGCCAGAAACAAGATCGGACCTGCGATATCTTCCGGAGGCGGGATTCGTTGGAGAGGGATACTGCTCTCCACTTTTTTGCGGAATTTTTTGTCGCTGAAGACATCAGCACACATATCCGTATCCACCCAGCCCGGAGCCACACAATTCACACGGATACCGAACGGCCCCAACTCTGCAGCGAGAGATTTTGTCAGCGTGATAACCGCTCCTTTGCTGGCCGCATAATGGGAGTGATAGGCTTCTCCTCTGACACCAGCAGTTGAGGAGACATTAATTACCCATCCTTTTTTGCGAGCTTTCATGGAGGGCACTACAGCATTACACAAATAAAATATGCTGTCCAAGTTCACTCTTATCGTTTCCTGCCATATCTTTCCATCCATGCTGCCCATCTCTCCGTATGTCCATATCCCGACGTTATTCACCAAGACATCGATATGACCCCAAGTCTCAAGAATGTGCTCCACCATCTTGAGCAAATCCTCTTCCTTCGAAAAATCAGCTTGATAGGCCAAGCATTCTCTTTCTAGAGAACGAACCTTGTCCTGGACTTCTTCAGCGGCATACTTCCGGCTGGCATATGTGATGGCAACATCTGAGCCTGCTTTGGCAAACAGAATGGCTGTTTCAGCTCCGATCCCTCGTGAGCCTCCTGTGATTAAAGTCTTTCTCCCCTCTAAAGAAATCATGCTGCCTCCTCTATTCCGTGACTTTTTAATACCAAGACACCACGAATCTGTTCTTTTCTAATGGCCTGTCACACATTTCAATCGGAGTTTTGACATGACTGACCCCACATTTCTGTCAATATTCTAGGATAAAGTCTCCTAACTCGTTGAAAAGCAAGTATCGATAGACCTCGTCTTTATTCGGAAGCACCTTTTTTGCCATGATGGAAAAATACTCCTCGGGTGTCGGCATCTTCCCCTTGAGAGCAGCGATAGCGGCCAGCTCTGCCGACCCCAAGTATACGCGCGCATCATCCCCCATCCGGTTATCAAAATTCCGCGTAGAGGTGGATATGACTGTGGCTCCTGGATGAACTCTGGCTTGATTTCCCATGCAGAGAGAGCAGCCCGGAATCTCGGTCCTGGCTCCGATACTGGCATAAATGTTGTAATACCCTTCCTTGATCAATTGCGCCCTGTCCATTTTAGTGGGAGGTGTCAGCCAAATACGAGTATCCAGATACCCTTCGTCCTCGAAGATCTTGCCTGCCGCACGGAAATGCCCGATGTTGGTCATACACGAGCCGATAAAGATCTCATCGATGGGATCTCCCGCGACTTCAGACAATAGCTTAACATCATCCGGGTCGTTGGGGCATGCAAGGACCGGTTCATGGATCTCGCTCAGGTCGATCTCGATGACCTCCGCATATTCAGCCGTTTCGTCTCTGCGAAGAAGCGAGGGATCGTCCATCCATTCCTGACAGGTCTTGATGCGACGGCGCAAAACATCGGAATCCTTGTATCCTTCCTGGATCATCTTTTCCATCAGGGCGATATTGCTTTTTAAATAGTCTGCTACACTTTTCTCAGAGATGGCGATCGTCCCGCTGGCAGCCGACCGCTCCGCTGTGGCATCCGTGAGTTCAAAGGCCTGTTCCACAGTTAAATCGGGCAAGCCCTCCATCTCCAGAATACGGCCGTTAAAAACGTTCTTTTTGCCCTCTTTGGCAACAGTCAGGAGACCTTTTTGAATGGCGAAATAAGGAATGGCATTGACCACATCCCTGAGAGTGATGCCAGGATTGAGCTGTCCCTTGAATTTAACTAACACGGACTCAGGCATTGCTAAGGGCATCGTCCCCAGTGTTCCGGCAAAAGCCACAAGACCCGATCCTGCCGGAAAACTCAAACCGATGGGAAACCGCGTGTGAGAATCCCCTCCTGTTCCCATGGTATCCGGCACAAGAAAATGATTCAACCAGGTGTGGAGTACGCCATCGCCAGGCCTGATGGCGAGACCTTTTAGGGCAACTATAAATTCGGCTAAAGATTTATGCATGTTCACATCTGCCAATTTTGGATAGGCAGCTGTATGACAGAAGGTCTGTAAAAAAAAATCGGACTGGAATTCCATGCAGGCCAGCTCTTTCAGCTCATCCGCGGTCATAGGACCTGTCGTGTCTTGGGAAGCCACAGTCGTCATCTTCGGCTCACACGCAGAACCAGGCAGTACACCCTCCACTCCGCAGGCCTTTCCAACAATTTTTTGGGCCAAGGTGTACCCTTGGCCGTCTTTTGGAGTGGGATTCTCTATCCTCGTGAAAAAATCCGCTTCATGCATGTCGAGAGCGACGCGGGCTTTTGCCGTGATCGCACGCCCGATCATCAGGGACAGACGGCCTCCCGCTCGGTATTCATCCTGAAGAGTCGCCGGTTCCCATTCAAATACGGACACTTTCTCTCCTTTTTCATCGGTGATCGCCCCTGCCTGAGTATCAAGCACAATGACATCACCGGTTTTTAACCGCGTGACATCACACATGATCGGCAGGCCCCCTGAATCCTCAACTGTGTTAAAAAAAATGGGAGCGATAAGCCCGCTGAGAACTACACCGGCACGTCGTTTGTTGGGGACAAAGGGAATATCCTCCCCAATGTGCCACATCAAGGAATTTGTGGCGGATTTTCGTGAGGACCCTGTACCGACCACATCTCCCACAAAAACAACCCGATGGCCCTCGTCACGGAATTGTCTTATAATATCTATCACCCCCGGAAACCGAGTCTCACCCATGGAAAGTGCATGCAGAGGAATATCCGGTCGGCTCCACGCATGTTTAGCCGGAGAAAAATCATCGGTGTTAATCTCCCCGTCAACTTTATAGACTTTAAGCGTCAGTTTATCCGGGAACTCCGGTTTGGAAAGGAACCACTCCCCTTTGGCCCAAGACTTAAGAACATCTTTCGCGTAAGAGTTGTCTCTGGCCATGTCTGCAACCTTGTCGAAGGCGTTGTACACAAGGATCGTTCCCTTCAAAGCCCGGGCCGCCTCTGGAGCCAGTTCGTCATTTTCAAGCAGGGCGATCAAAGGTCCGACATTGAAACCCCCGAGCATGGTGCCCAGCAATGCCACTGCATCCTTTTTATCCAGGAAGAGAGACGACACTCTCCCATTGGCTAAATCATTTAGCCACTCAGCTTTGACTTTGGCTGCAGGATCGACTCCTGGAGGAATCCTGTTCTTTAGGAGATTGAGAAAAAGGGCTTCTTCCCCCTGGGGTGGATTTTCAAGGATCTGACAGAGCTCCCGTGTCTGGTCAGGATCTAGGGGTAAGGGCGGAATTCCTTGAGCCTTTCGCTCTCCTTCATTCTTAAAATAGGTATCTAGCATAGCTCTTTCTCCCGATTTATTTTTTCTGAATTATTCATAAAAGCTGCTGACAAACCTAAATTTAAAAAACACTCAATATCTTATTATCAGCATCTTTTACCCTTCGGGCGAACCGATCTCACAGCATCGGCTTCGTTGTAGCTCATTCGCGGTAGTTCACTACAGCTTGATGAGCCACTTCCTCGCCGTTACTGCAACCTTGGTCCGTGAATAATCCATCTTTATCCTGAATTATTCATAAAAAATGTCGATACTTATTTTAACAGACCCAATATCAGAATGTTACATTGTTTTTTCATAATACTCATTTAGGTAATGCATTTCCTATGTGATTTTTATTTATAATCGACATTTTTTACCCTTCGGGCGCCGACCCAACCAAACTTCGTGGGCCACTTCCTCGCCGCCACCTTAATGTTGGGGTGGGGCGGATTGGCCCGTGAATAATCCAGGATATAAATGAGTAATCCAGGCTTAAATTATTCTCAATTTGAAACATAGAGCAGATAATATATACCAGAATACGCTCTGAGTTCAAATGTTCTGCGAAAAGGTAGGCATTTCCAAATCCGTGATGATGCCATTATAAATGATCCGATTATATGATATAAAAAACGAACAATAGGAAAGCAGTGCGGCTGTTTTTCGAAGTAGGGACCGTTTCCCAGACGGTCTGTTCGGGGAACTGACTCTACAAAGTGAAATCGATGAACAGGCTATCCATTTGTGATTTGCCCCTGGATAACATCATGTGGACAAAGAATAAATATTAATTTGAGGAAGTGAGTTGATTTTAAGTATAAAAAGTTATAATATTTTTCTTCATTTTATATTCTATACGGAGGAATAATGATATGGATAACACCATCACCGAAAGAGCGAAAGAACACTTCAACGAGATTGTCGTAGAACAACTCGCCCGTGTCGAACGCATGAAAGAGCCAGTTGAATGGACTGATTTCACTCAAGTCAGACCTATCATTATCGGAATCCTCGGTGGAGACGGGATAGGCCCCTTTATCGCAGCCGAATCTCGGAAAATCATGAAATTCCTGCTCAAAGAAGATATCGACAGCGGTAAGATCGAGATCCGTGACATCGAAGGCCTCACCATCGAAAATCGGTCAGCCCACAACAAATCGATTCCTGATGATGTTCTCGAAGAGATAAAGAAATGCCATGTCACACTCAAGGGCCCAACCACAACTCCTAGAAAAGGTGACCCCTGGCCCAACATCGAAAGCTGCAACGTCGCCATGCGCAGGTACTTGGACCTGTTCGCTAATGTCAGACCTGTACGAGTGCCAAAGCTGGGTATTGACTGGATGTTTTTCCGGGAAAACACAGAAGGTGCCTACATCATGGGAAGCCGTGGTATCCAGGTGACCGACGACCTCGCTATAGATTTCAAGGTGATCACTAAGCAGGGATCGGAACGGATCATCCGCTTGGCCTTTGAATACGCTAAAAAGAACAATATCAACAAAGTCACCCTGGTGACAAAGGCCAACGTGATCAAGACTTCGGATGGACTGTTCCTGGATACAGGTTATCGAATTGCGAAAGAGTACCCCGACATCGAATGTGACGACTGGTACATCGATATCATGACCGCCAAGCTGATTGATGAGAAACGCCGCAGACAGTTTAAGGTCATGGTCCTGCCCAACCTCTATGGTGACATTCTGACAGATGAAGCTGCCGAATTCCAAGGAGGAGTCGGGACAGCGGGAAGCGCCAACATCGGCAAGCGTTATTCCATGTTCGAGGCCATCCATGGATCTGCTCCCCGAATGGTCAAAGAGGGACGTGCCAAGTATGCGGATCCCGGAAGTATGATCAAAGCGGCATCGCTGCTGATTGACCATCTCGGCTACTCGGATAGAAATAAAAAGCTTGAGATGGCTATCGATATTTGTGGCAATTTTGAGAAGAAGATGGTCACCACTGGTCGGGATAATGGAGCGACAGGCTCGGAGTACGCTCAGTATCTCATGGACACCATAGTCGACCCCAGATTGGAAGAGCGCTGGAAAGAATACACGGAGCAGGAGTAGGAATAATCCCCACTGCTGAAGGACCGAATCATAACAAACAAGATCGAATGCGTTTACAACATCCGGATTTGTCGTTTTACAAATGATCCGGAGAAAGTCAATAATAATTCAAGAATAAAAGGAGGTTAGTTTGAGAAAAAAAATCGCACTTATCGGCGGAGGCCAGATCGGCCAGATCCTAGCCATGCTTGCCGCCCAGAAGGAAATGGGAGACATCGTTTTACTGGATATTCCTGATTATGTGAATCCTGTTAAGGGAAAAGCATTGGACTTAATGGAGATGGCTCCTCATGGCAACTACGACGCAAACATCACTGGCACCTCGGACTACAAAGATATCCAAGGTTCCGACGTGGTCATTATCACTGCGGGGAAACCCCGCCAGGCTGGTATGACCCGAGAAGATCTTCTCAGCACGAACATTCAGATCATCACTGATGTCGCCAATGGTGTCAAAGAGAATGCTCCTGATGCCTTTTGCATCGTCCTCACAAATCCTCTGGATGCCTTGGTCTACACCTTCCACAAGATCACCGGTTTCCCTAAGAGCCAAGTCATCGGCATGGCCGGTACACTAGATACGGCACGTTATCGAGCATTTCTCTCCATGGAGTTGGATGTGTCCGTGACTGACATTGCAGGCACAGTCCTCGGAGGCCACGGCCCCACAATGGTGCCGCTTCCGCGTCTGACCACCATAGGCGGCGTTCCCCTTATGGAGATCGCAGATCAAGACCTCATCGACCGAGTGGTCGAGAGGACCCGGAATGCAGGAACGGAAATTGTCACGCTTTTTGGGAAAGGCTCTGCCTTCTTCAGCCCGGCTTGGAGTGCCATCGTTATCGCTGAGTCCTACCTTAAGGACAAGAGGCGGGTTCTCCCCTGTGCAGCACTTTGCGAAGGTGAATACGGAATCGACGGACTTTTCATCGGCGTTCCCTGTCTCATCTCAGCAAAAGGAATGGAGAAAATCTTCCAGATTGCACTCACGGATGAAGAAAAAGACAGGCTCGAAACCACAAAGGCTGTCGTCCAGAAGACTGTGGATGAATGTGACACATTTATGTCCTGATATTTACGCACACTAGACCAAAAAAAGAGATAAAAAAATGGCCGAACACAAAATCACAACACCGGTCTCTGATGAAGTCATAGAGAAACTCCGAACAGGCGACAGGGTGTACATCACAGGTACTCTGTATACCGGAAGGGATTCCGCGCACAAAAAACTGATTGACCTAGTAAATGAAGACAAAGAGCTTCCCATTGACGTTAAAGGACAATTCATCTACTACGTCGGCCCGACACCAGCACGACCCGGAAATCCAATCGGGTCCGCAGGGCCAACGACGAGCTACCGGATGGATTCATACGCCCCCACCCTTCACAGGCTAGGTCTAAAGGGAACAATCGGAAAAGGCGCACGGAATGAAGAAGTCAAAGAATCCTTGAAGAAATACAAGGGCGTCTATCTGGCAGCCGTCGGAGGAGCGGGAGCTCTCATTTCCAAGAGTATCGTCAGTGCAGAAGTCATCGCCTACCCTGAACTCGGGCCTGAAGCTATCCGCAGGGTTGAGGTGAAAGATTTTCCCTGTATCGTGATCAACGACATGTACGGAGGCGACCTCTACCAAGAAGGAAAAGAACAGTACCAGATCAAATCGTAGAGAACAGAAGATAGAATCATAAGCACAAAACAGTAGACCGGAATATTCGGAAGCCCGAAGAGGGAAAAAAGCTCGCACTCTATTGGTGTGAATTTCCTGGGGTTCTCTCTTTGACTTCCGGATCCTGAGTTCCTAAATTTTTATATATAAAGGACTATATTGATGAAAATTCATGAGTATCAAGCAAAAAGTATCCTCAGTCAGTACGGCGTTCGGATTCCTACGGGTGAAGTGGCTGAAACAGCGGAAAAAGCGTATGAAATTGCCAAAGAAATTGGACCCAGGGTTGTTGTCAAAGCCCAAATCCACGCCGGCGGTAGAGGAAAAGGCGGCGGCGTCAAGTTAGCAAACACCCCAGAAGAAGCCCAGGAAAGAGCCCAAGAGATCATCGGAATGAATCTCGTCACCCATCAAACCGGACCCGAGGGTAAAATCGTCAAGAGAATTCTTGTCGAAGAAGCCCTGGACATCGCCAAAGAGCTCTATATCGGGATAGTGATCGACAGGGCTAAAGAAGCGCCTGTGGTGATGGCCTCGTCAGAGGGCGGAATGGAGATCGAGAAAGTCGCGGCTGAAACGCCCGAACTTATTTTCAAGGAATACATCAATCCGTGCACAGGCTTTCTGCCCTTCCAGGCACGGAAACTCGCTTTCCAGCTGGGTCTTGAAGGAAACACGTTCAAGCAAGCCGTCAAGTTTCTCTTGGCCCTCTACAAGGCTTTCGAATCCACGGATGCGTCACTGGCGGAGATCAACCCTCTCCTGATCACAGCACAGGGAGATGTGTTGGCACTTGACGCTAAGATGAACTTCGATGACAATGCCCTGGTTCGCCACCCGAACATCAAGGAAATGCGCGACCTCGATGAGGAAGACCCTCTGGAAGTCGAGGCATCCAAATTCGATCTGAACTACATCAAGCTCGACGGGAATGTCGGATGTATGGTCAATGGCGCAGGTTTAGCCATGGCCACCATGGACATCATCATGTATTCGGGTGGGATGCCCGCTAACTTCCTCGATGTGGGAGGCGGAGTCTCGGAAGAAGCCGTAAAAAATGCGTTCAAGATCCTCACTTCCGATAAGGACGTCAAAGCGGCCTTGATAAACATCTTTGGTGGTATTGTGCGCTGCGACCTCGTCGCAAATGGAATTGTCAAAGCAGCAAAAGAACTGGAACTTAAAATACCGATGGTTGTCCGCCTCGAAGGAACAAATGTGGAACAAGGGAAAAAGATCCTCAAGGAATCAGGTCTTGCCTTTTTCTCAGCCTCGAGCATGAAGGAAGCGGCAGAAAAAGTTGTGCCACTTGCAAGCGAATAGGAAAGGAGTCGAAGATGAGCATATTAGTCGATGAAAATACAAGGGTTGTCGTCCAGGGAATCACAGGCGGAGAGGGAACCTTTCACACGGAGAGGATGCTAGAGTACGGAACAAAAGTCGTGGCTGGTGTGACTCCAGGAAAAGGTGGGCAGACACATCTTGATGTCCCTGTTTTCAACACGGTTGCCGACGCGGTCGCTCAAGAAGGCGCCAACGCAGCGGCCATCTTTGTTCCACCTCTTTTTGCAGCCGATGCTGTCATGGAGGCAGCCGCAGCTGGTGTTGATCTCGTCGTGTCCATCACCGAAGGGATCCCCACCTTTGACATGATCAAGGTCAAACAACTCCTCAAAGAGAAAGACTGTTACATGATCGGTCCGAACACACCGGGAATTATTTCCCCGGGAAAATGCAAGATCGGCATCATGCCGGGGCATATCCACACACCCGGTTCCATAGGAATTATCTCTCGATCCGGAACTCTCACCTATGAGGCTGTTCAGCAGGTATCGCTTCAAGGGTATGGTCAGTCCACAGCCATCGGGATCGGTGGTGATCCGATCGTGGGATTAAAATTTATCGAGCTGCTGCAGATGTTCGAAGAGGACAAAGACACGGAAGCTGTGGTGCTCATCGGTGAGATCGGTGGCACTGCCGAAGAGGAAGCCGCAGAATACATCAAGCAAGAATTCTCCAAACCTGTCGTGAGCTTTATCGCAGGCCAGACCGCACCTCCAGGCAGACGCATGGGACATGCCGGAGCGATCATTGCAGGAGGCAAAGGGACTGCCAAGGAAAAGATGGAAGCTCTTGAGGAAGCGGGAGTCTACGTAGCTAAAAGCCCTGCAGACATGGGAGCCAAGATCAAGGAAGCTTTGTCCTGATAAGCTCTCAGCGGTTCCAATTCTTATACGGAATAAGCGGCATTTCCTGTTTTGTTGTCACTCTGTAGAAGGGATAGATGTTCCCTTCTTCAAGAACCAGGTTGAATTTCCAGTAGCGGATGAACCCGTACTGAGACTGGAGTTCGAGTAAACAGGGGATCAGGTTAGCTCCCGATTGAGCGCAGGACACATAAACATCGCCCTTTTTTGCAATTATTTCGTGTGTTTTCTTGGACACATCGATCTTCATTGGGGGAAGGTAATCATATTCGGCCGGAACGACCTCCCCTATCTGATAGGACTCGATCTTAAGACGAACATCCTTGGTGAACGCTTGGACCTGGATTCCATGGCGCAGAAGAGTCTCCAACACATCCTGGTGTTTAGCAGGGATGATATAACCAAGAGGGCGGCTTACACTGATAAGAGGTTCCACTTCCGGAAACCAATTCTTCACGACCTCCTCAACGACCTTGGTTTCTCTGGGGTAGGGATAAAGTTCGAGTTCAGATGAAATCACCGTATCTCCAGCTTTTTTATCCACATTCAGGATCCCCCGAACCGGGCTTCGTGACCGTTCGAATTTCTTTATGGTCAGAGTTGGCTCCTGCGGATTCCTTGCATACTTCATCCGCAGATGGACGAGGTCCTCATCCGAAAACTTTTTGGCTTTATCCAGGAGTTCTGCGCGAAGGTTCCGCACGAGCGCTAAAATCTCTTTGCCATGTAGAGCGACGCTCTCGGCGAGAAACCGGATCCCGAAGTACTGATATCGGGTTCTGTCTTTGAGTGTTGCGATATCATGTCTGGAAGCACCCTCCTGGATGAAGGAAAGGGTTTCATAGATACCGGGGCTGTTCCTGCCGTCGTTGAGGTCTGTTGTGCTGTAGCGCTTCATCTCCTCTCTTCCCTCTAAATCCTCTGTCCGATAGGTCACGCCCGCCGAGGAATCAATGCCCATCTCCTGAGTGATCAGATATTCATGAAAAGTAATCCCTTCTTTGTTGAGTTTTTCTTTCACTTCTGCAAGGATTTTTTCTTGTGAAAACGCCTGAAGCGATTTATGAATGTTGACGTTGGACACACAGCCGATACTGACCCTGTAAAAATCATCCCCCTTCTCATGGACATCCATGGTGACTTCGGGCATCCAGAGACGGAATACACGGTTGATCGTCTCAGTCTCCGGCGCTTCCAGTTTGACATGATCGCGGTTCAGGTCCAGGTTCTGTTCGTTATGGCGTTGGTCGAACCAATTCCCGTAGGGATTGGACTGCGGCAGGATCAGAAAGTTGACCTTTTTGAGAAGAGGGTTCAATTCTCCTACCGCCAGGTCTCTGATAAGCAACAATAGTGCTTCCTTAGCCGACTGTTCGTTGCCGTGTTTGGCAGCCACTAGATAAAATGTGGGCTTTTCCCTGTTGAGCCTTTGGGGACAATCAGCGCCCTCCTCTGTCAGAATACAAAGATAGAGGTCTTTTGCCTCATATTTCTCTGTCCCTAAAGATCTTCCGACGATCTGCACGGTCAATTTTTCGGAAAGAGAATCAAGGAAACTTAAAAAGTGGCTGATCTGCTCATACTGACTGTATTGCCCGTAGTTCACTTCCTCTGCGGGTGTTCTGATAACACTCTCACCCCGGGCCAACCCCAAAAAAAACAAAAACATGGCACAAAGATATGTCCATGACTTCATCCTTTTTATCTCACTCATATTTACCTCCCTAAGAATATTGTGGCGTTGGGTCAAGATGTAAAATAGAAATAGTCATACACAAATCGCGAGATCTGCGCTATGACTTCTTCAACCTCTCCCGTATCCATGTCCATATCTTTTGTGAATACGGTAATTGCCACGTGCCCCATCCCATCGGGCAGGTATATTATCCCACTATTATTGACAGTTCCGCCAATTGTGCCTGTTTTATGGGCCACCTTCGCACCACGAGGAAGGTCTCCTTTAATTCTCCCTCCTCCAGTCTGACACTTGAGCATCACTTCAATGATATAATCACAACTTGCCTCATCGATGATTTTCCTAGAGAAGATGAGCTCCAAAAGTCTATTCATATCTCGCGGTGTGCTCTGATCTTTGAGTATGCTGCTGAAATTAATTTTGGCTTCCTCGACGATCTTCGGATTCTTCTTGCTCATCTTTCGGTGATCAGTGAAAACCTCATCCAAAGCAAGACCTTGGTATTTTGTGTGATCCATACCTAGATAATCCATGATTAGATGATGGCAGGTTCTGTTCACAGTCATATTTGCGATCCCATACTGCCTCAAACGCACATTGACATTTTCAGCACCCACCCTAGTTAATAGAATATCGGTAGCCGAATTATCACTAATGATCATCATCATATTGATGAGATTTCGGATGGAAAGAGTAATTCCAGGAGCATCTAGGTCTGAGAGCATCCCACTTCCCATGTGTTGGTCTGGCCTCTGAATACTGACCTCCTCTTCGAGGCTCAGTTTCCCCTCATTCACCTGTGCCATCACTTCGACAAATATCGGGATTTTGAAGACACTGGCCATGGGAAAATTTGTATCGCTGTTTATATAAAGCTCCTCACCAGATTCCAAATGTTTAACAGCCACACCGACTTTTTCCTCAACACCCTGGATCACACCCTCGATCTGAATTTTCAGTCTTTCTACCCCTTTGGGTTTACAAGGCTGTTCTTCAGAGAACAAACCGATTTGACAAACCCCCACAAAGAATATCAAGGACACTACAAGCTTTAAGGATTTTGACTGCATGTTACCTCCTCTTTCTCAGTTGAATTATTCTTATTGTCTTGAGGAAGGAATTTTAAGACCACCTCAAGTTCCTTGGCTTCGCGAAGGAGTCGAAAAGTCACTTCATCTTTCCACTGAAATTTTGCCAGATAGATTCGTAGGTCATTGATCTCAGTGAATTTCTTTCCATCCACAGAAAGGACGATATCGCCTTTGGCAAAATCTGCACCCTTTGCAACGCCATCGATGGGATCTCTCACGATGACCAGATTCTCAAAGCTATCAAACTTTTTAAAAGCCAAGCCGATCGAGGGAAACACAGGAATGGTTTCCTCTCTCAGACCCCAGATATAATCGGCAAGGCTTCCCGGATAAACTCTTCTTCGGTGAGTATCCCCAAACTCCATTTGTTCAGCACAGGCTGGAGAGTGATGGGCATCATTTCTATCCCAATAGCTAAATCTTTGTCCTTTTCATAGAGGGCTCGGATGATCTGAAACTGGATATCATGCATGGGAAGACTGTTATGGGTTTCTCCCACATAGACAAAGCGGCTCGCCATCATGTTTTCGATCATTCGTGAAAATTCTATTTCTTGGCTACTGAATAGGTCATATAATCTGTCCGACGCAATAGACAGAACTTTTTCTTTCAGGCCAGGCTTACCGATCTCTAGCCGAAGATATTTGTCTTTATCCTCCTCAGCCATGCTTGTGGCCACAAACAACATTAAAAGAAGACAAAACGCCAAACAGAATCCGTTACTGTTTTTTGTGTTTCTTATCATAGAGCAGTTGACCTCCTATGCTCACGTTCTCTGGTTGGTTCTCACGAATTAGAACATGGATTTTCTCCATCGGCAAATGGTAAGCCTTGACAGCTGCCTCGCTCAACTCTTTTACCAAATGCCTTTTAACGTTCAGGTCTTTGATTGGAGGACCTTCAATCATAATGGTAGGCATCTCAAAACCTCCTCATTTATAAGAAAAACATTATTTACACAGGGAAAATATTGAACGCTATACCAATTCAAGATGAACACATTTACCAAATTTTCAGACTTAACATAAACGGAATTAGCTGCTTGACAATAAACTCCAGACCGAGCGCAATTATTCTTCTTCAGGTCTAACCCGACCTTCTTTTATGGCTTCGTCAATGATTTTTTGCTGCAAGTGACCAGGAACTTCTTCAAAATTTGCGAATTCCATAAGAAAGGACCCTCGCCCTCCCGTGATGGAGGTGAGCGTCGGTTCAAAATCCAGCATCTCAGCCATGGGAACACTGGCCTTTATGATTCTCATGGTCCCCTTCTGCTCCATGCCCTGCACCTTGCCTCTTCGTCCGTTGAGATTTCCCATGATATCACCCATAAAAGTATCAGGTGTAAATACTTCCACACTCATTATAGGCTCGAGAAGGGTTGGTTTAGCCTCTTTTACACCTTTTTTGAAAGCCATCGAAGCTGCGATCTTGAATGCAATATCTGAAGAGTCCACATCGTGATAGGATCCATCATAAAGAGTGACCTTGAAATTGACAGTCGGATATCCCGCGACAACTCCCTTTTTCCGCGCCTCTTGGATTCCTTTTTCGATGGAGGGGATGTAGTTCTTTGGGATGGAACCCCCAAAAATCTTGTCCTCGAACTCGAAATCTTTTCCTCTGCCGAGGGGCTCCAATTTGATATACACATCCCCATACTGGCCCCGTCCGCCCGTCTGTTTCTTGTACTTGCCCTGGACATCCGATTTTCCTTTGATGGTCTCTTTATAAGGAATTTTAGGGGGCTTGAGCGCAACATCGACATTAAACCGTTTTTTCAGCCGGTTGGTGATGATCTCCACATGGAGCTGGCCGTTTCCCGCGATAATCAATTCGTTGGTTTCGGGATCTCGTGTTATTCTTGCCGTGGGATCCTCTTCCGTTATGCGATGGATGGCCTGGGAGATCCGGTCCTCATCCGCTCTAGTTTTAGGTTCTATGGCAAAAGAGATCGAAGGCTCAGGAAAATGGATCACTGGGAAGAGCACTCCACTGCCCTTCGAACTGAGTGTATCACCGGTGGATGTATCCTTCAGTTTTGCAGTGGCGATGATGTCTCCAACCTTGCACTGGCCAGCGGGTATCTGCTCTTTCCCCTGGAGAAAGAATAACCCGCTGAGTTTTTCATCTCTTTGTTTTGTGGTGTTTGTAACTGTGGCGTCGGGAGCCACTTTGCCGGAGAATATCCTAATCAGGGAGATCCTGCCCGTGTACGGGTCCGAGATCGTCTTGAAGACCAGCGCAGAAAATGGTTCCTCTTCTGTAGCTTGAACGGAACCTTCCTCACACCGTATTTCTTCTCTCTCGAGAGGGGAGGGAAAAAAATTGATAACACCATCAAGGATAGGCTGTGCACCCACATTCAAAAGAGCCGATGACACAAAGACTGGATACAATTCTCGTTTAAGGATACTTTTTCGTAATCCAGCGATCAGGTCTTCGGTCGAGAGTTCTCCGGCCTCGAAGTATTTCTCCATCAGCTCTTCATCGTTTTCTGCCACCATTTCCGTCAACGCCTCGATCTTCTTTTCGGCTTCATCTTTGAGTTCTTCTGGGATATCAGATTCTTTAAACTTTCCGCTTTCGTTTGTCTCGAAAAGGTAGGTTTTTTTACCGATCAAGTCGACAACACCAGAAAAGCCTGTCTCTTCCCCGATTGGGAGTTGGACAAGGATAGCTTGCCGCCCGAAAAACTGTTGGATGGATTCCATAGCCTGTGTAAAATTGGAATTTTCCCGGTCGAGCTTGTTGATGATGAGGAGCCGAGGGAGTTTGAATTCCTCGAGCATGGCCCACACTTTTTCTGTGCCGACCTCCACACCTTCCAGGGCCCCCACCACGACAATTCCCGCATCGACAGCTCTTAAACTGGCTCTTGTGTCCCAGAGAAAATTCGTATAACCGGGGCAGTCGATGATATTGATCTTATGGTTATCCCATTCGAGGTGAGCAAGGGCTGAATTGATGGATATCTGTCTTTCGATCTCATCTGCGTCATAATCGGTGACAGTGTTCCCCTGAGCCACTTTCGTCAGGCGTTGGGTTTTTCCTGTATCAAAGAGAAAAGCAGAAGTCAGAGATGTTTTTCCCGAGGACCCGTGCCCTGTGATCGCCACGTTTCGGATTTTATCAGGAGAATAATCTTTCATCTTGAGGCCTCCAATAAAGTTTCACTCTTTATATTTATTTGCTCAGCATTTGATTTTTCGATTAGAGCAACGGTTATATTACAATAAAATTTCCCTTCGACTCAAGATAATTTTCGTGACAGTAAGCACTTCTAAAACCGTGATGGCATGAATTCACATCGCATTATTAAGTGTCCCAATTGTGTAGTGGAGAAAACCGTGAGAAGGGCTGGACGGGCATGGTGCAGATCCCAAAGGGAGATGTGAGGGAAGCCCGGATCCGAGAGAAATTTCCTCGCTGGGGAAACTGAGCGTGTTTTCGCAATCACCATTTGGGACACTCAGATGTCATTCATCTCGGGGAGTCCGCGGAAATTTCCTCTAGAAACTGAGTGAGATCAAATGGCAAAGGCGATTGGAAAGACACTCTTTCCTCTGATGAGGGATGGGTGACGGTGAGGCGATGCGCATGAAGAAAGAGATGAGGGCAGCCGGATGCAACCTTCTTCCGGCCGTAACGTGAATCTCCTACAATAGGATGTCCAGACGCGGCCAGGTGAACCCTTATCTGGTGAGTTCTGCCTGTGATCGGGCAGATCTCGAGAAGTGTGAACTCTCCGAGCGGTTTTTTCACTCTGTAGCGCGTCTCTGCGACCCGGGGTTTATTGGTCTTTACCGACATCCTCTCTCCATGTTTGGTGTGCCGGCCGATAGCCCAAGTGATCTTTCCCTCTTCCTGGGGCATCTTTCCCCACACAAGACCTATGTAGAGCTTCTCCACTTCCCGTGCCTTGAACTGCCGCTGCAATTCCTGGTAGGCCATTTTTGTCCGGGCCACCAAGATAACACCTGAGGTTTCCTTATCCAACCGATGCACGATCCCCGGTTTTTCCTTTGGTCCTACTCCTTCGATCTCTGGAAAATGGTATAGCAGGGCGTTTGCCAAAGTGTTCGTTTGTCTCCCTGCTCCGGGATGGACAACCATACCCGAGGATTTATCGATGACGACCAAATGTTCATCCTCATGGATCACGGTGAGCGGGATACTCTCCGGCATTAAAAGATCCGCCTTTGGGAGGGTGTCATCGACCTTGATTCTCTCATCGACCTTTAACTTGTAGCTTGGTCGTTTCTCCGTTGCATCCACCAGGGCCCGACCTTCACCGATGAGTCGTTGGACCTGAGCACGGCTCCATCCATCGAGTTTTTCAGACAGAAAAAGGTCGAGCCTTTGATTCTCCCCAGATTCAGGGGTCACAACAAATACTCTCATTATTCGCAGGCCGTCGCCTATTATCTACGGCAACCTCGGCTTGAGACAATTCTCAGGATTGAATCGCATTTTTCTTTTTCAACACGAAAAATAGAAGAAGTCCACCGATCAAACCAAGAATGCAAAAGAGTTGGGGATAACTCACACTGAGATAAGGGGAAGCGTTATGGATCAAATAGGCCTTAAGGGAATGATCCCCCCTGTAAAATTCAACGAGATAGCGGATGATGGAATAATTGATGATATACAGAGAGAATATCTGTCCATCAAATCTTTTCCTCTTCAAAAAGAAAAACAGGACAAAAAAATTCAAAAAATTCAGGAGTGATTCATAAAGCTGTGTGGGATGGAGAGGGATTCCCTGTGGTATTCCGGTCAGCTCATGAGAATATTCGTTATGAAAATTTACACCCCAAGGCATTGAACAAACACGCCCATAACAGCAACCCGCAGAAAAACACCCGATACGGCCGAATCCGTGCCCAAGAGCCAAAGCAGTCCCAACGAGGTCGGCTGTCCGCCAGACGGGGATCTTGTGCTTGCGGAGATACCAGATGGCAAAAACAATACCGAACGTGAGGCCCCCCTGAAATACTCCTCCTGATCTAGCTAGACTAAAGAGCTCTTTGGGGTATTTTGTGTAGTAGGAGAAATTGCCGATAAGAAGGATGGCCTTGGCCCCAATCAAAGCGATAATGATCGTGTAAAAGGCCATATCCACGAGTTTTGAGGCATTCAGATCATACTTTTTTGCTTGAGTAAAAAGAAACCACAAGCCAAAAGCCACGCCTAGGGCCATCATAAAGCCATAGGTATGAATAGTGACAGGACCGATTTTTACGAGGATGGGATACATTTTTCTCCTCTCTTAAAAAAGAAGATGTAGAGAAGCAGGATAGCCCCCACAGTAATGCAAGAATCAGCAACATTAAAAAAGGGCCAATGCCAGTCTTTTGCATAAAAATCCAGAAAATCGATGACAGCGCCTCTAAAGAGCCTGTCTGTGAGATTACCCAGAGCCCCAGCTAGGATAAGAGACAGAGAGATCTTCAGAAATCTCTCTGAGCCGGGTGTCTTGTAAAAATAGTAGACGACCAAACCCAGAGCCACCATAGATGCCAGAGTCAAAAGGGCATAGATTAAGAAACTCTGGTTGGTGGAGAAAAAACCAAAAATAGCACCTCTATTCTTGATATAGGTCAGGTTGAAGAACCCGGGGATCACAACTCTGCTTTCGTAAAGGTTAAAACTTGTTGAGACGATGGTTTTAGTCAGTCGATCGACAAATGACAAAAAAAGAATGATCATAAAATAAAGGGCGTTGTCCTTCATTGGCCTATTTCTCTAACGACATCTTCGCAGCGCTGGCAAAAAACAGGGAATTCTTCGTTCGTCCCCACATAAGGAGAGTAGTTCCAGCAGCGCTGGCATTTTCCTCCATCAGCTCTGGAAACTTGAATACCCAACTCCGTTTCAGAGTGATGCTCGAGTTCGACCGAAGAGACGATAAAGAGAGATGCCAGTTCATCCGCGTATTTATCTAAAATATGCTGAAAAGAAGGAGGGATCTTGAGTATCACCCGCGCTTCCAAAGAGTTGCCGATAAGTTTTAATTCTCTGGCGAGCTCCAATTCTTTGAGAATGCTTTCCCTTATTTCTTTCAACTCCTTCCATTCTTGGAACAGATCTGTGCCAAGCCATTCTTTATCGAAGGCGGGAAATAGTTCCAAGTGAATGGATTCCTCTTTTCCATGAAATGAGGGCATGACTTCCCATGCTTCCTCTGTGGTAAAGGGAAGCAGAGGGGCCATCAAAACAAGGGTGGTTTTCAGGAGCTCGAAGAGGGCTGTTTGCGCTGATTTTCTCACAAGTGAGTTTTTACCGGAACAATACAGTCTGTCCTTGATCACATCCAAGTAGTAAGCACTCAGATCAACAGTAAAAAAGTTATACATCCTGTGATAGATGATGTGATATTCATACTCCTCATATGCTTTGAGAATTTTTTTGCTCAATTGTGAACATTCTTCGAGAATCCATTTGTCGAAAGGAACCATATTCTCTGTTTGTACAGATTCTTTATCCGGCACAAAATCATTGAGGTTCCCGAGGATGAAACGCCAAGTGTTCCGAATTTTTCTGTAAGCCTCAACGAGACGTTGCAAAGTCTCTCCGCCAAACCGGGCATCCTCCTTGAAGTTGAGCATCGCCACCCAGAGTCTTAGGATCTCAGCCCCATTCTTGGAGATGATCTCTTCGGGTTCGATAAAATTGCCCAGGGATTTGGACATCCCTTTCCCCTGCTCATCCAAGACAAATCCATGAGTGATACAGGTTTTATAGGGAGAAGCCCCTTTTGCGGCAACACCAACGAGAAGAGAGCTGTTGAACCAACCCCTGTACTGGTCATGTCCTTCGATGTAGAGATCCGCCGGCCAAGGAAGGTCGCTCCGTTTCCCGAGCACATTATGGCTTGCTCCGGATTCAAACCAGACATCGAGAATGTTGTTTTCCTTCTTAAAGATCCCCGAGCCGCACTGCTGACATTTTATTCCAGGGGGTAACAGCTCTTCAGCTGTTTTAATGAACCAAGCATTCGAGCCCTCTTCAGCAAAGACATCCGCGATCTTGAGTGACACACTCTCATCCGCGAGGATAGTGCTGCAGTTTTCGCAGTAAAATGCGGGAATCGGCACGCCCCATGAGCGCTGCCGTGAGATACACCAATCGGGCCGGGCCTCAACCATATTGGCGATCCTCTCCTCTCCCCACGGAGGGATCCAGTTTATCTTTTTGATCTCTTCAAGTGATCTCTCCCTCAACTTGTTCTCTTCCATAGAGATAAACCACTGGGAGGTTGCCCGAAAGATCACGGGATTCTTGCAGCGCCAGCAGTGAGGGTAGGAGTGGACAATATCTTCTGTCCTGATCAATTTCTCCTCTTTCTGCAGATCGTCCATGATCGCCTGATTGGCCTCAAAAACATTCATTCCCTTGTATTTCTCGACCTTAGTGATGAATTTTCCATCGCTGTCGACAGGATTATAGATATCCAACCCATAGGCCAGTCCTGTCAGGTAGTCCTCATGACCATGCCCCGGTGCTGTATGAACGGCTCCTGTTCCCTGATCGAGAGTCACATAGTCGGCCAGGACAAACAGTGATTCCCGGTCGATAAAAGGATGCCGGGCTTTCAGACCCTCGACATCAACACCCAAAAAAGTGACCAAAACCTCGCTTTTGTCAAGGCCCAATTCCTCGGATATAACAGGAACCAGCCGTTTGGCTGCGATCAAAACCTCGCCGTTGGTTTCGAATGCAGCGTATTCGAAATCCGGATGAAAGGCGATGGCCAAATTTGCAGGAAGGGTCCACGGAGTTGTTGTCCATATGAGAACTGACATATTCTTCCCCTTTAGCTCGGGGAATTTTTCGGAGAGGTCGGAGATCATGGGGAACTTTACATAAATGGATGGGGACTTGCGGTCTTTGTATTCGATCTCAGCTTCGGCGAGTGCCGTTTTACAGCTGATACACCAATAAACGGGTTTCTTTCCTTTGTAAATATTCCCTGACGCGAAGAACGCAGCAAGGTGACGGATCACTTCACCCTCATATTCTGGATTCATCGTCAGATAGGGGTTCTCCCATTCTCCGAAAACGCCCAGTCTCTTGAACTGATCTCTTTGAATACCCACATATTGTAAGGCATATTTTTTGCACTCTTCCCGAATCTCGATCAGAGACATGTCCTTCTTTTTCTCACTGAGCTGCTGGTCCACTTTGATCTCAATGGGAAGACCATGACAATCCCAGCCGGGCACATAGGGAGCTTTAAATCCCTGCATGGTCTTGGACTTGATGATAAAATCTTTCAAGATCTTGTTCAGCGCAGTCCCGAGGTGAATGTTGCCGTTGGCATAGGGAGGACCATCGTGAAGAACAAAGCTGGTGCTAAACTCACGCATTTTCTGGATTTTGTGATACAGCTTTATCTCATCCCATTTCTTGATGATCTCAGGCTCCTTCTGGGCAAGTTTTGCCTTCATGGAAAAGGATGTTTTAGGTAGATTGAGCGTGTCTTTGATATTGTCACTGTCTTGCATCATTCACTCCAACAAGGGGCTTTTATTGTGCTATTATAGAGGAAGTTTTCCTAATTCTCCACAACAATTCGATTTTACTTTTTTATAAAATGGGCGCCGCGGCTCACGGGATTACCGAGCGCAGCATAGGTGATCAATTGAGCTACCTGAATCCCGTGTTTGAGCCCAACGACCTTAGGCTCCATCGTGGCTTCTCTGTAGAATTTTTCAATCCTATGACAGAGATAATCCAAATCCGCCTTCGCTCTTTCAAGGCGTTTTGTGGTCCGGATGATTCCCGCATAATTCCACATCGTCGACTTGATGGACAACCAGTCCTGGTTGATCAGAGCTGGATCGAACTCCTCTTCCTTTTTCGGGTAATACCACTCATGGATGTCTGAGGGCTTATGAAAAGTTCCCGGATCAAATCGCGAGGCGATTCCCCTGGCCGCCCGAACACCCCAGACTAATCCTTCAAGAAGGGATGTCGAGGCAAGGCGGTTCGCCCCGTGGAGACCCGTACAGGAAACCTCGCCTACAGCGTAAAGTCCCTTAAGGGAGGACTCTCCCCAAACATCCACCATGATTCCCCCGCAACAATAATGAGCTGCGGGAACGACAGGAATAGGATTTTTTGTGATGTCGATGTCATATTCCAGACACGTTTTATAAATGTTGGGAAATCTTTTCTTGATATCGACCTTCGTATAAGACGCCAAATCCAGGTAGACATAATTAGAATTGCTGTTGGTCATCTCTTCGTATATGGCACGGGTAACTTCATCACGGGGAGCCATATCCTTCATATGGTGATTATCCATGAACGTGCGGCTTTGCTTATTTTTTAAGCGGGCTCCTTCCCCCCTGACTGTTTCGGATATAAGGAATCCGTCGGCATCCCTGTGAAATAGAGAAGTTGGATGAAATTGGATGTATTCCATGTTCACCAGCCTGGCACCAGCTCGGTAAGCCATGGCGTATCCATCCCCGATTGATCCCTTAGGATTAGACGTATAAAGAAAAACAGCACCGCAACCGCCAGTGGCGAGAATTGTGTAAGGCGCTAAAATAGTCTTCACCTTTTGTGTCTGATTATCCAAAACATAAACGCCGATACATTGCGGTTCTCTATAAACAGATACAGGATTTTTAGAATGGTGGGGAACGGTCAGCAAGTCCACTGCTGTATGGTCAGTCAAGAATGTGACATTGGAATAAGACTGCAACGCCTGAATAAATCGCTCCTCGATGGTCTGACCTGTCATATCCTTGATATGAAGGATTCTGCGTTTTGTGTGTCCGGCCTCCTGGGCATAGTCGAGAACATCGGACGAGCTTCGCGAAAACGGGATCTTCAACTCCTTTATCAAGATGCTGTCAACCAGGCTCTTCCCCTCCTCTGCAAGGATGTCCACGGCCTCTGGATTGTTGATGCCGTCGCCAGTTTGGATGATATCATCCTTTAAAAGCTCAGGATTATCATTGGGACCGAGAGAGACGATCCCTCCCTGTGCATAATATGTGTTCGATTCTTGTGGTTCGGAATGCTTGGTGATAACGACAACACGGAGGCCGCATGTTGCCGCCTCCAAGGCTGCACTGGCTCCTGCAATCCCACAGCCAATCACTAGAACATCCGTTTTCATAATCAGTTCACTGTCCACTCTTCAAACCTCCTTTTCAGACATTTCGAAGAAAAATGCTCAGATCAAAGAAATTCCATGCTGATATCCAGAGACTGGTAGGAGTGCGTCAAGCCCCCGACAGAAATAAAATCGACCCCTGAGGATGCGATCTCTTTAAGTGTCGACAATTTGATATTCCCCGATGCCTCTAGCGGGATCCTTCCATTGACCCATTCCACAACCTCTCTCATTCTCTCAGGGGACATATTATCCAATAAAATCATGTCTGCACCGGAGTGCACCGCTTCTTTGACCTCTTCGAGCGTCGTGGTTTCGACCTCGATCTTCATGTCTGGTCCGACCTTCTCCCTGGCTCTTTTTACAGCTTCTGAAATATTGTGCACGATCTTGAGATGGTTGTCCTTTATCAGCACCATATCAGATAGGTTGAGACGGTGATTGGTCCCACCTCCCATCTTCACGGCATACTTTTCCAGACTTCGCAATGAGGGTGTTGTCTTCCTTGTATCCAGAATTTGTGTCTGGGAACCCTCTAAACTCTTGACAAATCTTTGGGTCAAGGTTGCGATCCCGGACATCCTCTGCAAAAAATTAAGGGCTGTCCGCTCTCCCTTTAAAAGAGAGACGGAATGACCTTCAATTCGCGCTAGAGTATCTCCTGCCCTAATCGAGCTTCCGTCTTCGATATTTTTAGCGAACACGACATGAGGATCGATTTTCCAAAATACACGCGCAGCCACATCAATTCCGGCAAGAATGCCATCCTCCTTTGCAAGGAAAATCGCCTTGGAGACAGATTCGGGTGGGACGAGACTTTCCGATGTGACATCCCCGTCGGGCATATCTTCTTTTAATGCGGCCTCTATGATTGTGTCGATTTCAAGTGTCATGGGGAAAATTATAAGATTTTCCTCACAAACCGTCAATGGAAGACCTAGGCGTTCTCCAGTAAGATCGATTGACATTCTGAGGCAAGT
>CAZIMJ010000034.1:0-20219 GCA_964540205.1 uncultured Eubacteriales bacterium | reverse complement strand
CCTACATTTGAATAGAGTTGCATTGCTTTTCCGTTGTTCGTTTTCGAAATCATCAATTGGAACACTCGGAACGTCATTCATCACATATCTCCCTATCACGGATATGGAAATACGAACTTATTGTTGACTTAAATGGGGATTCCAGCTATATTTTCATAACACTCAAGAGAGACAGAAAGAATGTTCGGTAACATAGGTTTCCCTGAACTACTCGCCATTCTTACGATAGCACTCCTTATCTTTGGGCCGAAGAAACTCCCGGAGATCGGGCGTTCCATTGGAAAGGCCATGAGAGAATTCCGCAGGACCTCTGATGAGATCAAAGAAAAGATAGAGGAGGAAATCCAGGCCGAGGAGTTTAAAGACATCAAAGAGGAGATCAACAAGGATATCAAGGATTTTCAAGAGGGTGTCAAACCGGACATAGCCGAGGAGATCTATAAGGACGCTGACAAGGATGACAAAGGGGAAAAAGTCACCTGACGGGATGACCTTCCTTGAACATCTCGAAGATCTCAGGAAAAGGATCTTTTGGTCTTTTGCCGCTCTGATCGGCGCAGTGATCCCTGCATGGTTCTTCAGCAAAGATCTGTATAGCATCCTTGCCCAACCGGTCACACGGTTCTTGCCGGAAGGGAAAAAACTTGCCTTCACATCGCTGACCGCTCCCTTCATGCTGTACATCAAAGTTTCCTTTCTGGCCGCAATATTTTTTACTTCTCCGTTCATTTTTTTCCAGCTATGGATGTTTATTGCTCCTGGCCTCTATCAAAGAGAAAAAAAATATGTCATTCCCTTTGTTCTGTTCACATCCTTCTTTTTTATGGCCGGTGCTCTTTTTGCCTACCTTGTTGTTTTCCCCTTTGCCTGCAATTTTTTTCTCGGTATGGGAGCTGAATTCGACCCTGTCATCACGGTCGACCAGTATTTCAGTCTGGCACTCCGCGTGATCCTTGGGATCGCACTGGTTTTTGAGATGCCTACGCTCGCCTTTTTTCTCTCCAAGATCGGGCTCATCACAGCAAAGATGATGATCAAACACTTCAAATACGCCGTGCTCGTGGTCTTCATCATTGCAGCCATCATCACGCCTACCCCGGATATGATCACCCAGAGTATCATCGCCGTGCCCATGCTCGGCCTGTACGGTATAAGCATTTTAATCGCAGCCATAGTGGGAAAAGACAAAGAGAAGAGAAGAACCGAAGACAAGGACGACACCGCCGGATAACATGGCAAAAAGGGAGAAGGTCAAGGGCTGCCCACCCAAGCACAAAGACCTTGTCCTGTGGCTTTTTTTGAAGGCCGGCATCATCAATCCGATGTTCAGATTGGACTTGATTATTGACGCCTATCCCTATCTGTTCTTATCCTGGTGCCAGAGAGTTTTGAAAGGAAGGCTCTAAACTCATGGACGGAGCGCTGCTCATCAACAACAACAGAATCGAGACCGAACAGAAAATCACCTCTATAAATCCGGCAACGCTCGAACCCATGGGAGATGTTTGCCTAGCCACAGAGGAACATTGTCAAGAGGCGGTTCAGGCCGCAAAAGATGCATTCGCCTTTTGGAAAGAGACCCCTGGGAACACGAAACGGCAAGTTTTTAAGCACGCTAAAAAAATCCTCCTCCAAAAAAGTGTTGAAATCGCCACCCTGATCACTGAGGAGCACGGGTCCCCGCTTCCCGAATCCCTTTCCATGGAGATCTGGTCAGCTGCCGAAGCTCTTGATTATTATGCGGACTGCACAGATAAAAACCTGAGTCCTCAAAAGATGAGGTCCCGGGTCGTTCTTTTCCTGCACAAGTCGAGCGCTTTTCATTTTGCTCCCCTGGGGCCGACGTTCATCATCTCGCCCTGGAATTTTCCCTTTCTGCTCCCTCTACTCGATGTCATCAGCGCCATCTCCTCCGGGAACACAGTCATCCTCAAACCCTCCACATCCACACCGCTCACTGCATCCAAGATCGGGGATGTTTTTATGGAAGCCGGGCTTCCGGCCGGCGTTTTAAACATCGTCAACTGCAAGGTTCCCCAGGCAGAAAAACTCATCACACATCCAGATATCCAGAATATCTTGTTCACAGGAAGTGTCTCCACGGGCAAAAGGATCATGGAACTGGCCAGTCAGAACCTGACTAACATCGTCCTCGAGCTGGGAGGAAAAGACGCGATGGTCGTACTGAAGGACGCAGACATGGAGAGAGCCGTCCTTGGAGCGGTGTGGGCCGGATTTATGAACTGCGGCCAGAGCTGTGGCTCTGTCGAAAGGGTCTATGTGGACCGCGACATCGCCGAAGAGTTCACGGCCCGTGTTGCGGAACACACCCGAAAGCTAAGAGTTGGGAACCCCAGGGAACCGGAGGTCGATATCGGTCCGATGACCACCAAGTCTCAACTCTCTGTAGTCAAGGGTCATATCGCAGATGCCGAGGCACAAGGAGCGCGGATCATCTGTGGGGGCATCTCTTTCGATTCTCTCCCCGGTTATTTCATCCAACCGACAGTGTTGACGGATGTCGACCACTCCATGAAAATCATGACAGAGGAAACTTTTGGTCCGGTTCTGCCGATCATGACCTTCTCAAGCCCTGAAGAGGCCATAACCCTTGTCAACGACTGTTCTTTAGGTTTGACCGCATCCATCTGGACAAGGAATAAAAAAATGGCAACATGGATGGCAAACAGAGTGGAAACCGGTACCGTCACCGTGAACGATCACATGTCGTCCTTTGCTGAGCCCGGAGCGATCTGGGGTGGAGTCAAACAGAGCGGAATCGGACGATCACACGGACATTTTGGCCAACTGGATCTGATGAACATCAAGTACATCAGTCATGACTTTAAGAAAAAAAGGAAGCTGGCATGGTGGTTTCCCTATGACGCAGAGATGACATCCTTCATGGAAAAGACTATAACACTTTTCCATGGAGACAGGACCGGGACAAAGCTGAAAACACTTTTCTCTCTAGCTCCACATATGTCTCGTATCCTCGCCACTCTTCCGCTCTCAAATCTGATCAGAAGCCTGCCAAAGCTCTTTAAAAAATGAAACTCACACATAAACTCATCGGACTCACGGGGACAAACGGTTCAGGAAAGGGAGAGGCCGCTGCTTTTTTCAAGGCACACGGCTACAGCTATTTCTCGCTGTCCGACATCATCCGAGGTGAATTGATCCAGGGGCGACGGGAGATCACAAGAGATAACCTAATCCAAAAGGGAAACCAATTGAGGGAAAAACACGGCGCGGATATCCTGGCCCGCCGAGTGATGGATCAGGTCATAGGAAAAGCTGTCATCGACAGCATCAGGAATCTCAGGGAGGTCGAGTATCTCAGGACACAGGAAGGTTTCATCCTCCTTGCCATTGATGCCCCGGTCGAGATAAGATACACAAGAGTAACACAAAGAGGCCGGAATGAATCCGCATCCTCACTCCAGGAATTTATTGACAAAGAAGAAGAAGAGATGAGACAAAAGGAAAAGGGCCAACAGCTCGAGCCATGTATGCGATCAGCTGATTATCGGGTGACGAACGAAGGCTCCCTTGAGGACTTTTTTAAAAAACTGGAGAAGTTCCTATGACTCCCAAGAGAAAATCCAAACATGAATACTATCTGGGAATTGCCAAAGAGGTCGCACAGCGAAGCACCTGCTTTCGCCGTTCGATCGGGGCGATTATCATCCGAGACGATCAGATCATTTCCACGGGATACGTAGGGGCCCCTCGAAAAACAAAGGATAGCTTCGAACACGGCTCCTGCTTGAGAGACAAACTGAAGATTCCCCACGGCCAGAGGTATGAGCTGTGTCGGAGCGTACATGCCGAACAAAACGCCATCATCAACGCTGCCCGTGCAGGCGTGAGCCTTCTCGGTGGGGACATGTATATCTACGGCAAGATCCACGGAGAGGAAACGCCCATCGATGCGTTCCCTTGTTTTATCTGCAAAAAGATGATCATCAATGCAGGGATCGACAGGGTCATCTGTTCGACCGCAGACGGCAAGATGAAGATCTTCCGCATTACAGACTGGATCAAAGATTGGCAAAAGGGCGATATCATTGACGACGAATGCCAGTACGGATAAAACCCGGATCCATAGGGCCATCCATTCCTTGTATAGATCATTCCCGGTGCCAACGACCATCTGTGTGCTTTTGTTCATGCTTCTCGCTGCCACCCCACTCCGAGCCCGGATCGATGATATCTCCGCACGACAAAGGGTCATATTGGGAAGCGAACGAGCCCTTACATTATTTCCTGAGACACTGAATGGCAAACGGCTTGGGCTCGTTATCAACCACATCTCTCTTTTTCCCGACAGAACACCGGTCCTTGAGGCATTTCTTAAAAACGGGATCGAAGTTCGTGCTATATTCTCTCCTGAACATGGCTTTACGGGTCAGCAGGAGGGAGGTCTTACAGTCGAAGACAGCCGTTTCGCTGACATCTCTGTGTACAGCCTTTACGGAAAGACCAAAAAGCCCACTCCCGAACAGATGAAGAACATCGACGCCTTTGTCTACGACATTCAAGATGTGGGCACTCGATTCTACACATACATCACAACTCTGATGTATGTTCTGGAGGCCGCTGGCAAAGCCAATAAATCCGTATATGTCCTCGACCGGCCCAATCCCGCCGGCGGTATCCTTGTCGAAGGGCCAATTTTAAAAGAGGAATACACATCATTCATAGGTGCATGCCCGATCCCGATCCGGTATGGATTGACATCCGGAGAGCTCGCCAAAATGATGCAGGGCGAAGGATGGGTCCCCCAGGACGTGGACCTTCACGTCATCACAATGGAAAATTGGCGCCGGTCTTTTTTCTGGGACGATACGGGCCTCCCCTGGATCCCCACTTCACCCAACATCCCCACTCCAGAGACAACTTTGGCCTATCCGGGGACTGGATTGCTCGGAGGGCTCCTTCTCAACCAAGGTCTTGGCACACCCCATCCGTTCCTACAGCTCGGAACTTCCTGGCTAGACACAGAAGCTCTGGTCGCAGCGCTCAAAGGCAAACACACTTCCGGTATCGAGCTGGAAACACTGACTTACACACCTGTCTCCCTCCCCGGGAAGGTCCTTCATCCGGCCTACGAGAACCGCCTGTGTCAGGGCATCCGAATCCGCATCCGCGAGCCGGAAAAATTCCGCTCCGTCCACTTCACCCTTGCTCTCATCAAGGCTCTTAAGGAAAAACACGGAGCAGAGATCTCCGTAAAATCTGACAGCCTAAATCTGCTTTTCGGGGACGACCTTCTGGTTCGATACCTCAAGGGAAACCTTCCATACGACCGCATGATCGCTCAAATTAAAAAGGAGGAGCAACTCTTCCACGAAAAACGCAAAAAGTACCTCCTCTATAATTAAAAACGCAACTTCATCAGTATAATCCAAGTGATGAATAAATCATTCATAAAAAGTTTCGATGATAAGGAAATTGAATCTCCTGAAGGAAGTGAAATGTTTAATTCAATAGGAAGCTTGAGTAAATAGGGATGGTTTTAAAGAACAAAATATCATCGAAAATTTTTATGAATGATTTATTTTAGTGGCTGCGGACGATTTCTTTGACGCGCATCAGTTGGACCTGGTAGGAGCGTTCCATCTCCTCCAGCCGGCCGGAGATGTATCTGATCGTTTCCTTGATGTTTGGGATGAGATTGTGTTCCAGGGCATTCACCCTCCGGCGGGTCACTTCGATCTCGCTGGAGAGGAGTTCCACCGCTTTCCAGAGCCGTGCCATTTCCATCAGGTCATCGAACAGCTCTTTCATCTTTTTAACGCCAATATCCAGCTCGCTCTCCGTGTTGAGAAGGTCATAATCGGAAACCGTCCATTCTTTGATTGCAAACTTGGGGATGGAGAGGTTGAACACTCTCTCTTCTGTGGAATCCAGGATCAATTCCCCATCGGGGAGAAGCTCTTCCAGTTCTTCCAGTGAATTCCGGCAGCGCACGAGAGCAAATGAGAGGAAAACCTTGTCGAGCTTTCTACTGACATTCCCCTGAAGGTCTTGTAATCGACGCATGATCTCGAGGAATCGGCGCATGATCTCCTCGAGCTTATCCTTGAGGAGCTTGTGCCCCCGCTCTGCCAAAACGAGTCGCTTGCGGAGACGGAGAAGCTCCATCCTGTTGGGATTGACGGATAATCTCATTGATCCTCTGGATAATATTTTTCCAAATATTCGGGCCGGATCCTTTTGAGCTCTGCTTGCGGAATGGTCCGCAGGAGTCGCCAACCAAGATCCAGGGTGTCGATGATAGAACGGGCCTCGAATTCACCCTGTTTAACGAACTCCTCCTCATACTGGTCCGCAAAATGCAAGTAGATCTTATCGACATCCGAAAGCGCGGCTTCTCCCAGGATCAGGGCGAGCTCCCGCGCCTCTTTCCCCCGTGCGTAACAGGCAAAGAGCTGGTTGAGGACGTCGGCATGATCTTCGCGGGTCTTCCCCTCGCCAATTCCCTTGTCTTTGAGTCGGGAGAGGCTGGGAAGCACATCTATAGGCGGGTAAATGCCCTTACGGTGGAGCTCACGGCTCAGCATGATCTGTCCTTCTGTGATGTACCCTGTCAGGTCTGCGATGGGGTGGGTTTTGTCATCTTCCGGCATGGTGAGGATCGGGATGAATGTGATGGACCCGATCTTTCCTTTAATCTTTCCTGCCCTCTCATACATGGACGCGAGGTCCGTGTATAGGTAACCGGGGTATCCCCGTCTTCCCGGGATTTCTTTCCTGGCTGCAGAGATCTCTCGAAGGGCCTCGGCATAAAACGTGTAATCAACCAGGATAACCAACACATGCATGTCCTGCTCAAACGCCAGATACTCGGCGCAGGTCAACGTCAAGCGAGGTGTGGCCAAACGTTCTATCGGCGGCTCATTAGCCAAGTTGAGAAAGAGTACCGCGCGTTCCAATGCGCCCGTGTTCCGGAAGTCTTCGATGAAAAAGTTCGCCTCCTCGAATGTGATGCCCATGCCACCGAAGACCACCGCAAATTTCTCTTCTTTTCCCAACACAGTGGCCTGACGGGCGATCTGCGCCGCGATCCTCGGGTGAGGGAGGCCGCTCCCGGAAAAGAGGGGAAGCTTTTGTCCCCGCACCAGGGGATTCATCCCATCGATGGAGGATATTCCGGTCTGGATGAACTCAGAAGGATAGTCTCGTGCCTGCGGATTGATCGGACTTCCGTTGATATCGATCATCTTCTCAGGAATGATCTGTGGGCCTTTATCCTTGGGTTTTCCCGAGCCGTCAAAAATCCGGCCGACGATCTCTTCCGAAACACCCAGCTGTTGAGATCGTCCCAGAAACCGAACACGAGATTTATCCACGTCCAGCCCCACAGTTCCCTCAAACACCTGGATCACAGCTTGCTCCGTCGACACATCGAGGACCGAGCCCCGACGGAGGCTTCCATCGGCTGTTTCGATCTCCACCAGCTCTCCGTATTTCACATCAGTGATCTTTTCGACGATGAGCAGGGGTCCCACGATATTTGATACTGTCAAATATTCCTTATACATGTTGCCCTCTTATTCTGTAATTTTTCCTAGGCTCTTGAATGCGTTGTCAACTTCTACATACGCCTCGATGACACCTGTATCTTCCTCGGGCAAGAATTTCAACTTGGCGATCTTTTCTCTGATCGGAAGCGAAAGGACCCTATCCAAACTCACATCCTCTAAGGCGTTAAGTGCGGAGTTGTGAAAATGAAGGATCGTCCGGAGCATCAGATACTGTTTCCTGAGAGAGGTATAAGTGTCCTGCGGGTGGAATGCATTCTGGTGCAGGAAATCCTCTCTTATGGAACGGGCCGATTCGAGAACAAGACGGTCCTTCGCAGACAGGCTTTCCACACCGACGAGCCGGGCGATCTCCTGGAGCTCTGATTCTTCCTCCAGGAGCCTGATGGCCTCCTGTCGAAGGCTGAAAAAATCCTCTGCCACCTCTTTTTCCCAGTATCCCTTGATGTTCTCCGTGTACAGAGAATAACTCTGCAGCCAATTGATCGCAGGAAAGTGCCGCATGTTGGCCAGTCGGTCATCCAGAGCCCAGAACACCTTGACCACCTTGAGCGTGGACTGGACAACCGGATCCGAAAGATCTCCTCCCGGAGGGGACACGGCACCGATAACACTCAAGGCACCGATACGTTTGTCCGATCCCAAACAGACAGTTTTTCCCGCACGCTCATAAAACTCTGCAAGACGGCTCGCCAGGTACGCAGGATACCCCTCCTCACCGGGCATCTCCTCCATCCGGCCGGACATCTCCCTGAGGGCCTCCGCCCAACGGCTCGAGGAATCCGCCATCAGCGCCACAGAATATCCCATATCACGAAAGTATTCCGCAATGGTCATCCCCGTGTAGATGGACGCCTCCCGGGCTGCCACGGGCATGTTCGAGGTGTTGGCGATGATAATCGTCCTCTCCATAAGGGGTCGTCCTGTATGGGGGTCTTTCAGATCAGGGAAGCTGAGCAGCAGATCGGCCACTTCATTGCCACGCTCGCCGCAGGCCACAAAAACGATGATCTGTGCATCAGACCATCTGGCCAGCTGGTGCTGGACAACTGTTTTCCCGCTACCGAACGGTCCAGGCACACACGCTGTTCCTCCCTTAGCCAACGGGAACAGTGTATCCAAAACTCTCTGTCCTGTGGAGAGGGGTTCATTCGGCATGAGACGTTCCTGAACTGCCCTGTTCCTGCGGATCGACCATGTCTGGAATAAGCGGATCTCCTCTTCCCCGGCATCAGTTTGAATCTTGGCGACGACATGATTTACCGTGAACCGGCCTTCCTCTATATCGGCAACCGTGCCATTGACTCCATAGGGAACCATGACTTTGTGAGTGATGAGAGGGGTTTCTTCCACCTCACCAAGAAGATCTCCGGCTACTACATCTTGCCCCTTTTCAACAAGCGGGAGAAACGCCCATTCTTTCTCGCGATCGAGAGAGGGCACTTCAATTCCGCGGGGCACGTAATCTCCCTTTGATTCACGGATGATATCCAGCGGACGCTGGATGCCATCATATATAGAGCTAATGAGCCCGGGCCCCAATTCAACACTCAGGGGCATACCGGTCAGGTAGACGGGTTCATCCGGGCCGATTCCCGTTGTATCCTCATAGACTTGGATATAGGCTTTATCCTCTCTCAACTCGATGATTTCACCGATCAATCCGAGTTCACCGATCTTGACCATATCGTACATCTTCGCCCCCAGACAGCCGGAAGCGACCACCAGTGGGCCTGCAACGCGAATGATTTTACCGTGGTTCATCGTTTCCCCTTCTTTTGACTAAAGAATCAGATCCCGTGGCTTTAACAGCCATTTCTCGCATCATTTTCCCCAGTTCGTCAGTAACCTTCCTATAATCCGAGAAACCCGTCACCACCGGAGTGAACTTTTCTCTCAACGCTTCCCTCTCACTGCTCAGAGGGGCAAAATAACTCTCGTGCATGAGGCACAGGACGATGCCTTCCTCTTCGAGTGAGCCTAACACTCGGCGAGCCTCATCGATATCTTTGGGGGAAAAAACTCTGATACCCATTACCTTCAGGGGGAAAATAAGGTCACGGTCACCGATCACGGCCACTCGATCAAGCATAGGTTTCCCCCAATCTTTCCTTTAAGATCTCCGAAGGAATATGATTCAGCTTGCCCATACCGAGAATCCTGATCAAGCCCAGCTCTCGTCTTCTGGCCAAACCGTAAGCGAATATGGGTTCGGGTCCAAAAACAAAATATTTTGCTTTTTTCAGGTAGAGGATCAAGTAGTTCTCAATGCTTCTTTCCAGATCGACAAACGTCTCCTTTTCTTCGATGGCATCTGCAACCGCTTCCCATAGTTTTCGGTATGGAGTGAAGTGGATCTTTTCTGCGATCTCCGAATAGGAAAAGTCGAAATTATTGAGTAAGAGATCGGGTGAATAAAAACCCCCTGTCAACAAAAAATTCTCGATCCGCTCTTTGGGAATCCCGGAATATTTGGCGCGAAAAAATATCTTGAGGTTTTCCAGATCGATCCGATGCCGAAAGTAGTCGGAGATAAAGGGGTAATCGAGTCTTTGCATGATGGAAAACGCGGTCATGGGTGCTTTAGCCTCATGTGTCATGACCCGCAGCAGATCTGTCTCGATGAGAATCTCGGACAGCGTTTTTAAAAGTTGTCGTTCTTCATTCCCCAGAAAAAGATCTAGTTCTTCAGAATTCCTGACCTCTGTCATCTCATCCAAGAAACTACCGGCATCAAATATCATTTTTATTGCGCTCGAAACATCCCTTTCGTCAGCTGCTTCCCTGAACACAGCACTCGACACAAGGCCTCTTTCCAAAACGCGGATGCGTCCTATGGCAAACGCATAATCAAGTCGGGATGGTCTCTTCATAATTTCAGGGCATCGTTGATGAATTTTTCCAGTTGAGGGCGGATCTCATCCAGGAGCCTGCTTTCGTCGAAGGCTTCTTCTCTCTCGCCCCCCTTCATGATGATCTGTCTTTTCAGTTTTTTTATGCCGCTGCGTTCTCTGTCCAGAGCTTCTTTCAATACGTCCTCGATGATCTCCTTTTTGGTGGAGAGAATATTGATCTTTCCCTCCAAGCGGGATTGAGTGATCAATCGACTGGCTTCGAGACGGCCCTGCCGTTCCTCTTCAGCATGGATCGCCTGCGCCAATTCCACAGCTTCCTGTCGCGCCGCCTCCTTTATTTCCTCAGCCTTGGATTGGCTCTCTTTGACGATCACTACAGCCTCGGCCTGGGCACTTTCAATAATCGTGTTCAGGATTTTTTGCAAACTCATGGCTATCCGTTTTACTCGAAAAGTTTAGATCGTGATGCCATTCTGGATGAGGATCGTGATAAGCAATCCCAGCACAGCATACGTCTCCACAAGAGCTGCCAAAATTACAGGTTTCATGAGGTCCTTTGGCTGTTTGGCAACCATATAGACGCCGGATGCGCAGACCTTTCCCTGGTGGATTCCGGAGACAAGTCCGGTGAGTGCAACCGGCAAACACGAAATAAGAATCTGCCATCCTTGATTGACACTTACCGCTGCCACCGTCCCCCCAGCCAATCCCAACTTGAGGATCACGAGGAAAGCACTCAAAAAGCCGTATATCCCTTGAGTACCGGGCAGTGCAACGAGCAGAAGCAGGCTCCCAAATTTATCCGGGTCTTCACTCATCACGCCGCTGGACGCTTGGCCGGCAAGGCCAACACCGATGGCCGAACCGATCCCACCGAGGACGACAGCAAAAGCAGCTCCCAATATCGCTAATGTCAGACCATTAAGCATTTTATTGACCTCCTTGTACAGGTATACTGAATTCTATGGTTCTAAATAAATTCGACATATTTACTCTCAAGTTCCAGGGGTTTAAAAGGCTTGCCTCCTGAAACAAAGAACTTACTGAAAAATTCCACAAACTGTAGGCGCATGGAGTGAACGAATCCCCCCAAAAAACTGATCGCGAGGTTGTACAGGTGCCCTCCAACAAAAATCAATGCCGCCACTAACCAGCCGACCTTTGGGATGTCCAGCGCTGTCTTACAAAGGGTATTCACAACCATAGCAATGACACTGGTTGCCAATCCCAGCGCCAGAAGTCGGGAATAGGAGAGAATATCAGCCAAGTAACGGGAAATATCGTAAAGGCTGTAGAGTCCGCCAAAAAAGCGGGCGATGGGATTCCTGCTAGGTGCACCGAAGAGGACGATCCCTCCAGCTCCAACAAGAGCCAGGATCCCGGCTACAGAGTTTTTAGTGACTCCGTAGGCCACCAAAGATGGCAGAAGCAAAAGCCAGCCTCCCTGAACAAAAATAGCCTGGAGATATTCTTTGCTTCGTATCTTGGAGACCAGGTTCAACAGAGTTCCAAACCAGACCTGGACAAAACCCAAGACCAAAGATAAAAGTAGAAAAGGCACCGGGTCCTGCATTGGGTCAAGCACCATCAAACGACGGATGGGGAAACCAAACCAGCCTCCGACCAGAGTCCCGATAAGGATGTTCGACACACCCAATATCGCCATAAGTATGATGAACAGGCGGAAACCTCCCTTTGGCTTTGCAAATTTAAGGAGAAGAAGGCTGATCAGTGTCACCAGGAATCCGTAGCCTGCCTCACTGACAGTCAATCCCACAAAAATGAAAAAGAAGGGGGTGAGATAGGGTGTTGGATCCAACGTCCCGGTCTTGGGGAGTGCGTAGAGTTTTGTTATAAGTTCGAACGGCTGGTCCGCTTTTGGATTTTGAAGTTCAACGGGCGGGTCCTCCTCAGGAAGCGCGTCTCGGAAATAGCACTCGATATTTTCTGCAAATGGCTCCAGTTTGGCGAGGAGCCTCTCCTTGTCTTTGTTAAGCACCCAACCTTCCAGGTAAGACACACGTTCTGTCTCTCCCAGCATACGGGAGGACAAGTCCTTCCTTCTTTCATTCAATAAAACATCATGGACCCGCATCAATTCTTCACAATGGGCACACAGACGCCTCGCTTCATTGTCCAGGTCCTCGATCTCCTTCCGTGTTCTTTCCTCTTCCTTTGCTATTTTGACCAAAATATCTTCCACTCGGTCGTCATCTTCTGCTCGTTCCAGCACAGGATCCGTAAAATAAACGGGATGGAAATCAAGCACACGGAGTGATTCTTCAAAAAAAACGCTTTCACTCTGCAGGTAGACGAGCAAGAGGTACACATAGCGCTTCCCCTTTTGAATGATGCTGTACCAAAGAGCGCCCTGCTCTGCAAGGCTCTCGATGCCTGCCAATTGGGGCAGGGACAGGAAGCCGAGGATGATGCGAGTTGTTTTCGTCGGCTGGATGGATTTTATGGGAATCTCCAAGTCACTGAGCGGTTCAAGCCACTCCTTTTCCCTTTCCAAATACTTCAGGTGGGAACTCAGGTTATTCTTGTCCGATTCATTCTGCTCGATCCTGTCCAGGAGGGAAATATAATCAAGCTTGAGGACATCTGTTCTCTCTGACCGTGAAACCTGAGGCTTTTGGCCAAAAAGTTTTTTCGAGAGCTTCTCATCCTTGAAGTTGGCAAGATAATCCAACGCGTGTTTCAGGCGATAGAGGCGATGATCGAGGTCCGTAACATCTGCGGATGAACCCGTTAGCCCAAGCTCCTCTGTTTGGGTTTGTTCGATATGGACCACACCCTCTTCCTGGAGTGAAGAGAGAATGGCCTTCTTCATCTCCGAGTGGGCGACGATCTCTACTTTCTGGACCTTTGAAACACCCATAAGCTACAGATGTCCTCCCTTGATGGCATTGCGGATATTAGCGGCGACCCTTGCGATCGTTTCAGTTCTAGCGTCCGTGGATCTCTCTCGTAAATGATCGATCTCTGCCTGGCTTTCCTCTATAGTCCTCTTGGCCTCGTTTTCAGCTTCCTGAATGATGGATCTCTTTTTTTCTTGAGCTTGCTTTCGGGCTTCGTTGAGCACGCGTTCTTTGATCTGATCAGCGTCCTTATAGGCGTCTTGGATGATTTTGATAGACGTCTTTTCACGCGCATCCTGGACAATTTTTCTGGCTTCGATTTCGGCCTCCTTGATCTTCTGGAGAGCCTCGAGAGCCAAGTTTTTTTTCGGTTCGTCAATCATGTGTGCCCCTCCACGAGGTCTAATCACAGCAACAGTTGTTGGCCAACCCGAGCAAGCAAGCATACCCAAGAAAGCAAAAAAACTATGTTTATAATAAAAAAAAGCTATTATATCCAATGCCTATTGCTTTTGGAAGCACATAAACAAAAAACTTTACAAGCAAGGTTCATCACAATAATGAGTACCTACTGGGATAGAATCAGGTACTCATTATTGTGATGAGCCAGATCATTCAGACGATTTTTTAGAGAAATATCGGATAGAGGTAATAGGCACTGGTGTCAAGCTTTTGTTCCCTGGCCTTTTCTTCGAGGGATCTCAGGGGAGACCTGTAATCGATAAGAACAGATTTAAAGATCAAATACGCTCCAGCCTTCTGAAGATCTTCCAAGATCAAAGATTTGGTTCCCCCCTCTACATGGAGGCAGACATTCGAGCCAGAGTTACGCGCAGCATGAATGACATCGGTAAGCACAGCCACCTCATCTTGATCCTTTATGCTTTTGTCCGATATGTGTATCCACGCTCCTGCGCGACCTAATTCAAAAAGATCAGGATTAAGATCCTTATGATGGTAGTAGACCAGACGGCTTTGTCCGCGTTGACATAAATCTGCCAGAAGGATCAAGTCGGATAAATTTCGCTCATGGTCTTTATTGCTGAGGTAGATGTATACACCGCTTGCTCCCAGGCTTTTAAATCCGGACAGATCGAGAGAAGATTCCTTATCACTCTCTAAAGCAACGTTGTGCAGATACGCAAGAAGGGTATGTCCTTTCTTGCAAGCATATTGGATGCTATCCAGCTCCTGCACATTTTTCCCCACCTCATCGTTTGTGTAGACATCCGCGCCTTCTGCTGCCAACCATTCGACCTGTGCGAGGCTCAAGGCTCCCGAATCCACGAGGCGAAAACGAGAATTCACCCTCTGTTTTCGGCGGAGCTTGACTGCATCCAAAAGCAAGAAGAAATCATAGAGGTCATCACGGACAGTTAAAATCGGGTCTTGTGTCACGGAGGAAAGAAGCGCAAAAACCTTTTCAGGAGTGTCGGCCGCGATGTTTTCTTTGATGTCTTGATTCATCCGATCGTCCAGCTTACAAAATCCTCTCGTGTGCTTCTGGAAGCACATAGTATCGCAAAAACATAACTTCCAGTCAACCGAGGGACCTTGAAAAATACCGGGTTATCTTTTATCATCTCGTTGGAATTCAAGGAAATGAAACATGCTTTGGTGCTATTTTCGGGTGGACTAGACTCCACAACAGCCCTGTATTGGGCCATCGATAGATACGAACGTGTCCATGCGCTAACCTTTGACTACGGACAACGCCACAGGATCGAGGTCCAGTTTTCGCAAAGGATCGCCAAAAATTTAAACGTCCCTCTAAAAATCCTTCAGATAGATTTACAACAGATCGGCGGTTCATCCCTCACAGATCCTGCTACGCCTTTGCCTCCTTTAGATCGCTCAGTTGCAGATAGAGACGGCCCTCCTTCAACGTACGTTCCCTTCAGGAACGGAATCTTTCTTGCTATTGCCACAGCATGGGCCGAAGTTCATGGGCACACAGAAATCGTGTGCGGGTTTCATGTCCTGGATTCACCCGATTATCCTGACACGCGAAGAGAATTTGTAGAGGCCATGGAGGAAACGATCAACTTAGGGTCCAAGGCGTCCTTCGGTAAAACGCGGATTAACATCCAGGCCCCTTTTCTCGACATGAATAAAGCTGAGATCGTCAAAAGAGGCCTCGCCCTAGGTGCAGACTATTCATACTCTCTATCTTGCTATTCTGGAGCGGAGGTCCCCTGTATGGATTGCGCGTCCTGCCGGATGCGCCAAAAGGCCTGGGAGGAGATCGGGATCGCAGACCCATTAATCCTCAGGATAAAAAAGGAAGGAAAACTATGAGCTGGATTTTAACAGTCAGAGACAGGTTTCATGCCGCGCACTATTTGAAAGAGTATAAGGGTAAATGCGAGAAGATGCACGGTCACACATTTCAGGTGGAGGTCCAGGTCGAAGTGAACCGATTAGACAGAACAGGAATCGGCATCGACTTCAACGTGATCAAGGCAAAGCTGAATGAAGTTCTGCCGGATCACACCCTCCTCAACGAAGTCTTTGACTTCAATCCCTCTGCCGAGAACCTCTCGCGGCATTTTTTCCAAGAACTCAAGAAGCATTTTTCAGTGAAGAGTGTTACGGTCTGGGAATCCACAGATGCCTCAGCCACATATTCTGAAGATAACTGAGATCTTCCCTAGCATAGCGGGAGAAGGGCTAAGGAGTGGTGAACCCACGATATTTATCAGATTAGCCGGATGTAATCTTAGATGTGCCTTCTGCGATACCAAGTATTCTTGGCAAGAGGGAAAGGGATACTCTGAGAAAAAAATCATTGAAGCCGTAAGTCGAATCCAAAGGCGATTCCCCGCCGATTGGGTGTGCCTCACAGGGGGAGAGCCACTGCTCCAGGATGTAGAACCGCTCGTAAAAAAACTCAAAAAAGAGGGTTTTAAGATCCACATAGAGACTAACGGCACAGTTCACCGTCCGTTCAGAGTGGACTGGTTGACACTCTCTCCCAAGCCCGGAACATACGGATTCGCTCCTGAATTCACGGCAAAAGCGAACGAAGTGAAGCTCGTTGTGAGCAAAGAGTTGACTCTAGAAGTGATCCAGAACCTCAGAGAGAAATTTCCAGTTCAAACACCCATCCTCCTCCAGCCGCAATCCAACACAAAATGGAGCACTGATCTAGGATTGAAATTGTTAAAGAACGCAATGAAGGCCGGTTTGAAAAACATCCGCTTTAGCGTGCAATTGCACAAGTATATCGGAGTGCGATAACTCACATGATCCAAATGCGTACTGATCGGAACTCGATAACGAAACTTCACCTCTTGCTCTTTCTGGCAATGGTCATCGCCCTCGGCCATCAAACTGCTTTCATGCACTGGACGTGCGACGACGCTTTTATCTCATACCGATATGCGGAAAACCTCAGCCACGGGCAAGGACTGGTCTTTAATTCAGGAGAGAAAGTGGAAGGATTTTCCAATTTTTCCTGGGTCGTCTTACTGGCATTTTTCAACAGCTTCGGACTATCCCCTCTGTGGGTCTCGAAGGTCTTTTCTTTGTTATTCTCTCTTTTATTGATCGGATTCGTTTTTAAAACCGCGCGCGTGTCTAGTGTAGGACCGGTTGGTGCTATTCTATGTTCATTCCTGGTAAGCTCAGCCACAAGTCTCGCTTACTTTTCCATGTCAGGGCTCGAGACCGTCCTGTACACTTTTCTCCTGCTGCTCGCTGTTTATCTCAACAAAAAATTCATGGCTGCCCCATCACAGAAAACACTCTTCCCTCTGTACACTGTTCTTCTTTGGGCAGCGATAACGCGCCCTGAGGGCATTCTCTTTCTGCTGATCTCCGCCGTTTACCACGCGGGACAAGGATTACGTCAAAAGAAACGTGAATCCCTCCAGACCATTCTCCCTGTTCCCCTCCTCTTTCTGTCTTTTTATGCGGGATTCATCCTCCTCCGTTATGTGTACTATGCCGATATTTTCCCGAATACATTTTATGCCAAGCCTTTGGGAACATTCGTCGAGCCCGGAAACAGCGCTTTTTTTGTCAACATCTCCAGTGGGCTTATCTCGGGGTCTTTTTTCCTCCTCCCTCTGTTCTTGTTCATGGCTCATAGGAGGTTTCTGCTCCAAAATCTTTATCCTATACTTTTCTGTCTGGCTCAGGTTCTCTTCATGTCTTACACCGGCGATTGGATGGCTTTTGGTCGATTTTTCTTCCCCGTCTTTCCGCTGGTCGTCGTATTGACCTTGACCTTCTTAAGTACATTCCGCACCGGCTCATCCACAAAAAGACATAAACTTCTGGCGCCACTCACAGCCTTTGCCGTATGGCTTGTTTTTGCGGGCTTCAATGGTGTGCAGACTGCTGGGGCGCTGGCCGATAAGGATGACTATCCCTATCTCGTCATGAACTCTAGAGAACTGACCAAAGTAGGGAAATGGCTACGGGACAACTTCTCGCCGGATACCACAATCTCCCTCCGCAGGCAGGGAGCGGTGTCCTACTATTCGCGGATGCGGTCATGGGATTTTCTCGGACTCACAAACAAAACGATCGCTAGAACTCTCTATGAAGAGAGAGATATTTCGGAGGAGTCCCGAAAGACCTCAAAATACATTGTTCGACAAAGGCCTGATCTGATCATCCTGTTTTCATCAAAATCTGAATTCAGAGGTTGGCTTTTGAATGAATCGCCATCTAAAGGAAGAATTCCCTACCTCGAATATCTCATTCACGACCTGGCAATCCAAGAAGGGTACACCGCCCTCAAAGACATCCCCCTGGGCGAAATAGAGGAAGCCCACTTACTTGCAAAACCCGGAGCGCACAATCTTTTGCGATAGGTCCCCAACAAAACAAATGAACCTGGATTATCCCTCTTCAATAGTTTTCCCAGAGTTTCCCCCACTCCGTTTTGGCAAACTTCCTGATCATCTTGCGGCCTATAGTGGGATACCAGAGAAGGTCATGGTAGATATTGCTCGCAAAGGGCGCCCAGACGATAAGGGGTGAATGCAGGAGTATTTTTTCAAAGGGTCTGAGAAATCCGGTGCGGAGCATCTGATCTCCCCAGATCACAAAGCTCTTCTTGGACTTGAACGCAAAATTCATCTCAGCGATGTCCTCCCCCACAACCTCGATCTCCGCAGGATCACCCGTTCCCAGCCCCCTTTCATGACACATCCGGATGTAGGGGATCGACATGGGCTCGAATCCCATGATCTTTGCGGCGATGGCATCGATGGCCACACAATCCGCACTGGCGAGGATGACATTTTTTGTCTTGGGCACCATGGTCCTGGGGCCTGCCCCATCTCCACACACAGTGCCGTCCATCACAGAAAAGATTCCGGGATGGAGCTCCTTCTGCATGATGAGTAAGTCCACAAGAACCTCATGGATGTACTTGTGCGCATAATGCCTGACCTCTTTCAACAATCCCCCAAAAGCATTCTTTATGGCCCCGGTTGTCACGGAATGGCCATGGGTTTTTACTGTGGGGAGATGTATGACATTCTTCCCGGAAAACATCTTCGGGATCTCTATCCCCTCCGGGAAAATTTGGTCCAGTTTCAGCAGTTTATCCTTGAAGGTAAATTTGACCCATTCGGCTTTGTCAAGGGGAACAAAATTGATCCCATACTTCTCGAGGATGGGTGTCCACTTGTTGTTTTTTGCTCCCTTTACGGGGTTTGTGACCACAGTCTTGTTTTCCACGGCAACAAGCTTCTCTTTTGTGTATCCGTCCGCGAGAAGAGTTTGAACCAAACCGTCCAGCTGCCAGGGTTGGCTGGAACAAGAGGGAAAGTACTTGGTCCAGGACAGGTTGAGTTTGATCAACGTGGTGTTGTCTTTAGAGATAAACCGCTCATAGTCGGCTAAACGCAAAAGTTTTTTGTAATCGCCAAGAATGGACTCTGTCGAAGTCTTCAAAACAATGACTTTAGATCTCTCCATATCCTACCACCTGAAATATATGATAAATGCTGCTGAAACGATCCAAAGGAAAATATCCAAAAGGAGGGGATGGTCCTTAAGGATCAATGTCTCTGGGGTTCCTCCCTCAGCCTTTTGATGAATGAGGTAGAGATACCGGAATATCCCGTAGAGGACAAAAGGGACTGTCAGGATCAACTTGTTCGTCCCGAATTTTTCTATGGTCTCTCCAGAAATAGTGTAAAGACAATAGGCGATAACAGTCGAGGCTGTGACGACAGAGATCATCTGATCCAGAAGATAGGGCGAATACTCTTTGAGGATAGGCCGGTGGTTCATGGCTTCCTCATCCAGGAGTAAAATCTCATGCCGCCTTTTGCTTAAGGCCAGGAAAAGCGCCAAGAGCGTCGTACAGATCAGAAGCCATGGCGAGATCTGAACCTGGATAGCCACGGCACCGGCTATGACACGGAGAAAAAAACCCGAAGCAACGATAAACACGTCTAAGATGACAACATGTTTTAAGGCGAAGGAATAGGCGATCTGGAGGAAATAATAGACCAGACAAACCCAAAGAAATTCCTCGTTCAGCAAAGAGGCGAAGAGTAGGCTGATAAAACTCAGAATAACAAAAGCTGCAATGGCCTGTCTTTTCTTCAATTCTCCCGCAGCCAACGGTCGCTTCGACTTGATGGGATGGAGTCTGTCCTCTTCGAGGTCTTTAAGGTCATTTAAGATATACAGAGCACCGGAAAGCAGACAAAAAACGGCAAAAGCCAGGAGCGTCTGTAGAAACATCGATCGATTGAAGATGTTTTCCGAAAAAATGAGTGGAGCAAAGATGAAGAGGTTTTTCAGCCACTGCTGTGGCCGGATGGATTTGAAGATCTCAACGAGTACCATTGTCCATATTGTATTTTTTTTTAAGCGATGAATCAAATACTTCGTGAAGCATTTCCAAATCCGTGTTGATGTCATTTCGAGTGATCAGATTGTATGATATCAAAAACACTCTCAGTTTCCCCAGCGAGGAAACT
>CAZIMJ010000033.1:0-45806 GCA_964540205.1 uncultured Eubacteriales bacterium | reverse complement strand
GAAGCAAAGGCCATTGAGGTTATGCCTCCCCCGGAAAAGGTCAGCATTCCTCTCCTCCAGCATTTTGGGAGTCCCGCAAAACCATTGGTGAAAAAAGGGGAGGAGGTAAAACTCGGACAAAAGATCGGGGAGAGCACTGGTCTTTTTTCAGCGAACGTCCACGCCAGCGTGTCCGGAAAAGTCCTTTCCGTAGACGGTGTCCATCATCCATTGGGAAAGCCCGTGCCTGCTGTGACCATTGCGAATGACGGGGAAGATCGCCCGGCATCAGAGATCCAAGGATCTGCAGACCCATTGAGTCTGGAGCCAGAAACGATCTGTCAGGTCGTGAGAGAGGCCGGGATCGTCGGCCTCGGCGGAGCCGCCTTCCCGACAGCGGTAAAACTCACCCCTCCTAAGGATAAGTCTATCGACACCGTGATCATCAACGGGTGCGAGTGTGAGCCCGTGCTTACGGCTGACTACAGGGTCATGCTGGAGTATTCCGAAGATATCTTGAAAGGTGCAGAGCTCGTTCGTAAAGCCACAGGTGCGAAACGAACGATTATCGGGATCGAAGACAACAAAATGGATGCCATGAGGGCATTTTTGGAAGTGATGGATAACGGCTCTGCAGAGATCGTCTTGTTGAAAACAAAATATCCCCAGGGAGCGGAAAAAAACCTCATTTATGCCCTCCTCGGGAGAGAAGTGCCGCGCGGCGGTCTTCCTTTTGATGTCGGTGTTGTGGTCCAGAATGTGGCAACAGCAAAGGCCATCTGGGATGCGGTGAGTTCCGGCAAGCCTCTCTATGAAAGAGTTCTTACTGCCGCGGGAGATGGGGTCCGCGAACCAAAAAATCTTATGGTCAGGATTGGAACACCCTTCCAGAATGTTCTGGATTTCTGCGGTGGGATCGAAGACAATACAAACGTTCTGATCATGGGAGGCCCCATGATGGGACTTTCTCAATGGTCATCAGATGTCCCGGTCGTGAAGGGAACATCCGGCATATTAGCATGGACTGCAGCCGTGCCTCCAATGGAACACAGCTGCATCCGCTGTTCTCGGTGTGTGGACCACTGCCCGATGAAGCTTGTCCCCACCCAACTCATGAAGTATGTCAAGTATGAATTTCTATCTGACGCTGAGAACTGGGGGATCCTGGACTGTGTGGAATGCGGCAGCTGCCAGTATATCTGTCCCGCTGCGATCCCTTTGGTCCACTGGATCCGCTTGGGCAAAAGTCAAATCATGGAATTGAAACGGAAGAAAAGTGCCCGCGATGCCTAATAGCGAATACATTATCCGTTCCTCCCCCCACTTCAAGGACAAAGATTCTGTCCCCAAAATCATGTACACCGTTATTGTCGCACTTCTGCCGGCAGCGCTTGCTTCTGTGTACTTCTTCAGGTTTAGGGCTGTCGCTCTCTACATCACTTGTCTTGTGGCCTGTATGGCGACAGAAGCGATTTTCCTGTGGATCAGGAAGAAACCCTTCCAATCCCTGTGGGATGGGTCGGCTGTGATCACAGCCCTACTCCTGGCAATGACGCTCCCTCCCGGCCTTTCCCTTGACCTGGCTGTCATCAGTTCGGTCGTTGCTATCGCCATAGGCAAGCAGGTTTTTGGAGGTCTTGGATACAATATCTTCAATCCGGCACTTGTTGGTCGAGCGTTTCTCCAAACCGCCTTCCCCGTAGCTATGACCACGTGGATCTCTCCTGTCACACTGCATGTGGATACGGCGACTTTTGCTACTCCACTGGGAAACCTCAAATTCCAGGATGCCGTCGCCCAGGGAACACTCGCCCCTCTCAAAGACCTCATCTGGGGAAACACCGGCGGGTGTTTGGGAGAGACCTCTGCAGTTGCACTCCTCCTCGGCGCATTTATTCTGCTCTCCAGAAAGACGATCGACTGGCGGATCCCTCTCGGAATCATCCTGGCTTTGAGCGTTTTTACAGGAGTATTTTGGCTCCTGAATCCGAACAAATTCGCACCTCCCTCGTTCCATATCTTAGCGGGAGGCCTTCTGATTGGTGCCTTTTTTATGGCCACCGACATGGTGACGTCACCGATCACTCCCAGAGGGACCTGGATATATGCCTTGGGGATCGGTCTCATGGTGGGACTCGTCCGTCTGTTCGGCGGATTCCCAGAGGGAGTGATGTATTCCATCCTCTTCATGAACACCTTTGTCCCTCTTCTGAATAGATACTTCCGGCCTCGTATTCTCGGAGAAAGCAGGACAGCGCCATGAGCCTTTCCTCCAGAATGATCATCGTTCTCACCACAGTCGGGCTGATTTCGGGAGGATTTCTCGCTGGCGTAGCGAAGCTGACCAAGGAACGGATCGCACTCAACATACAGGCAGAGATCGAAGAAGCCATAAAGGAAGTCGTTGATGATGCCGAGATCAGCACTGTATTGTACGAAGAGGAAGGCCTGGTCATCTACAGGGAGCTGGAAGAGGATGGAGATCTCGCAGGGTTCGCTATCCAGGCAATAGGCGTGGGCTTCCAGGATAAGATCACCCTAATGTTTGGGCTGGATGAAACGCTGACAAAAATTACAGGGCTGACCATTATCGACCAAAAAGAAACTCCCGGCTTGGGCGCCAAGATCACGGACTGGAATGCCTTCCTCCGGTTTTGGGAAGACAGGGATGCGACCGGCCCGCTCTCCTTGCGAAAGCCATCGGTTCACACGCCCGAAGAGCTTCTGGCTACAGAGATCAACTCCATCACTGCCGCGACGATATCCTCAAGAAAAGTGCTGGAAATTGTCAACCTTTCTCTTGATAAGGTGAGAGAGCTCATCGCAAAAGGAAAAATTACAGACGAGGAACACGATGGCAACTAAAACCATCCGGGCAGAGTATCTCAAGGGGCTTTGGGATGAGAATCCCGTTCTCCGGCAGATCCTCGGCCTTTGTCCGACTCTGGCCGTCACGGGAACAGTAATCACAGGGCTGGCCATGGGCTTGGCCACAACCTTTGTGCTGATCTTCAGCTCGCTCGTGGTCTCCTCGATCAAAAAGCTTATCCCCGCGCAGGTCCGCATTGCAACATATATCGTTGTCATCGCCAGTTTTGTGACCATCGCCGACCAATTCTTGAAGGCTTTTTTCTATCCCATCTCGGAGGCTCTGGGTCCCTATGTCCCGCTGATCGTGGTCAACTGCATCATCCTCGGCCGTCAGGAAGCTTTTTCTTCGCGGAATTCTGTCGGCCGGTCGTTGATCGACGCCCTGGGCATGAGCACTGGGTTCATCCTGACGCTTCTTGCTCTCAGCTCCATTAGGGAAATCCTGGGAGCGGGGACGTTTCTGGGATACCAGGTCATGGGTCCCTGGTTTAAGCCATGGATCATCATGATCCTTCCCGCAGGCGGCTTCATCACCTTGGGCATTCTTCTCGGGATCGCACTGACAATCGAGAGCAGGACAAAGAGGAGCTAACCGTGGAATTAATGGCAATCTTCATATCGGCCGTGCTCGTCCAGAATTTTGTCCTGTATTACTTCCTCGGCATCTGTCCATTCCTGGGTGTGAGCAAAAAAATTGATTCGGCTCTGTCTATGGGCCTGGCCGTCACTTTTGTCATGTCCATCACAGCTGTTGTGTCCTGGTTGATCAATAACTTGATCCTTATTCCGTACGACCTGGGATATCTTCAGATCGTCTCCTTCATCCTTGTGATCGCATCGCTCGTTCAGCTGGTCGAGATGTTCATACGAAAGATCAGCCCTCCCCTCTATCAGGCTCTGGGCATTTATCTCCCTCTGATAACCACCAACTGTGCCATCATGGGCTTAGCCTTGATCGCAGCATTAAACGAATACAGCTTTGTAGAAACCGTGATCTTCGGCTTTGGGTCAGGTTTAGGATTCACGCTGGCTATCGTGCTGATGGCAGGAATCCGGGAGCAGCTGGACCTGTCCGACGTCCCTGAACCCCTAAAAGGAGCGGGAATCGCCCTGATCGTCGCCGGGATCATGGCCTTGGCTTTTAACGGATTCATAGGAATGCTGACATGACCGAGCTCCTCGTCCCGATCCTCACCATGACTGCACTCGGATTCCTGTTCTCCACGGGATTGGTGCTAGCATACAAAAAGCTCAAAGTCGAAGAGGATCCGAAAATAGAGACGGTCAATGAGATCCTCCCTCAAGCCAATTGTGGCGCCTGTGGCTTTTCCGGATGCCGGGCATTCGCAGAGGCAGTCGTTAGAGGCAAGGCGCCTGTGACGGGTTGTCCGGTAGGTGGAGAAGAAACAGCCGCCTTAGTGGCAGAGACCCTGGGCGTTGACGCGGGAGAAATGATCAAGATGGTCGCCCGGCTTCACTGTCGAGGCACGACCGAAGCTGCCAAGTCAAGAGGACGCTACTCAGGAATCCCGACGTGTTATGCCTCCCATCTGGTTGGCGGGAACAAACAGTGTTCCTACGGCTGTTTGGGTTACGGAGACTGCGTCAAGGTCTGCCAGTTTGACGCTCTCTATATGGATGACAATGGACTCCCTGTGGTAAGGGAAGACAAGTGTACCGCCTGCGGAAAGTGTGTGGATGCCTGTCCGCGGAACCTTTTCGAGCTCCACCCTTTAGCACAAGAGGTCCTTGTTTTTTGCCGGTCCGAGGATAGGGGCCCTATGGCCAGAAAAGTGTGTACAGCCGCATGTATCGCATGTGGCATTTGCGCCAGGGCATGTCCTGATGCCATCGTGATGGAAAATAACCTGGCAGTCATTACAGATTTTAGAAAGATCGACCCGGAAAAAATACCGGATATAGAAAAATGTCCGACCGGTGCAATCGGCCGGATCAACAAAGAAGAGGCCCGCGATGAAGGATAAGGGGACTGTCGTCTCCACAGAGGACAACTACGCCCGGGTGGAAGTGGCCTGCCTTGAGGTATGCAAGGGGTGTTCGGCCAGAAGCCTGTGTATCGGGCAAAAAAACGCCCAAGGCCTTCTCTCTGTGAAGAATCCGCTCCATGCCAAAACAGGAGATTTTGTCCTGATTGCTATCCCGGAGTCCCACTATAGCAAAGCTTTGATCCTGCTTTTTGGAGTTTTGCTCTTCGCAATCCTTGCGGGAATGGGATTGGGTTATCTTCTTTCCCCGGTCCTCCCCCTGTCGTCTTCGGGATCGAGCCTTATCGGCATTGCCCTCGGAGTCGTACTTGCAGGGATCGGGCTTTCCCATCGTTTTAAAAGGATCGACAACAAATCTCTCTATCCAGAGATTACAGAGATCTTAAACAAAGGAGGCAGTTATGGATAGACGCCGTTTTTTTCAAACTTTACTCTCAGCTCAACTCCTCACGCCCCTGCTACTGGCTTCCCAGTCCAGAGAATCCGACTGTGAGGTCTACTTAATCTCAGACGCTCCGCACACACATCTCCCCGTTCTCCTCAAAGAGCTTCTCCGAGGCCGATTTGGCTTGCCGGATTCTTTTACATTTAGCGATTACTCCCCCCACAAAAACGCACTGGAACACGCGCTCTCCCGATCCGGGTGGCAGCTTGCCTCTCATCCTTCTGACGCGGATTTAAAAATATCCTTCCGTACCCTGCACCAACCCGCCAGCCCTTCATTTACTCTAGTAAAAGATGGAAAGATATGGGATGTCCGGTCCTGGAACCTCCGCTCGCTCTGGCAGGAGATGGCGCAAAACCACGCGCCCTCCTCATTCTTGACCGTCGCCGCTTTAACGAGACAGGGCTCCGGGAGGAGTGCCGGGGAAATCGTCACCGTCTACATGAATGGACAAAAACGGGAGGCTTTTCCCCTCAAAGAAAATCTCCGGAGATCCTACGCCGCACACCTGGGACGCATCACAGTTCAAATCGCAAACGGCCATGCCCGCATCACAGAGTCTTCCTGCCGTCACAAGATCTGTCTCTATTCTCCGTCTGTCTCCTTGTCAGGAGAGCGTGTCATCTGCGCTCCTAACCATTTCCTCCTCGAAGTCCAGGGGAACACCGTCGATACAGTTATCGGCTGATCTTCAAGGATTGCTTCGGCTGGATCGGAAAAGGGAGGACAGTTTCCCCCGATTGCAGAGAGCTATTAAGCCAGAGGGTCAGAGCTCTTTCACATAGATGTTCCTGAAATACACTGGTGATATGCTGTCATGGTTCTGGAGGCCGATGTATCCTTCCGCTGCAAAATCCTTTATCTTGCCCCTAGGTTCAGCTTTCCAGCCGATCACCTCCACCCCATTCAGCTCGACATGGATAAAATCTCCCCGGAAAGTAATCTTGCAAAAATTCCATTCTCCCGTTGGTTTAAAGGCATCCGACCTTGGCGCTTCCGCATCGTAGATCGCACCCGTCTTGTGGATCCCGCTCCCGCAATCATAGATCTGGACCTCGAAGGAGTGATAGATGTAATCATCGCTGGAGGGAACTTCTGGGACTCTGAGGAAAATCCCTGAATTAGTATCCGTTTGGGAACTTTTAAATTCCAACTCCAGGACAAAATCCCTATATTTTGTTCTACTGAACCAGAGGAGTCCCATCCCCCCCTGGCTTTTAAGAACACCTGTTTTTTCATCGAGCAAAAAATACCCCGGGCCGTAGTGGTTCCATCCGTGTTTGGAGAATGTCCCATTCCACCAGCTGAGGATTTCCTCAAATCCCTCATAATAGGTGATGTTTTTTATGTATGCGAGCCCTTCTTTTATGGGCGGAGCAGGGTTGAGGGCATCGGCCTCTTTCTCATATTCCACCGCAAGATAACCCCGGAAATTCTGCCTGGTCAGCTCAGCAAGGATGTCGTTGACATTGGCCTTCCCCTGTCCGTAGGGAACATCCTCGGCCTCTATTACTCCGAATCCATCCAGGTCCTTCAAGTGGACATCGATGATGTGCCCTTCGAGCATCCTGAGGCCCTCCAACGGCTTAACTCCTGATCTCATCCAATGCCCCGTGTCTACACACGCCCCGATCCGTTCATCTAGCCCCTTGATCCGCTCCAAAACCGCTTCTGGCCGCGCGTATTTTGATGGAGCGGGGTGGTTGTGGATGGCGATATTGATGTTGTACTCCTTGACCATTCGCTCAAGGAGAGAGAAATCATCAAACTTGGGCTCTGTAAGGACAGTCCGGATCCCCAGGTTTTTTGCAAAATCAAAAACTTTGCGTATGTCCTCTTCTGTGTTGCCAAAATCGACCACCCCATATGCAATCAAGCGCTGGCCATATTCCTCAAGCTTTCTCTGCACCCACAGGATATTCTCCTCACTGAGATTATGGTCGAATTCGACATCGGATTTATCCGGCCTCAACATCTGTCCCGGATAGGCTTGAACAAAATCGATGCCAAGTGCTTTTGCTTTTTCAAGCGCCTCTTGAAATGAATACTTCCTGAAAGTATAGCACTGGATGGCGATCGGAAATTTTCGAATACGAATATCTTTGTATTCGAAGGACTCTGCGGGCAATCCCTTCTCTCTTTTAATTACATTTATTTTTGAGAATTTCGACATATGGATGGCCGCAAAAACGATGGAAGATAAAAGAAGAAACCCCAAGATCACATAAACTTTTTTTCTCATGTCCTTCCCTCCCTGGATCAATCTCCATGCTATTAAAAAATCAGACGATCTTTTTCTGAACGGGATCCCACTCCACCCGCCGTCCTTCAAGATAGGATTTGGTGGCCATATGGCATGTGATCGCTTCCTCAAAGCCGCGGTTGATATCGCAACTCGGTTTTTCTCCTGTCCGGATACAATCTATCCATTCCTTAACATGGAGATGGGTGATGTCCACATGCCTGCCTTCCCGGTATGTATACATCAATCCTTTGGTTGCGAAATATTTTTCTGTGGCCGACGTGATGGTGTCGATGCCTTTGGAACCAGGATAATACGAGAAAAGAGGCAAGGAGGTGTCGATCACGCCTGCTTTAATCATATCTTCAAACCGTGTGGAATCGTAGTCAGCGTTGACTGTTAGGCTATCCCCAACTTCCATGGATGCATCGTGCCCCATAAAGACACGCCCGCGCCCCCTGCTGTTGGCGAGGGTTGCGCTGTAAACCAGGGTCAAGTCTCGGTCGGGATATTCACACACAGTCTGAAAAAGGTCCGGCACATCTCTCCCATCTTTGAAGAAATAGATCCCCCCCGAAGACATAACTGTCTTAGGAATTCCCATCCCCAGAATCTGATTCACGGCATCGAACTCGTGGGAGAAAAGGTCTCCAGATAGCCCTGTCCCATAATCATACCAACAGCGCCATCGGAAAAATCGTTCCAGGTTAAATGGGACGTTGTGAGGCGCAGGCCCCTGGAATTGTTCCCAATCGATCGTTTGGGGACTGGCGTCCTTATGAATGCCGTAAACCCACGCGCCGTTGGGCGAGTTGCGATTCGTTGTTGTCTCGACAAGGGTGATCTTCCCAAGGATATTTTTGTCCACAACCTGCTTGGCTCTCCAGAAAGTCTCTTGTTGCGGATTCTGATGCCCCAGCTGGAATACCATCCCGCTTTTCGTAACTGCGTCTGTGAGCGAATACACCTCTTCTTCGGTCCTTGTCATACATTTTTCCAGATAAACATGTTTCCCGGAATTCACTGCATCGATGGCCATCTGAGCGTGCCAGTGGTCAGGAGTTGCAATGATCACCGCATCGATGTCTTTGCTTTCCAGCATTTCCTTATAGTTCCGGTAGCGCTTGGCCCCTTTCAAATTCCCAGCGCCACCTCCTGGCCGCCTATCGTTTAGGGATGCAGCCAGGCCCCTTTCCGCCCTGACATCAAACACCTCGCAGACTCCTGTTAACAGGACGTTTAGATTCTCCTGGTCCAAGAATCCTTGGACCTCCCTCTGCCGCCAATCTCTGATTGATTTGCTCCCCTGGATCTGGAAAAAGCCCTGGTGCGCAAAACCCACGCCTCTCACCAGATGTTCTCCTCTTCCTCCGTACCCGATGATCCCTATCCGGATCAGCTCCCCTGGTTTTTTGAGAGAGCTCTTCACCCGCCCTGTATCCAGATCTCCCTCAAGTCCCAGTTCCTCAAGTAGGCTCTTTTTCCTCTCTGCATCCCAAGACCTTTTCCTGGCAAGACCGTAGAAAAAGGCCCCCAGCACTGGGAGGCAGGACAGGGTCTTGAGCACATCTCGCCGTCCGGTGTTTATCTCATTTTTGGCTTTCGAACTCTCTTTTTTTCCCTTTCCGTCGCTTTCTTGGTCCATTCTCTCCTCCAAAACTTGGTGGCTCTTTAACGTTCCATCTTTCTTCTCTTCTTGAATATGAGGCCATCCAGACCTACGATTTTCCCGGTTGGGAAGGCGAACAAAATGCCGAGTGCTGCCATCTCGATCAAGATCTTATTGACTATCAAGTAGCTTCCTTCGGAAGGCACCGTGTATGAGTAGCCGACAAAAGGAGGATTGCACACATAATAGATCAACAGAATTAGGATCCCTGCAATACAGGCCCAAGATGTCAGCAACCCAGTGATAAGAGCCAACCCGATAGCGATCTGCCCCCAAATATTCAGGAAATCCACCACCTTTAAAAGCGTGGGATTATCGGCGATGGCCGTAAACAATCCGGAAAGAAGCCATTTGCACTCTGATAGGTATCCCGCCGATGTCCAATAGGGATTGAGCAGCTTGGCTATTCCTTCATACAAAAAATGCCAGCCGATCAGCATCCTTAGAAAAACGAGCATGAATGTTTGAAAAGCCGAGTCCTTTCTGGCTTGCTCTGAATGAGTTAATGAATCCTCTTTTTTCATCGTTCTGCCTTTCATCAAAATTCTATTCAAAACACCAGCATGGCATCCCTTTTATGACTGTGTGTTTCTGGCCCCAAACAACATGTGCTGACTTTCGCTCTAAACCCAAAACCCGAGCCTGTTCTTTATCTTGCAAAAGAAAAATAATCGGCGCGCTCCATCCAGACGCCAACACAATATACAGATTTCAAGGCTTTGTCAATGAAGAGAGCCGCATCCCTAAAACCGTGATGAATGACTTCCAAGTGTCCCAATTGGTGATTTCGAAAACAAACAATGAAACATCAGTAGACCTCTCTCCATTTTAGATGTAGGGACCGTTTCCCAAACGGTCCGCTCGGGGAACGGACCCTACATAGCAATATACCATGCCCGCCTAGAGCCCTTCTCACGGTTTTCTCCATCACACAATTGGAACACCTCAATGACGCACTGTGTATTCATACCATCGCGGTTCCGGGATGCAACACATAAACACATTGGTTTGACATTTATCTGGTTTTTAAAGAGAATGAGGTGAAGAATACGCAAAGGAGAGCGTATCATCTGTGCTCCTAACCATTTTTTATGGAAGATCAGGAGATCTCTGTTGATACAGTCATTTGGTAAAAAGCGCTGGATCTTCCTCTGTCCCCTCTTTGTCCTTCTCTCCAGCTGTGCACCCAAAGAGACCTGGAATACAACAACCTTTATCTATTTTGATACGGTGTGCGAGGTCAAAGTCTTCTGTTCCTCCTTACGATTCAAGACCGTACAACAGGCTGTCCAAGAGGTTTTCAAAGACATCGAAATCCGATTTTCCCCCGGGTCTACCGACCTGGCTTCTCCTGAGGTTCTTTCTCTCTACCAAAAGGCCTACGCTGTTTACCAGGACTCTGAAGGAAAATTCGACATTTCGGTGGGCGACCTTTCTCGGATCTGGGGATTTCACGGCCACTCCTTTCGCATTCCCACAGCCGAGGATTTAGACAGAGCGAAAAACACAATCGGTATGGATAAGATTCGTATCCATGAGGGGCGTCTCGTTCTTTCTCCGGGAACTCAGTTGGACTGGGGGAGTATAGCCAAGGGATACGGCATCGATCTCGCCTCCTCAGCCTTAATAGAAATGGGAATAGCGAGGGGTTTCGTGAACGCCGGTGGCGACCTCTACTGTTGGGGAACAAACCCTAAAGACCTCCTTTGGAAGATCGGCATCAAACATCCAAGAAGATCTGGGTTCTCCGGAGTCCTTTCCATCTCCGATGAAGGCGCAGCAACGACCGGCGATTACCAGAGATATTTCGTAGAAAAGGGAACGCGTTATCACCATGTATTTGACCCCCATACCGGTTTTCCAGCGAGAGGAAAACAGAGTGTGACCGTGGTCGGCCCCAAGGCAACATTCTGTGACGCGCTGTCAACAGCCCTGTTTGTATCCACACAACCAAAAACGATCCTCGATCTATACTCTCAGTATGGCGCTGTTCTTATAGACGCCGAGGGAAATATCTCTTTTCTTGGAAAGCCTGTCTCTTTTAAGCCTTCTGAGTAGAAAGCCTAGATCTTCATCGGCATCAGGACATACAGATACTTGATTGCCTCTTCATCATCGGGCCTCAGAAGCACAGCGCTGTTTTCATCCTTCATTTCACAGCGCACGCGGTCTGATTTGACGGTGGTCAGAAAATCAAGAATGTATTGGGAATTAAAACCTATCTCGAGACTCTCGCCGTCATAATCGACATCCACCTTGTCCCGCGCTTCTCCTATCTCAGGGTTTGATGAAAAAAGCCGTATCTGTTTTTTTTCGATGTTAAACTTTATTCCTTTAGAACGCTCTGTGGATAACAGGGACACGCGGCGAATAGCATCTGTGATCTCCTCGCGGGAGAAGACCATGGCGTTTGTATTATCTTGAGGGATGACAGCCTCATAGTTGGGAAATTTCCCCTCGATGATCCGTGAGATCAATGTTCGGTTGTTCACTTTAAAGAAGAGGTTGTTCTCATCCAAATCGAACTCGAGTGTCTCATCCTCAAACTTTCTCAGTTCATTGAGCGTTTTTTTTGAAACGATCCCCCTAATCTCTCCCTCTACATGCAGATCATCCAGCATCATGGATGTGTAGGCCAACCGGTGACCGTCGGTGCTTATCATCTCTATGCTGTTATCCTTGAGGATCATCAAGGCTCCATTCAGATAGTACCTCTGTTCTTGTGTGATTGCAAAATACACTCTTTCGATCATGTCTTTGACTTTTTCCAAAGGAAGTACGATCTTTTTTCCAAATTTCGGCTCTGCTACCTGTGGATAATCTTCTTTGGGTAAACAGAGAACTTTAAACTGACTTTCTCCAGAGATAATCTCCATGACAAGACTGTCGCTCTCATAAAAGGTCACTTTTTTATCTGCAGCTAGTGACCTCACGATCTCGAACAGTTTTTTACCGGATATTGTGATGGCCCCTTTTTCCTCGATATCCGCAGGGAAGTGGGTTTTAAGACCAACTTCGAGGTCTGTACCTGTGAGCTCGACCTCATTCTCTGAAGTATTGATCAAAATATTGGCAAGGATAGGCATTGTGTTGCGTTTTTCCACTATGCCTTGGAGGAGTTGAAGCTCTCTTTGAATGTCTTCTTTAGCGATCGAGAATTTCATTTTTCCACCTTTCCTTCAGAGTCTATTATTCTTTAATAAATATAAATAAGATTAAATAAATAAAATAATAAAAGCAAATGAAAATGTGAAAAACTCCCGTAATTTACTGATCTTCTAACGGATATAGCTAATTAAACTGTTTATTTCTTTGTTAAATTCGGGGTCTTTCGTTCTTAATTTCTCGATTTTGCGGACACTGTGTATGACCGTAGTGTGGTGTTTTCCACCAAATTTTTTACCGATTTCTGGAAGAGAAGTTTTAGTCAGTTCTTTGGAGAGATACATAGCGACCTGACGGGGGAATGAGACCTTTGGAGAATTATTTTTAGAGTTCAGTTGGGTGAGTGTGATCTTGAAATTGTGACAGACGATCTTCTGGATCTTTTCCACTGTCACGATGTGCGAGGTTGCATCTAACAGGCTTTTGAGGGCTTCTTTGGCCAAATCTAGATCAATCCTCTCGCCTTTAAGAGAGGAATAGGCGATAACGCGGCGAAGATATCCTTCCAGCTCCCTGATGTTGGAACGGACCTTGTCTGCGATAAAAAGCGCCACACTTTCAGAAAGGTCAATCTGTTCCAATTCCGATTTTTTCTTAAGGATGGCGATACGGGTTTCGATATCAGGCGCTTTGAGGTCGGCAATCAGCCCCCATTCAAACCGGGAGCTGAAGCGTTCTTCGAGGTTGGGGATCTCTTTGGGTGGACAGTCACTGGAGATGACGATCTGTTTTTGGCTGTCGTAGAGATGATTAAAGGTGTGAAAAAATTCTTCTTTGGTCCTCTCCCTCCCGGATAGATAATGAATATCGTCGATAAGAAGGACATCCACACTGCGGTATTTTTGACGGAAATCAAGGATTTTTCCGTATTGCAGATGATTAATGAGGTCGTTCATAAACTTTTCGGTCGTGATGTAGAGGATCTTAAGGCTACGACAGTCGTTTAATATTTTGTGGCCGATGGCATTCATAAGATGGGTTTTGCCCAAGCCGGCACCACCATAGAGATAAAGTGGATTATAAGATTTTGCAGGATTCTTCACCACAGCCGTGGCTGCGGCATGGGCGAATTGGTTGCACGAGCCGACAATGAAGTTATCGAACGTATAATTGGGATTAAGATTGGGATTGAGGAGGTGCCCGTGTTTGGATTTCCGCTCCTCAGGAGACCGGCGGATGAATGGCGAGGAAGTATCGTCGACAATGTATTTGATCTCATAAGACTTGTCGAAAAGGTCCTGGGAGATCCTGTTGACCAAGCTTGTGTAGTGAAAGGAAAGCCAATCCTTGAAATAAGAATTAGGCACTTTTATGTAGAGAGAATCCGATTCTTCGCCGATATAGACCGTGGGAGCGAACCAGGTCTCGAAACTGTTCTTGTCTATTTTGTTCTGGATTTTTTGACGTATTTTGAGCCAAGGGTTACGTTTATCTTTGTGTTCCATCTGTTTTGACGAGATTTCCACAGAAATTTTCACACCTGTGGAAAACCTTCATAGATGCTGAGAGTGGGTTGCGAGAAGGCCCGCATATAATAGCACCACAAATTCCCATTTTCAAGCGGAATTCATGAAATATTCGTAAAAAAAGTCGATACAATTATAAATGACTTGATATCAACACTTTCTGCTGAAAGCGCATGAATTTATGAATGGCTTTTTTCTCTGAAAAAAGGAATGGCGGAGAATTCCTGTTATTTTTAGGACCTAAAAGTCAAATCCAATCCAGAACTTTGTCATCCAACCAGTCGTAACATCCCAATCGAAGGGCTTGCTGATGTCTCGCCACTCCATTCCCTTCACAAATTCGATATGTATGGGTAAACCTAAAAAGTAGGCTTGAAATCCGAATCCGTACGAGCCTATGGCTTCATATTCATAAAGAATGGGGATATCATTTTCATCCAGCCCTTCATAACCATAGTACTTCGCTGGAAAGCCCTTCATTCTCGACCGGGCGATGTCGGCAAAAAGCGTGCCACGCACAGGGCCGAGCAATCCTAAGAGAGTTGTCCATTGATGCACAATCGGGATTCGAAATTCGAGATTTCCGAACCAGGCTTCGGTCCCAGTGAGGGAGTAGTAATACGCGGAGCGGATCTCGTTGTTGCCCCCGAAATAAGTAATGTACGGGGTTTTCCCATAGCTTCCAAATAGTTTGACCCTTAAGGCGAAGAGCGCGTCACTCCCGAGATGCAGATATGTGCGCAGATCTGCTCGCAGCGTTGTGTTCGAGAGGAAGCTATCAGACACCGGGAGGGCTTGCTGAACGGAGACTGAAAACGTGTTGCCGGAAACCGGGCCAAAATACTTGAAGCGGGTGGTTTCTCCGACGAGAGAAAAGGTAAGACCCAGCATGTTCCCATTCAAGAAATAGTTGTACTGTGTTCCTCTGTAATCGAGGACCTGATTCATGTAGGGGTCGAAGAAATCTTCTTCCCAGCGCTGGAAGAACACGGAGGCCTGTGCACGGTAAAACCTGTTGAACGGATAAAACGTACTGACCGTCGCGCCAGATATACTTCGCGTCGAGATGGCATCGGAGTAACTCAGAAAGTTGTACAGGTAGGGATCGTAGTAGGTATAGGAAGGATAGTAGAATAAGGTGTAGGCATAGAGCTCCACGGCGTACTGGAGCCGGTTCTTCAGATTATAGAATGAGAATTGGTACGAGCGGTAACTCCTGACCTGATATGCGAGGATGGAGAAGGAATAGTCGGCGAACAGGTCGGAAAAAGCGATGGCGGTTCCCCCATAGATGGAGCCATCGGTCGATATAACGGCTTCCACAGGGGGCCGCCCTATGAGATAGAACTTTCCTATCCCTTTCTGCGGTTCGATCTCGTCCTTGTTCACCTCGAGTGTCAGGATGGGCTCGAACTGTTCATATGTTTCCTCAGGTTCGATCACATCAAACGTTACGGTCTTCTCTACTTCGGGCTCGAGTTTACTTTTGTAGATCTGGAATGATCCCTTGTTGAAGGAGGAAAAAACCACAGTATTCGGTTCGTTCGGAAGCGGCGAAGGAAAAAAGTTCCCGGTCCGGACATCTGTATAACGATTGAGATCACCGGTTTCCAGGGATACGGAGTAAATGTTATAGGCTTCTCTCGTGTCTCCGGAAAAAAAGATCTCGGTGGCGTCCTTCGAGAATGCGGGAGTAATGTTGTTTCCGGGGCCAAAGGTCAACTGTGTTTTTTTCTTGAGGTTGTCGAGAGGAGAGATGAAGATCTTATCAAAATTATCGAGCCTGATCGTGTAGGCGGCGTTCTCTGCGTCTGGCGATATGGTGACAGCCTTCTCGTAGAGCTCGTCTTGTGTTAAGTTTAGGACTTCCTCGGTTGTCAAGTCGATCTTGTATATGTCATGAATGCCTTTGTCGAAAGCAACATAAAGAAGCGCATCACCGGCAGGAAAAAAGGCTGGTGAGGTCGGCTGGTCCTGGGGAATTGGGACATCCATGAGGGTTTTTCCCGTCAAGGCGTTGATGATGAACAGAGAATGCTTCTGTCCAGACCGGCCGAAAAAGGCGATCCTGTCACCATCCGGAGACCAGGCTACAAGTCTTCCCTCGGACGGGTCGATGCTGTAACGGATGAACTCATACTCGAGTGTGTACCCCTTGGTGATGTTCTTGAGGACCTTTCCATCTTTGGTGGAAAGAAGGACGACGTCAATGTCCGCGTCTTTGACGCTGTACGTAAGCACTGCCACGACATCTCCGGATGGAGAAAGGGAGTGGGAGAAGGCAAAGTAATAATTGTTCAGGGGAAACTGAGGGCCCATAGGAAGGCTGTAATCTTCGGGGTTGTCTCTCAGGAGCAGGTGTTTGTATTTTGCACGCAGGTATTTTTTAAATGCGTGGTTGAACTCCTGAGGTTTTAGGTTAAAGACCTTCTGGATCGGGTCGGACCGCCCGATAAAGGAGGAGTTTTTCATAGATTGCCAGAACTCTCGAACTCCGTTTTTCCCGAATTCTTCCTCTATGAATTCATACATGGCATGTCCGAAGTCATACGCAGGGTCGCGCGGCATCGGGTATTGGGAATAAAGATTTCCGCGATCTGTCATGTCGGGCATTCTGTCGTTGAGCACAGTGTCCCTGACGATCAAGGAGGACCAGGAGGACCAGTTTCCGGTGTTGTACTCGGAAAATCCCTCCATGATCCAGAGAGGGGGCTGAGAGACGGCATAGATTACACCGCCAGGGCTTCCCCAGAGAAGGTCGTACTCGAAGATGTGGGTCAATTCGTGAGCGATGAGATCTTGCAATTCGTCCGGGGGCATATCCCCGTGCAGGGCGACCCGGTAAAGAAGCGGCTCTGCCACACCAAGGACGCCGTCGGGGATGTTGTACAGATTGGTCTGCTGGAAATCGGTCATCGTCTTGTAGAAGAGCAGAGGAACGGGAGCTGAGAGCTCATGCTTGATATCACGGCTAATCGTTTGGTAAGCGCTCTCTGCAAGAGAAGCGAGCAGTTTCAAGGTTCTCATGTCTTTTGTGTAGTAATAGATGTCGAAATGTGCGGTCTCATATTTATCCCACTGAAAATTGACGTAATTGACTTTGTTCTTTCCGTAATAGGGAAAGTAATAATATTGGCCAAATCCCATTTGTGCCACAAGCACAAAAAATGAGACACAGACAAGAATTTTTATATGTTTTTTCATCGGGGCTCCTGATTACTTGGCAATGAGATATCTTTCTTGGAGAAGCTCCTCGCCCAGAAAAGCCTGGAAAAGCTTATCTTTGACCGATTGAATGAGGTCAAAATATGCAAAGTAGGCCGTCTGGTTCGGATTCTGATAGTTCTGTGTTTCTTTAAAACTTTTCTGGTAGAGAATTTTTCCAGTCTTCGAATCGATCAGATAGAGACTGAAAAAAAGCGTGAAAAACTTTCGCTCTTCGAGGGCTGTGTTTTCTGGGAAAGGGTCTTCGAACTGACGTTTTTCTCTATCAACAAGGGCTTTCCGGACTTCTGATTTGTAGTCGATCGTTCCTGTAAAAATAATGGCGTCTTCATTTGCTGTCGGGATGTCTTTCCAAAAATCCTCTTGCTCAAAAGTCTCAACCCTCTCGGGTGCGACCTCGGCTCTCGAAACGGGGACCTGGATGTTTTTTCCGAATTCAAAGGCGAAGTATTCGGTGGTCTCTTTGTTCAGGTCGAAATCTGATCTTTCCTTCAACACGAGAAAGTCTGTAACGACCATCTCTTGGAAGCGCGCCAACTCGAAGGAGACAGGCCTGGGTATTTCCACCCGTACCCGCCAGTATTGCCCCCCGGATGAACAGGAATACAGGATAAGCACAGGGAGCAACCAAACACATTTATCGATTTTTAGGAATCTCATCTTTTCTAGCCTCATAGCGTTTTGTAAATTGTTGATAATTGGCATTGATATGTTTATCATCCGGCCTGATCTTTAAGGCCAGCTCATACTCGTTTTTGGCCTCTTCCCATAGCGATTTTTTTTCATACGCCACCGCAAGGTTGTTGTGCGCTGAAGCGGAGTTGGGATCATTTTGTAAAACTTTTTTCCACCGGAATATGGCTTCATCCCACAAGTCCAGCTTAGCAGCTTCGATGCCAAAACGCATTTGGTCGGAGGGGATAGAGGAGGCACATTGAGTGATTACTAAAACGATCGGGAGTAGGGCAAGCGCCCAAATGATATGTTTAATCTTCATCACAAATCCTCTGAATCTACAGTACTGTTTTTTGTTTATTTCGTCAAGCACCCCGACAATGCTGCAATATTTGTACCAAATCCTCCAGAGAAAGAGATGTCGACCTCCCGTCAGAATTGTTACATAATGGGGACACCTGTATACATTGAAGATATTGTCGACCAGCAAAGATGTATTTGGAATTTCTTTGGATTTGTGGTATAAACGTATTTTTTAAGAGAGAAAAAAATGCCAAAAGTATGCAATGTTTGCGGAAAAGGGCCGAGCTTCGGTCAGTCGGTCAGCCATTCACATAAGGCCTCTAAGAAAAAATGGAAGCCTAATCTGCAGCACGTCAAAGCACAGACCCAATCAGGCCCAAAAAAGATCTGGGTTTGCACACGGTGCCTTCGTTCGGGCAAAGTGACCAAGACCCTCTAACCGCTACACTCTTTCCACCGAAAAGATTTCTTTGATCCCTGAGATCTTCTCTATGATGTTTTCGAGGTGTTCAATATCCCATATGTTGAGCGTGAGCTTGATCTCTGCCTTTTTGTCAAGGAATGTGATCACTTCGGCTTTTGTGATGTTGCCCTTTTGTTGAGCGATCACCGTCGTGAGCCTTGCCAGGACACCGGGTGAATCCTCCCCTTTGATCAAGAGCTTTCCAGAAAAAACGCCTTTGATTGCCTTGTCCCACGACGCTTCGATCATTCGTTGTGGATCGAGAATTTCTTTCGTGACGAGAGGACACCGGAGTGAATGGACCGTTATGCCTTTACCAGAGGTCATATATCCAGTGATCGGCTCTCCCTTTATGGGATTGCAGCATTTTGCGAGTTTTGTCGAGGCCCCTTTCTCATTTTTCACGAGGACGACCGTTTCGGGTTTCTTCTTAACTTTTGTGACTACCCTTCCGAGAAGAGATTCTTTTTTTGCGGTTAGGTCCATCTCTGGGAAGATTTTTTCCATCAGCCGTTTGTTGGAAACGACCTTTCCGAACCCCAAAAGAGCGTAGAAATCGTCCATCTTTTCCATTTCGAACGGGACAGCCTGAGAAATACGCATCCACATTGCGGGGCCTTTTCTCACCCCAGGTGGAAGGGTGTATTTTCCCAGCTCTTTGTCCCACATTTTTTTCCCGAGCTGGATGTTTTTTATCCGCTCCTGTTGATTGAGCCAACGTTTGATATGATGCCTGGCCGTTGACGTGTAGGCCGCGTTCAACCAATCTCTGCTTGGGATCGCATTCGGGTTTTCCAGGATTTCTACGATCTCCCCGGGTTTGAGGATGGTTTTTAAGGGTGCCAGTTTCGCATTGATTTTGGCGCCTCCGGCATGAAGACCCAGTTCAGAATGAATACGGAAGGCAAAGTCGAGAACCGTCGCACCCAAGGGAAGAGTGATAACCGTCCCTTGGGGAGTGAACACATAGACTTCTTCTGGAATGAGGTCCGTTTTCAGGCTTTTTAAAAATTCCCTGGGACTTTTTTGTTCTTTGTAAAGCTCTGCGACCTCCCGCAGCCAGATTAGCCTTTTATCCTCTTTCATTAAGGCCTTGGGGTCAGCCTCTTTGTATCGCCAGTGCGCTGAGATGCCGTTTTCTGCCAGGTCGTGCATATCTTGAGTGCGGAGCTGGATTTCTATGGTCTGTTTTTTTTCTGTGATGATCGTCGTGTGCAGGGCCTGGTACAGATTCGGCTTAGGCATGGCGATATAATCTCTGAACCTGTATGGAATATGCGGCCAGTTCTGATGCACGATGCCGAGAGCTGAGTAGCAATTTTTTATCGTATCCGAGATCAATCTCAAAGCCATAAAATCAAAGACCTGGTCGAAGGGGACGTTTCGCCGAACCATCTTGTTGAAGATGCTGTAGGGGCGCTTGATCCTGTAGAATATTTCAGCCGGGATCTGATGCTCTTCCATCAGTTGCTTGAGAGTTTTTTGGATGCCCCTGAGCTCTTTTTCTGCTTTTTTCTTCAGAGGATCCATGAGTGATGCGATTTTAAAGTAGTTCTCAGGATCGACATAACGGAAGGAAAGGTCCTCAAGCTCAGCCTTGATCCTCCCCATCCCCAGCCGGTTGGCAATAGGAGCGTAGATCTCCAGCGTTTCCCGTGCGATCTGTTTTTGCTTGTTCTCTGGCAAAAACTTGAGTGTTTTCAGGTTGTGGATCCGGTCTGCGAGCTTAATAAAGATGACCCGAACATCATCTGTCATGGCCAGGATGATCTTGCGGATGCTTTCGGCTTTCCGGGATTCTGGCGAGGATACTTCGACCAAGCTGATCTTGGTAATGCCCTCGATCAAGAGAGCGGCCTCTTTGCCAAAGGTCTCTTCTATCTCTGGAGCCGTGACTTCTGTATCCTCCAGGACGTCATGCAGGATCCCGGCAACAAGAGTTGTGGTATCCATTTTCATGTCGGCCAGAATGTTGGCGACCTCCAATGGATGGCTGAGGTAGGGCTCTCCAGAACGGCGGATTTGGCCTTTGTGTGCGCGCGCCGCAAACACATAGGCCTTTTTGAGAAGCGTGATTTCCTGCTCCGTGTAGGATGAGGACGCTTTCTCCAGGATGTCGTCAAAACGGATCATATTATCTAGAATACTGAATTCAGAGCACAGAATCCAGATTTATTGACTGTTACCGCTTCGCACACGCATTTCTCCTATTCTGAAGAAGAGGTTTTCCTTTCGTTTTCGAGAACCCAATCTATGGCTTCGAGCAGATCTTTTGCCACATGGGCAGGCTGTAGGCCCTTTTCCGAGAGCTTCCGGAGCGCCTTCTGTCCATGGCCTGTGAGGAGAAGCACAGGCGTGGCATCGAAGTTCAAGCCAAATTCGATGTCCTCCATTTTGTCACCGACCATATAGGAGCCCTTGAGCAAGATGTTTAGGTCCTCCGCTGCTTTCAGGGCCATCCCAGGGTTGGGTTTTCGGCAAGCGCAATCTTTTCTATATTTGGGATTTACAGAATTTATGTAGTGAGGGCAGTAGTAGAATCCGTCCAGTCGGGCGTTGTTCTTGATGAATAGATCGAGCATTCTTTGGTGGATATCCCTTAATTTTTTCTCTTCGATGAGCCCCCTGCCTATCCCGGATTGGTTCGTCATGACCACGGCGAGGAATCCGGCATTATTTATTCTCCTTACAGCCTCATAGCTGTAGGGATAGACCTCTATGGCTTCAAAGGAATTGGGATATCCCACGTCTTTGTTTAACGTCCCATCTCTGTCGAGAAAAACGGCTCTTCTTTTCATTTCAGGAAGTCTTGGCACTCCTCATGGACCATCTCTGGCGATATTTGGGTCATGCATTGGTGCTCGAACGGACATTCCCTGTAAGAGCAGGGCCAACACGGCACCTGGCTCTTGAGCACCTTCGAGGGTCTTTGGTATGGCCCTGTGATCCTGGGGTCTGTGGGCCCAAAAATGGCAACCACTGGGACCTTGAGGGCGTTGGCCAAGTGCATAGGGCCTGAGTCGTTGGTGATGAAAAGGACAGATTGGCTTATCGCTCCAGCCAGCTGCGGGAGTGTCGTCTTCCCTGTCAGGTCAATGGGCTTTTTTGACATGGGGGCTGCGATGGACGCAGCGATCTCTTTGTCCGCATCAGAGCCGATGATGAGGATCTCCGCATCATGGTGTGTCTGTAGCAGTGTCGCAAGGCGAGAGAAAAAAGACGCTGGCCAACGCTTGGCGGGGCCGTAAGAGGCTCCTGGGCTGAAGATGATGATCGGTTCATTCATGTCCACGGAGAGCGATCGGAGGAGGCCTTTTGCTTGAGACACGGCTTCAGCGGTCAACGGGAAATCCAGCTGTGCCGTTTCCGTCTCCAATCCCAGCTTAGAGATGAGGGAGAGGTAGTACTGGATGTGATGCCGGGGTGCTACGAGGGAAGATGTCCGCAAGCGTTTGGTCAGCAGGAGATGGCGCCCATCCCTTGCATATCCCCATCGTTGAGGGATTTTCGCCAGGGAGAACAGGAGGGCCGAACCAAAGGAGTTTGTGAAAAGGATGCCGATATCAAAGACATGTTCCTTCAATTTTTGGGCATCTAATCGTACATTTTTATAATTGTTTTTATTTGAGAGGGAAATCGTTCCACTGACCCAATCCAGAGGGGCGAAAATTCCTTTCGTCCACTCAGAGGCAGTAACCCAGATCTCCGCGTCGGGGAAGTTCTTTTGCAAGGAGGCCAATGCCGGCAGGGAGAGGATGGCGTCTCCGATCCAGTTTGGTGCACGAACCACGATTTTCATCCCATCAATTGTATTCCCTTCACCTGTTCTTGTCAAAGACGGCTGGTCCATGGTTAGCATTTCCAAATCCGCGTTGATGTCATTCCGATTGATCAGATTGTATGATATCAAAAACGAACAACGAGACATCAGTTGGACTCTCTCCATTTTAGATGTAGGGACTGTTTCCCAAACGGTCCGTTCAGGGAACGGATCCTACATAAAAAGGAACCATGCCCGCCCAGCCCTTCTCACGGTTTTTTCCATCACACAATCTGATCACTCAATAACGCTATTGAGTATTCATGACATCACGGATTTAAGGAACTCTGAACAGAACTGGGACTTAATCCTAAAGCCTTGTGTTTGCCGGGATTATTTTGTTATAGGAGAGGATTGTTCTTCCGCTTTTTGGGGAGAGGGGGCTTCGGATTTTTTTGTCTCTTTTTTCTCTTTGACCTGAGGTTTTTGTTCTTCCTCGGTGCATGTTTTCTTGGGGTAATCTGTGATGTACCAACCGCTGCCTTTAAATTGGATAGCAGGGGCCGAGATGGTCTTTGTAACAGCCCCGCCGCACTTGATGCACTTCTTTAGTGGGGGATCCGCAACTTTTTGGATGACCTCGAATACATTATTACACTTTGAGCATTTATATTCGTATAATGGAATTTTAATATCTCACATGAAAAAATCATATTATACCAGAATCACGATCGATATCAAAGGGTTGAATGCTCATGAAATACGATAGCTTCGAAAGTATAGACCTCGGCCCCGGATCTCCATGCATCCCTTGGCAATCCTGCTTTTTGACAGGTCTGCTGGAGGAACGTCTCTCGCGACCATCTGTTTTCTACCGGAACTTGAGGCAGCAATAGACCTCTTCGCTTCCCCTTTGATATGATCAATCCGTGCTTTCCCACCTCGACCTTTCTGGGATCATCAATCTTTTTAAGCGGAGTGAGGACAGAGATCTCGAGGTCGATATCCTTCAATTCGGAAGAGGAGACCGGAGGAAATCGGGCATCCTTGGAGGCGGCATAGATCGTGGCTTGGACAAGGGTTTGATGTAACGGCAACACCGGCTCGATGAAACCGATGCAACCCCTGAGCTCCCCCTTCTTCTTCAGGGTGACAAATGCACCTCTTTTGCTTAAAAATTTGGGATTGTCTGTTTCCGGGCGATAGACCTCATTGTTGCGGACATATCTTTCGAGTGTTTCCCGGGCAATCTGCAGCAAGCTCGTTTTTTCATCAGGGCTGAGAGAAAATGAAGGGGCAGCACTTCCCCCTGCATAAACGGCGGCAGCCATGTATCCCACGACTCTCGATTCATCCCCTCCAACTTGGGATGAGTCCGCATACTTCAATGTCTCCACCTTGGGGGATCCCATTTGTTTTGCATAGAGCAGAACCGCAGCCACCGGCCCTCCGCCGCACATGATGTTTTCTCTTTGCCCCATCTTTTTTATGATGGTGTCTGTATCCATGGATTCGATGAGAGCGAGGGTCTCTGTGTCCACAGTGTTGGCTTTTCCTTTAGGGAAAAAATGCGAGAGGTCTGTGGAAGCGACGATTAGAACCTTTTTGCCGCTGAGAGTTTTCGAGAACGCCGCTGCAAGCGAATGGATCGTTTTTTTTGAAGGAGTGCCCATGACGATGGGGACGATCTTGGCCTCTGGCAGGACTTTCTGTACAAAGGGTACCTGCATTTCCACAGAATGCTCCTCCGCGTGAGCTTTCGGGATGAACTTGAAGCCAGAAGCTTTGGAGATCTCGGATGCGAGGGTTTCATCAATTTCAGCTACGCCTAACGGGGTTTCATAACCGCCTTTAGGATAGATGGAACACCCTCTAAATCCATAACGGTGAGCAGGACCGATAATGATCACCGTATCGTAGTCTTTCCCCTGAACGAGGCGATAGGCGTGGGCAGCGATCTGTCCAGAATAGACGTACCCCGCATGCGGGGCGACAAGGCCAACAATGCCTTCTGTGGGAGCGTTGGTTTCTGCCTGGAGAAGGTATCTATCCAGTTGGCGGGAAAGGGCTTCTGGCTTGTTGTCATACCAGCTCCCCGCACATACGGGCTTACGAATGCCCTGTGCCCAACTGAGAAGAGAAGCCAGAGTCCCTATTAAAATTATGGATACAATTTTATGCTTCATATCCCTTACCTCATCATAAAATGGGTTGAAACATCCATTATATCAAGAAATCCCACGATTGACGAGATTGCTCGTATTCAAGCCATTTTTAGTTTGACTTTTCTTCGAGATTTCGTTAAAAAATGAATAGGTATTTGATATGAGACACATTCTGAAGTCGATTTTTACAGTCATTGTTACATCTTCGGCATTTTTTCTAGGTTTTTACCTGGGCAAAGAGAAAATCATGTCCATGGTCCCTGATTTTCAGGAAGACACCGACGAAAAACCCTGATTGAATAATCTCTATCCCCCCTTCCCTTACCCAAACGCTCTGCCTTCTGTGCATCACAAATATAAGTGCCTGATTCTATCTCAGAAGGTACTCATTACTGTTAGGAGTCCTGCCTCCTTGGGTCGGGCCGGTTGATGTGCTGTGCGGGTTTAATTAGACACAGCAGACGGGGGGGGGTGATTTGACTATAAATAAAGAGACACTTATAATAAACATCGGCATTTTGTGAATGACCCAATTTAAATTACACATGAGAGTATGAGTCATCGCTAGAACATAAGGAAACACATGAACTGGGCGACATACGGCGTCATCATCATATTCGGAGCCTTTATTATCTTGATGATCCTGAACCCGAACCTTTCCTGTTTCGGCAGAAAAATCACGTCTCCTCTCTATCCAGTTTTGCGCCATAAAAAGAAATCTCAGAAGAGAATAAAGACACAGGACTATGGTTTTAAGCTTTCTGTTGGCGGGGAAAAACCCGTCTATCATGGCCAGAGAATCGGTGAAGACGAGGAGCTGTTTTTGAGTCAATTCAAAGATAAAAAATACAAAACAAAAAACTACGGATTCAACCTCTCTGATACAGAAGAAACGCAGGAAAAGGAAAAAAAAGAGGGGGACGGAGAGAACGCTCTGTGATTGGAGCTATCTGCTTTCACCTTTAGAGGCTGGAATTGCGACTGTACAAGCTTCTCGGCATGTGCCTAGTCCTGTTGTCCCTTTTGCACTGCAGCACATCTCCTGTGTTGCTTACCCCTGTTCCTCCCCAGATCGAGAGCATGGAGGGATATGCCTCACTGAAGTATGAGGGCGCACAGCGCTCGGTGCACACCAAGTTCTCATTCCTGTTCGTTTCTCCGGATAGAGGAAGGATCGATGCGTCAGATTTTCTGGGGCGTGCGATTTACCAGGTCATCATAACCGACAATCAAGCCTATTTTGTCCTTCCTTCAAAAAAAGTCTATTGGCGAGCCGAGGAACAGGAGATCGTCTTCAGGTTTATGGGATTTCATTTGAATCTGGAGGAAATGGCCTCTCTCTTGAGCGGCCGCTGGTCCGAGAACAAGGAGGAAGATTCTCTCTTCGAATGGGACCTCGAGAGGGATAAACAGAACAGGATCGTCCGCGGGAATAGAGGAGACCTCCAATTTTATGTGGAGGAGTTCATTGCCAACACAGACATCGCGCGCGCGATCTTTTTCTCCCACCCTCTGAATGAAGGGCGCCTTAAGATCCGGAACATTGGTTTTAATCAACCTCTGAATGAAAGGGCCTTCTCGACCGGATTTATTCAAAGATACGAAGAAAAAACGTGGGAAGAGATTCAAAAGTTGTTCTAAGATGAAGCTTTGTTCCTTTGCCAAGATCAACCTGGGGCTGGAAGTGTTAGGGAAGAGGGAGGACGATTACCACGAAGTCAGGACTCTCCTCCAGATGATCAATCTTTATGATGTTTTAGAGTTCCGGCCCATTTCCACCGATACGATTCTCTTAAGGGGTGATGATAAACGCGTTCCCTGGGATGAGAGGAACCTCATCCACAAGGCCGCTCAACTCTTGAGAGATCATCATGGTGTTTTCACAGGCGTTGAGGTGCGGGTGCAAAAAAGCATCCCACCAGGTAAGGGATTGGGGGGAGGGAGCAGCAATGCGGCCATGACGCTCTACGCTCTGGACAGGTTATGGGGACTGAATCTTGGAAAGCGCGCACTGATGGAATTGGGGAAGAGTTTGGGTGCCGACGTCCCCTATTTTCTTGAGGGAGGATTGTGTTTGGGCTTGGGACGAGGGGATGAGGTCGAGCCCATAGAGGACCTCCCTGCTTTTTATTGTGTTCTTGTCCTGCCCGAAACGACGATTTTAACGGCGTCCGTCTACAGCCAGTTCTGCCCCTCCTTGACTTCAAACACCAAAGACAGTAAAATTATCAGGTTTTTGGAGAGTCGTAGACTGCATTTATTGGAAAACAGCTTAGAAGAGACGGTATTTCGTTCATACCCTCAGATAAAGGCCATAAAGAGCCTTTTCCAGAGATTGAAGCCAGAGCTGTCTTTAATGAGTGGTTCAGGCTCTGCTGTTTTTGGTCTCTTTCTGGAGGAAAGAAAGGCCAGAGAGGCCTTAAGGGAGTTGAATAAATTACACCCGTCGCTCCTCGTGGAGACAATTCCGCGCGAGCGATATTTGGGCAGGTTGCATGCTGGGGTGTAGCCAAGCGGTAAGGCAGCGGCCTTTGGAGCCGCCATTCGGAGGTTCGAATCCTCCCACCCCAGCCAGAGCTTGAGTTCAGCTTTTCTTCCCCAAGGGAGAAATCGAGCAAGAGGAGCTAATGTGAAAAGAGAAAACACGATGAAAGTGTTTGCAGGATCCTCAAATCCCGCACTTGCTGAGGAGATCGCTCGCTATCTCGACATTGAGTTGGGCAAATGCGTGCTTGAACGCTTCAGCGATGGCGAGATCCATTTCTACATCGACGAGAATGTCCGTGGAGAGGATATTTTCATCGTTCAGACAGGGGGTGAGGAGGCAAATTTTCATCTTATGGAGCTATTCCTGATGATCGATGCCTTCAAACGGGCCTCCGCAGAGCGTATCACTGCGGTGATCCCCTACTACAGCTATGCGAGGCAGGACTGGAAGGACAGGCCCCGTGTTCCTATATCTGCACGACTGATCGCAGACCTGCTGGAAGCAGCAGGAGCTGGCAGAGTATTGGCCATGGACCTTCATTCTCCTCAGATTCAGGGGTTTTTCTCTGTCCCTATGGACAACTTGATGGCTGCCCCTGTTTTGGTAAAATATATCCACTCGTTGGGATTGAAAGACTTGGTCATTGTTTCTCCTGATGCAGGCGGAGTTGGCCGAGCGAGGTGGTTTGCAAAGAGACTGGATGCGGACCTGGCCATCATCGATAAACGGAGGCCTGCTCCCAATGTGGCCAAAGTCTTTAACGTCATCGGAGAGGTGAAAGAGAGAGACGTCATCATCGTTGATGATATGGTAGATACGGCAGGAACACTTGTCCAGAGTGCTGAAGCCCTAAGAGAGAACGGGACGCTGAGGGTGTTTGCCGCATGCACACACCCGGTATTGTCCGGAAAAGCTGTGGAAAGGATCAATAATTCAAGCTTGGAAAAACTTATTGTAACGAACACGATCCCATCGAGAAATAAAATGGACTCTGTGGATAAATTTGTCGTACTTTCGGTTGCAGAGCTTTTTGGAGAGGCGATCCTGAGGATCAACAAGGGCCTCTCAGTGAGTTCTCTGTTTACCTGAGGAGGATTGAGAGATGGAAATTAAGATTAAAGGCGAAATAAGAGAGATTTTTGGGAAAAACGCATCTCGGCGCTTGAGGAGGGAAGGAAAAGTCCCTGCCAATCTTTACGGCACACAGGCAGAGAATGTATCCCTCATTCTCGATAAAAAAGAGATCTTTCAAATCTTGAGGTCTGAGGCTGGCGAGAACACGATCTTTAAAGTCTCATATAATTCCAAGACCCAAGATGTCATGATCAAAGAAGTGCAGACAAACCCTGTCAATGATGAGTTGCTTCATGTCGACCTCATCTTAATCGCTATGGATAAGGAGATCCGTGTCACGGTTCCTTTCGTCCTTACCGGCGAAGCTGTTGGTGTGAAAGCGGACGGGGGATTTGCCGATTTTGTCACGAGAGAGATAGAACTCGAGTGCCTACCCAAAGCAATCCCCGAGCACATCGAAGTGGATATTTCGAACCTCCACCTCCACCAATCTGTAAAGGTCGAAGAGCTCTCTCTTCCGGAAGGGGCGAAATGGGTCAGTGACCCTGAGACCGTGATCGTCATGATCCATGCACAGGCTAAGGAAGAAGTCGTTGCCGCGGAAGGGGAAGAAGAGGTCATTGCAGAGGGAGAGGAACCCGAAGTCATCAAAAAAGAGAAACCCGGGGAAGAGGAAGAAGCAAAAAAGGAAGAGTGATACTTGTGGGCCGTGGTTGGATTGGGAAATCCTGGAAAGCAGTATGCTCAGACACGGCATAATGTTGGATTCACTTTTGTTAGAGAGGTGGCCAAAGACTGGGGAGTCAGGCTGAGAAAACGGTCTTTTTCCTCCAAGAGTACCTGGACAGAAAAGGGCGGGAAAAAGATTCTCCTGGCAACACCTCAAACATACATGAATAATAGTGGCTTGGCGGTGCAACAGATCGTTGCCTCTGGGGGGATAGCTCTGGAAAACCTGGTGATCGTGTATGACGATCTAGATATTCCTTTGGGAGACATCAGGATCAGGAAAGAAGGGGGTGCAGGCACACACAAGGGGATGAGTTCGATCGTTCACGAAGTGAATAGTGTGCATTTCCCAAGGATCAGAGTGGGGATTGGCCCTTTACCTTCAGGTGTGGATGCGACAGATTTTGTCCTCTCCTCTTTTTTTGATGAGGAAAAACCCCTCCTCAAACAGGGCTTGAGCAAAGCGCAGAATGCGCTCGGCCTCATTCTCGATGAAAAGATAAAGTCTGCGATGAACCTGTACAACCAGCGCACGCAATCTGGCCCGGAAAGGTGAATGTGTTCAAGGCTAGGACAACGCGGACAAATGTTTTGGATAAAACTTCTTGAGTATTGAGGATCGTTTGTGGTTTAATGATAAATCACTCTTGATAGAGTTTGAATAAGAGTTTCAGTGGTTTAACACGGAACTCCTTGTTCCTTCTTGTGAAAGAAGGGGCTTTACATCCATAAGGAGGTGTCAATGCGACAGTACGAAACAGCTTTTTTAATCGCCCCCAACCTGCCAGAAGAAGATAATGAAAAACTTGTCTCTCAGATGGCAGAAGTCATTTCTAAAAAAAAGGGGAACATGATCAACGTGGACGAATGGGGGAAGAGGAAGCTCGCCTACCCCATTCAAAAGTTTGAGGAAGCCTATTATGTGTTCTTCCTCTATGAGGGGGATCCTTCAATCCCGGTGGAACTGGAAAGACGCTTCAAGCAGACAGAGACGATCATCCGTTATATGACTGTAAAAAATGAGATCACCGAAAGTGCCAGAAAAAGAGGCCGGGCATCGACGAAGAAAAAACGAGAGACAGCGGGCATGAAAGAAGAGAAAACTCCTAAAAAGGAAGAAGAGCCAAAAACAGTGCCCATAGAAGACCTGGAGAAAGAGCCAAAAGAGAAACCCGCAGAGAAACCGATAGAGGAACCCAAAAAAGTCCAGAAGGCAGAACCGAAAGAAGCGCAGAGCGTAGCGATGGAGACAGAACCGAAGGAAAAACCTAAGGAAAAGTCCAAGGAAGACCCAAAAGCGGAGCCCAAAGCAGAGTCCAAAGACAAAGCAGAAGAGAAATCCCAGGAGAAGCTCCCGCCTGAGGACAAAGAGAAAAAGGAGAAATGAGGATGGCAAGAGAATACAGGCGCGAGAGAGGGATGGGCAAGAAATATTTTCCGCCGAAGAAAAAATTCTGCCGGTTTTGTGAGAACAGAGTGAGGGAGATCGACTATAAAAAGGTGGATATCCTGAGAAAATATGTTCCTGAAAGAGGAAAAATCTCTCCGAGACGTGTCACCGGTACATGTGCCTACCATCAGCGGAAACTCACTACAGCGATCAAAAGAGCAAGATTACTGGCTCTCCTCCCGTACATCAGCGATTGAGGGCCTAAACGACCATGGAGGGAAAATGAGAGTCATTCTTCGCGAAAACATAGAAAACGTCGGGAGAAAAGGAGATATTGTGAATGTCGCTCCGGGTTATGGGAGGAACTATCTGATCCCCAAAAAAATAGCCATCGAGGTGACATCACGCAACATGAAGATGATCGAGATCGAGCAAAAAGCCCTGCAGAAAGGCTTTGAGAAAGAGCTAGCCTCTTATCAAGAGCTCACCGATCGATTAAACGCTGTCACCCTGTCCTTCACGCGCAAAACCAGTGAAAAAGATGTCATCTTCGGGTCTGTCAGCTCGACAGATATCAGGGATGCGCTAGCGGCCCAGGGTTTTGAAGTGGAGAAAAAGAAGATCCTTCTGGACGAGCCCATAAAAAGGCTGGGAAATTACACCGTCCCCATAAAAACCTTTCATGAAGAGAGAGCGGAGGTCAAACTGGAAGTTGTCAAAGAGGGCGAGCCCGGCGCTAAGGAAGAGAAAAAACCAGGGCCGGATCTTGTTGAAGAGGGAGCAGCGGCATCCGAACCTGTCGAAGAGAAGAAAGAACTTCCTGTAGTGGAGGAGAAAAAAGAGGAGGTGGCCGCCCCAGCCGAAGAGGAAGCCCAAGATGTGCCCGCAGAGGTAAAGGAAGAGCCGAAGTCAGAGCCTGCAGTGATCCCTGAAGAAGCAAAGGAAATTCTCGAAGAAACAAAGGAAAGCCTAGAAGAAGCAGGCGTGGCCTCCAAAGAGCCGGCGGGAAAGACTGAAAAAGACGACAGTCAAGAAGCGGAAAGTAAAGACAATAAATAGATCTGTTGAGCTCGTTATATCCTGAGCCCAAAAGGCAGATCGGACATTTCAGGCATGAGTGATCAGCCGCCTAGACGGACTCATCAGGCCAAAAGGGTGTAACATGGAACTTGATCTCACGCTGTTGAAGAAGGTTCCTCCACACAGTCTGGAGGCCGAGAAAACCGTTCTGGGGGGGATTCTCGTCAACAACAAAAACCTCAATGTCGTGCTTTCCGTTATCTCGCCCGAGGATTTCTACAAAGATACGAACCGAAAAATACTAGATAAGATCATTGTTTTGGTGGACAAGAGTCTACCCGTGGACCTGCTGACGATTACAGAAGAACTCCAAAAAGCAGGGGAATTGGATGAAGTGGGGGGGGCATCTTATGTCTCCTCATTGATGGACGGTGTCCCGAAGAGCTTGAATGTCGAATACCATGCGCGGATCATCAAGGAAAAAGCCCTTTTGAGACGGCTCATCCTCTCGTCGGCGAAGATCATCTCATCCAGCTACGAACAGAAAGAGGATGCGGACCTTCTCCTAGACGAGGCACAATCTGCGATCATCGAAGTGGCAGAGCAGAGGGTCAAGCCAGGTTTTATACCTGTCAGCGCACTGGCTCCTCTAGCACTGGAAACCATAGACACACTGCGCCACAGAAATGAAGCGGTGACGGGCATTCCCTCAGGATTCCGGGACCTGGACGTGTTAACCGCAGGCTTCCACAATTCCGAGTTCATCGTCGTTGCCGGTAGACCATCCATGGGAAAGACAGCATTATGCCTGAACATCTCCCAACATGTGGGCCTCAAGACGTCCTATTCTGTGGGTTTTTTTTCTCTTGAGATGGCAAAGGAACAGGTGATCATGCGCCTCCTCTGTTCCGAATCACACATCGACCTTCAGAAAGTCAGGACTGGATTTGTCACGGACAGGGAATTTGAGCGGTTGAAATTAGCCGCAGAGGTTCTCTCGCAGGCAAAGATATATGTAGACGAGTCACCCGCGCTCACTGTCATGGAGATGAAGGCGAAGACGCGGCGACTGAAGATGGAACATCACCTCGACATAGTGTTTATAGATTATATGCAACTCATGCGCGCCGGAACCCGGTTTGAGAACAGAACGCAGGAGATCTCTTACATCTCGAGGTCTCTCAAAGAGCTCGCCAAAGAACTTCAGATCCCCGTTGTAGGCCTCTCGCAGTTAAGCCGTTCTCCAGAGAAAGAGCGCCGCGCCAAACCAAAGCCCCAGCTGTCTGACCTAAGAGAATCGGGAGCTATCGAGCAGGATGCCGATGTGGTCATTTTCATATATCGTGATGAGTTTTACCATCCGGATGACGAAACCAAACGGGGCATAGCGGAGATCCATATCGCCAAACAGAGAAATGGACCAACGGGGGAATTGTCATTGGCCTTCTTGAATAAGTTCGCCCGTTTCAACGACCAAGAATTTCGTGTTTTTGAAGAGTGACCATGTCCAACAAAACGAAGATCCCTCCCTATCTTTTATTCTTTGAGCAGATGGGTGAGATCGGCATACTTCTTGCCAGGACAATAAGGAATTTTTTTAGAAGACCCTGGGAAGGAAAGATCTTTCTCCAGCAGCTGGAAGAAATAGGCGTCCGGTCATTGCCTGTCGTCTCCCTGACGGCTGCTTTTGGCGGTCTCGTCTTCGGGCTTCAGACGTATATGGGATTTCACCGTTATATCGGGCCGGGCTCAGAAGCCTACGGAGGGCCGATAATCTCCCTCGGTTTAACCAAAGAATTGATCCCCATCTTGACCGGGCTCATGGTCACGGGTCGTGTGGGGTCTGCTATGGCTGCCGAGATTGGGACCATGAGGATCACCGAACAGGTGGATGCTCTTTTCACTCTTGGGGCAGACCCCAATCGGTATCTTGTTGTCCCTCGAACACTGGCAAGTATCATCATGCTTCCCTGTTTGACTCTGTACGGTGATATCATCGGTATTGCCGGGGGCTATTTGTACAACGCCATCATGGGAGTCAACCGCACTCTTTACTGGCGGAATACCCTGCTCTATCTCGAGTTGTGGGACATTCTCAGCGGCCTCATCAAGGCGCTAGTCTTCGGATTGGTGATCGCCGTCATCGGATGCTGGCAGGGATTAAACACTGAGGGGGGCGCTGAAGGCGTGGGAAGAGCCACAACTCGGACCGTAGTCATCGCAAGCATCAGTATTTTGATTCTCAATTTTTTCCTGAGCAGGATGTTACCTGCATCTATCGGCTAATGATTCAAATCGTAGATCTACACAAGTCTTTTTGGGGGAAAAAGGTCCTTGACGGATTGAACCTGGACATCAAAAAGGGAGAAACAGTCGTTGTCATAGGGCAAAGTGGCTCCGGCAAAAGCGTCCTGATCAAACATATAATAGGAATCATCAAGCCGGACAAGGGCGAAATATTCATAGATGGTACGGAGATCTGCTGTTTGTCCGAGGATGAGTCTTATGATATTCGAAAGAGATTTGGGATGCTGTTTCAGGGAGCCGCACTCTTCGATTCCCTGACAGTGGGGCAAAACGTTGCCTTCGGCCTCGAGCGGTACGGGGATTTTTCCGATGAAAAAAAAGAGAAGACCGTGAGAGATAGCCTCGCTATGGTCGGATTAAGAGGGATAGAGGATCTCATGCCTCATGAGTTGAGTGGGGGGATGAAAAAACGGGTGGGGCTGGCGAGAGCTATCGCCTATGGGCCGGAGATCATCCTCTATGATGAGCCTTCCACCGGGATCGATCCGATCAGAGCCGATGCCATCAATGACCTGATCATCCAGATGAAAAAGGAGATGGGGGTGACTTCGGTGGTGATCACGCACGATATGGTGAGTGCCTATAAGATCGCAGACAGAATCGCCATGCTGTATGAGGGGAAGATCATCGAAGAGGGAACACCGGAAGAGATCAAAAAGACAGAGAATGAAGTCGTACAGCAGTTTATCCATGGCCGGGCCAAGGGGCCCATTAAGGAATGGTGAGCCATGTATATATATAGATGTTATCCACAGAAAACCCTGTGGGAAAACGACTCTGATAAATCGAGGAAACGGTCATGAAGAGTGAGATAAAAGTGGGGATGTTCTTTGCAATAGCTTTGTTTATTCTAGCAACCATTATCTTTATCGTCGGGGATTTCTCCACTTTGTTCAGGGGTGAGGGGTATCCTCTGTATGCCGATTTTGAAACAGCTGCAGGGTTGGAAAAGAAGACATTGGTCAAGATGGCTGGAGTTAAGGTGGGCCTTGTCAAAGATATCCGCTTAAAAGGATTCCGTGCGGAAGCGCAGTTCGACATCGATAAGGGGGTCGAGATCTACAAAGACTCCACAGCCATGCTGGCTTCCTTGGGCCTTTTAGGGGAAAAGTACATCGAGATCATCCCCGGGGAAGGCCCGGAGATCTGTCAGCCCGGCGATACCATCCAGAGCTTCACACCGGTGAGTTTTGAACAGATGGGAAGCCTGTTGATGTCTGTTGGCAAGGATATCTCAGAAGTGGGGAAAGCACTGAAGGAAATGCTCGGCGGTGAGGAACCAAAGATGAATTTTCAGCAGATCCTTCAAAATTTTTCTGTTTTGACAAGAGATTTAAAAGAGTTGACACAGGAGAACAAAGGCACTCTGAGTGCTGGGATTCAGTCATCCACCCAGGCTATTCAGAAATTTGACCGGAGCGTGGAAGACATCGCTAATAATCTGGACGAATTGATCATTGTGATGAAGAGCATGCTGGAGGAAAATAGGGGGAATATCACCGATAGCACAGAAAAACTCAAGGTGTTAATCGAGGAGGCAGAGGCCGCTCTGCAGCAGTTCAATGAAGCGTTAGGAAAGGTCAACCGGGGCGAAGGGACCCTTGGCAAACTGATCCAGGACCCCGAGCTCTATGACAAGGCAGAAAAAACTCTGGGCGAAGTTGAGAAGGCCACACAACGGGCATCTTCTGTGCGCGCCCAGGCCGGATTACACTTTGATTATTATGAAAAAAGCGAGCTGTTTAAAGGAGCTCTATCCTTTGCCTTATGGCCAACATCCGATACCTATCTATTGGGACAGATCGTTCGGAACCCCTGGGAGGAGAGATTCACCTACTCCCTTCTTGGCGGCATTAGGCTGGGCGCTTTTTCTCCTCGGGCGGGGATCCTGGAATCTGAACTCGGCATCGCTCTTGATTGGTTTGCTTGGGAGGACCGGTTAAGGTTTAGTCTCGAGTCCTACGATTTTAACCGTGATTCACGTCCGCGTTTTCGATTTTCAACCAGTTTTTATGCCACCAAATTTTTCTACATCCTTTTCGGGCTGGACGATTTTTCAGTTTCTGACAGTAGAGAGCTGTTTTTTGGGTTGGGCGTCGGCATCTGATGAAAGAAAAGACGGCATTTGTCTGCCAAAACTGTGGCGCTCATTCTCCCAAATGGATGGGGCGGTGTCCCAGCTGTGGAGAGTGGGAAACTCTGATCGAAGAGATTGAAGAGGACGCCGACACAGAATTTGCTTTTCCTCCCTCAGAACCAGTCCTCTATGAGGAAATCAAACAGGCTGAAAAAAAGAGGATGCACACGGGGATCGAGGAGTTAAACAGGGTTCTCGGAGGAGGAGTGGTTTTGGGGTCTGTTGTTTTGATCGGAGGAGAACCCGGCATAGGTAAATCCACATTGCTTCTTCAGGTCAGCCGAGATTTTTCCACACAGGGCGAGAAGGTCCTCTATGTCTCCGGCGAAGAGTCTTTGGAGCAGCTAAAGCTTCGAGGAGAACGGTTGGGCATCCAGAAGGGGAATTTGTACCTCTTAGCAGAGACCAACTTGGAGCGGATCATCGCTCACGCCGAAAAGCTATCTCCTCAGGTCTTTATCCTGGACTCTGTCCAGACAGTTTTTTCCTCCAAGCTGTCTTCGAGCCCTGGGACGATCAGCCAGGTGAGGGAAGTCACCAACCAGGTCTTCCGGTTTGCCAAGGGAAATATGATCTCGGCATTTCTTATCGGTCACATCACAAAGGACGGTTCTCTGGCCGGGCCAAAATCACTGGAGCACATGGTAGACTGTGTGCTCTATTTTGAAGGCGAGCGTGATCACAGCCATCGTGTGGTACGCGCGCTTAAGAACCGTTTCGGTCCAGTATCAGAACTGGCCATTTTTGAGATGACCGGACATGGACTTCAAGCCGTGTCCAATCCGTCTGCGTTTTTCTTGAAAGAGAGGCCTACGAACGAGGCCGGCAGTGCTGTCGTCTGCACGATCAAGGGCTCCCGGCCGCTGCTTGCAGAAGTGCAAGCGCTCGTCTCCTCCACTCTGTTTGCCGGGAATCCACGGAGGATGACGATCGGGTGCGATCATTTTCGCGCCTCGATGCTGATGGCGATCGTTGAGAAAAAACTCGGCTTCAGCTTTGCAGGAGAAGACGTCTATCTGAATGTTGCCGGGGGGCTCACCATCGATGAACCGGCTACAGATCTGGGCATTCTTGTTGCGGTCGTTTCCAGCTTGAAAAATAAAGCCGTCTCCTCTGCCCTGGCCGTGTTCGGGGAGGTGGGATTGAGCGGCGAGATTCGCTCGGTCGGCCATCCAGTGATGCGGGTGAAGGAAGCCTCCTCTTTAGGCTTCCAGACAGTCATCCTGCCCAAAGGGAATATTTCTCATCTTGAAAAAGAAGATATAACCGGTATAAACTTGATAGGCGTCCAGAACGTCAAAGATGTCATCGATACTATTTTTTAATAATAATTTTTGCCCTGGAGTATTCACGAGTTGAGGTTGCCGTAACTGCGAGGTAGTGGCCCAAGAAGCTGTAGTGAACTACCGCGAGCCGTCCCAAACTAACCCGGACTACAACGAAGCAGATGCGGTGAGATCAGCTCGCCCGAAGGGTAAAAAATGCTGATTATGATGAAAAGAGTTTTAAGTCTTAAAGTAAACGTATTGTTTGTACGGATAAACATGTTGAAAAGCAGTAATCATAAAAGTTAGATAATTGTATCAGCATTTTTTATGAATGCTTCAGGAATGATGAGGTTATCATAATGGGCATTTTTATTCTTCGCATTCTGGTTGTCGCCTCGATCGCGGCAGCTGGATATTTTTTCCCTCCCTTTCAGATGGCCCCACAATACGGGGCTCTTACTGGATTTGTGCTGGGTGTAATCATCGTTTATCTTGAGACAAGGATAAGGAAAAGCCAGTTCAAGATCATTTGGGGGTCAACTCTAGGAACTTTTGCGGGCGTCCTGCTTGGATGGCTCCTGGGCTCCATCTACCAGACCATTGCGCCCGACAGCTCGACAACGACCTTTCTCCGGATCTTTTTTCTTCTGGTCCTCCCCTACATCGGATTCCTGGTCGGAACACAGAGGTTCGAATGGCTCGACCCCGCTCATTTTCTCCGTTTTTTCAATGAGAAAAGTGTGGGACGGACCTATAAGATCTTGGACACTAGTGTGATCATAGACGGGAGGATCGCCGACATCTGTGACACGGCCTTTATTGAAGGCACGTTGATCCTCCCTCAGTTTATCCTGAAAGAGCTCCAGTTGATCGCCGATTCTTCTGACGGGATCAAGCGACAGCGAGGACGGAGGGGGCTCGAGGTCTTGGATCACCTCCAAAAATCTTCCCAGGTCTCAGTTGCGATCTCGGAGGTGGATTTTCCGGAGGTCCAGGATGTTGATTCCAAGCTTATCGAACTGGCCAAGCATCAAGACGCCAAGATCATCACCAATGACATCAACCTGAGTAAGATCGCTAAACTCCAGGGGATCCAGATCTTAAACATCAATGAACTGGCCAATGCCATGAAACCTGTCGTCCTTCCTGGAGAATTGATCCGCGTCTTTATCCTGAAGGAGGGAAAAGAAAAGGATCAGGGTGTCGCCTATCTGGATGACGGAACCATGGTTGTCGTTGATAATTCACGGAAGATGATCGGACAAACGGTGAGTATCACGGTCACCTCTGTGCTCCAGACGACTGTAGGCAAGATGATATTCGGCCGTTATAACGAAGAGCCTCATGAATAAGGTCACAGCGATCATCGTCGCTGCCGGCGAAGGGCAACGGTTTGGCGCACCCAAACAGTTTGCTCCACTCAGGGAGAAGTCTGTGTTGGAGTGGTGCTTGGGGAGTTTTGATACTCATGTTCAGGTGGCGGATATCGTTCTCGTTTTGATGAGTGATATAGAAAAAGAAGAGTACATAAGGCGATTCCCCAAAATTGCTGCTGTGGTCACTGGTGGAGAGCACAGACAGGATTCCGTGATAGCCGGGTTTAACCAGATCGACCCTCAAAAGACTGGCTTTGTTCTCATCCATGATGGCGTCCGCCCCCTGGTCGACCACGCCCTCCTCAGTCGGGTCATCGCGGCAACCAAGGAGAATGGAGCTGCGGTCCCTGTCATTGCCATTGAGGATACGGTGAAGGCTGTCGAAGGGGATAAGGTCCTTCGGACCGTGGACAGAGACCAGCTCCGTCGTGTACAAACCCCTCAAGGGTTTTCCTACTCCATCCTCAAAGCTGCTTTAGATCGAGCCAGAGAGGATAACTACTATAGTACGGATGAAGCCGCTCTTATTGAGCGGATTGGGCAGGAGATCGTTATTGTGGAGGGAGACCCTAGGAATATCAAGATCACTACTCCCGAAGACCTCCGGATTGCGGAGATGTACCTTGAAGATTAAGTCCGGACTCGGCTACGATGTCCATCGTTTGGTGGCGGGGAGAAAACTCTTTCTTGGAGGGGTAGAGCTTCCATTTGCCAAGGGGTTGTTGGGGCACTCAGATGGAGACTGTTTGATCCACGCTATCATCGATGCGCTTTTGGGCGCTCTGGGTGAAAAAGATATCGGGCACCATTTCCCCGAAACAGACAGCCAGTACAAAGATATCCGAAGCACAGAATTGCTCAAAGAGGTTGTCCGGAGGCTGGAAATGGACAATGTCAAAATTGCTCACATCGATTCTCTGGTCATCGCAGAGGAACCGCGCCTGGCTGTTCATATCCCTCAGATGAAAGAAGTTTTGTGTGCCATCCTCCAGATCGGACCAGAGGACCTTGGAATCAAAGCAAAGACCAATGAAGGGATTGATGCGGTCGGGCACGGTGAAGCGATCGCAGCTTGGGCTACCGTTCTTTTAGAGATCCCCTAGCCTGGATTATTCATAAAAAATGTCGATACTTATCATAACTGACACAATATCAGAATGTTACAATGTTTTTCGGAATACTCATTTGGGCACAACATTTCCTATGCGATTTTTTTATTATCGACATTTTTTATGAATAATCCAGGCTTATGTTTACCAGATGTGCAGGGGATGGGATATTTCAGCAGGCTCGTCACGATTATGAGTACCTTTAGAGATAGAATCAAAGGAGATGTTGGTTGAGTGAGCCTGGGAGCGATCCCCTCCTCCATTTGCTTGAGAAAAAACTCAGGGGGGATAAACCAGGTTTGAATGCCCAGCTTAAAATGACCCCTCGTCCCAGGCCTGGACATCTAAGGTACGACGAAGTGGATGTTTCGTGCACAAGAGCCGGAGTCCTCGTTCTCCTTTATCCGTGGAACGACAGTTTGCATCTCGTCCTCACAAGACGGACGGAACAGATGCGCCACCATCAAGCCCAGATCTCCTTTCCGGGGGGGAGACAAGAATCCGGGGAAGACCTCGTCCAAACGGCTTTGCGAGAGACCTGTGAGGAACTGGGAATCCAGCCTGACTCTCCCATGCTGCTAGGGACGCTGACTCCCCTGTACATCCCCCCGAGCAACACCTGCATCCATCCGGTCGTTGCCACGCTCCCCCAGCGACCCGAATTTGTCCGTTCGCCGAAGGAGGTGGAACAGGTGATCGAGGTGCCTTTGACGCATCTTCGAAACCCGACAAATGTTCACGAAGAGATCTGGACGATCAGAGGAATCCCCTTAAGAGTCCCTTTTTATCTTTTTAAGGGGAATAAGATCTGGGGCGCCACAGCCATGGTTCTGGCTGAGCTACTGGAGCTTCTGGGATAGAATATCCCTGGCCGTGATGTTAGCGAAGAATGGTAAGGCTCACACCGATACTCTTGAAGGTCCCTTCCTCTCTTCCCGGGATCTCCACATACAAGTTGTTCCGGCCGGTCGATCCGGCACTGATATCGATAAAAAAGATCCCGCTCCAGATCTTTGTTTCGTCGTTCCAAGATGTGACTATCAACTCTCCGGAAAGAGGATTTACTTTTCGGTCCTCCCCTATCAGGAAAAAATCTCCCGGGAAATCTTTTTCCCGTCTTCGAAGAGTTCCAAGTCATCTTTTGTCAGGTCCCTGACGAATTCCCCGCTTTTGGTCACGATCACGTCCAAAAGAACCAGCCGGACAGCGACTTCACATTTCTCGGGGGGAGGGATCTCTTGTTCTTGCTCCTGGTAACCGTAGAGCCAGAGAAAGAGGAGCGAAGCGATAGCGATTGCTGCTGCAAGTATTATTTTCATCAATTTTCTCTTTTTGCCCAGCTGTCCTTTAACAGGATATCATGATTGACTCCCAGTTTCCACTCGAGATGAGGAGGAGCCTTATGAGACTTGACTCAACGGGAGTTCAATATTACTATGAGTCATGATGAAAACTGTGAGAGTGCGCTTTGCGCCCAGCCCGACGGGGTATCTCCATGTGGGAAATACCAGGACAGCTATGTTCAACTGGCTATTTGCCCGCCAGCAGGATGGTGTGTTCATCCTCAGGATCGAAGACACGGATGTGGAGAGGTCAACGGCCGAATACGACCGGAAATTGATGGAGGATTTGCGCTGGCTGGGACTGGATTGGGATGAGGGCCCTGATGTGGGCGGAGAATACGGCCCCTACCGTCAATCCCAGCGTTTGGACTTCTACAGGGCACATGCTGAGAAATTACTGAAAGAAGAGAAAGCTTACCCTTGCTTTTGTTCTCACGATGAGCTTGAGAAAGAGAGAAAAAAGGCACTAGATGCGGGTTTGACTCCTGTATACAACGGAAAGTGCGGTGGGATTCCTAAGGAGGAATCCACCGAACGGATCGCTTCCGGGGAGGAGGCAGCGATCAGGCTTCGTACTCCCGATGAGGGCATTATCAGCTTTCACGATCTTGTGAGGGGAACTCTCCAATTCGATCTGAGCCTGATCGGAGATCCCATCCTCGTACGCTCCAACGGTCTTCCTGCCTATAATTATGCCGTAGTGGTGGATGACTTTTTGATGGCCATCACGCATGTCATCCGCGGCGAGGATCATATCCAGAACACGCCCCGCCAGATCCTGACTTGCCGGGCTTTGGGTTTTGACCCTCCTGTGTTTGCTCACCTGTCTATGGTCATGGGAAAAGACAACACACGGCTGAGCAAGCGCCATGGCGCTACCGCCATCGATCAATTTGATAAAGAAGGGATCCTCCCTTCAGCCCTGTTCAATTATCTGGCATTATTGGGTTGGGCACCCCAAGATGGCCATGAGGTTTTGACCAAAAAGGAGCTGGTCGACCTGTTCCGGCTGGGAAAGGTCAGCCGGTCTTCGGCGATTTTCGACTATGACAAACTGGCCTGGATCAACCGTCAGCACATCAAAACTCTCCCCCCGCGTAAAAAAGCGGAGTACGCCTTCCCGCACCTGAAAGGCGCAGGGCTGCTGCCCGAAAAGATGTCTCCTGGTCACTGGGTTTGGTTGGAACATGCTGTGGAGGCCTTTGCAGACAAGATCGATCGCTTTTCACAGCTTCCCTCTTTTTTTTCCTCCCTGTTTGAGTTCTTTCTCTCTACTATGGACGATGATGCCAAAGAGATCTTGAAGGAGCACTGCTCCCTGGCTGTGATCAGGAGTTTTTCTGATAAGATCGAACGCGCCGAAAACTTTGATTACGAGGTATTCGGCCTGATGGCCAAAGAGATCAAAGAGGACACAGGGTGTAAGGGGAAGGACCTTTACCATCCCCTGAGGGTGGCGCTCACGGCAAAGACTTCGGGCCTTGAGCTGGACAAGTTCATCCCCGTGGTGGAGGAAGGGGCGAAGCTTGCGTTCCCCAAACCCATCAAGAGCTGTGCGCAGCGGGCCTCTGAAACCCGGGCTTATCTCGATTTATAAACGGAGGAAGACATGATTTTTTTTGAATTTGCCCTTGAACTGGAGAAAAAAACCATAGAGAGCTACCGTTCGTTGGCAGAGAAATGCCAGAGCAATGAGGGTGTGAAAAATATCCTTTTAATGCTGGCCGATGATCACGAGAAACACACAAAAACACTCAAGGAGATGCAGAACAATGCAGCCGTGGAGATGGAAGAGACCCATGCATTCCGTGAAGCCCGCGAATTGTTCTCGAACATGCAGAAAGACAAAGCTCCTTTCAGCTGTGAGATCGACCAGGTCGAGTTATATGAAGATGCCCGTGACCTTGTCCTGAAGAAACTCCTGCTCTATTTGGACATCGTCGAGAAAATGGAGACTGAAGAGAACAAGACTCTCGTAAAGAAGATGGCAGAGGAAGAGAAAAAACAATCCATTGTTTTAGGACATATTATCGAGATGGTCAGGCGTCCGCAGACCTGGCTTGAGGATGCGGAATTCCACCACCTGGACGAGTATTAATCCTTGAATTCAAGATCGGGCTTGAATGTGATCCACCCGCTCAAGAGGGAGATGAGGAAAAAGACAACTATTATCGCAAAGGATATCCCGATCGACGGCCATATTCCCAGGTTCATAACCAGAATCGGCGCCAATGCCGTAATAAAACCGCCCCCGAGAAAAGGCTCGTAGATCATCTGTTTAAAACCAAAGGCCTTGGCGGTGTCCGTTTTGTAAAGGGGATCGACAACGCGGAGCAAAAACAGGCCAATTGCCGTAACTCCTGTCTGCATACCAAACTCCGTGATCCCCCGTTCAAACCAGAATTTTCTGAACATCCGGGGGGCCAGGAAGGCCGCACAGAACACCATCCAGAGAATTCCTGTCATCATGATGATGGCAAAGGGCCAGAGATTTGCCAGGAAGACATCCAGCCTGATGGTGGCTATGGCTGAGATGACGAGGATATCGAGGGCCAGCCCCAAAAGTCTGTCGAAGGTGTTTTTATCGTAGTATTTATCTATCTTGAACCAGCTGGAGAACTTTTGAACGATCAATCCTCCGAGCATAGCAAGGGGAAACAGCGGGAATGCCCGAAGTTCCGCATGAAGGGATTTTATCAGTACGAGCATCCCCCATCCAATGACGATCGCAATGGAGATGATGCTGAAATGAAACGTCATGGGTTCGATGGCCTCAGAGGCAACGGTGGCCGTGGCGATAGAGAACCGCTCGGCCTTGGGGATCAATCCCTTTTTTTTGTACAGTGGGATTCCTTTTTTTTCGCTCAAATAGGCGCAATAGTTCTTTCGTATAGCGATATTGATGAGGATCATGCCGACAACAACAGCGGTGATGATGCCCACGGTGGCGGACATAAGAGCCAAGTCCCCCCCTCCCGCAAATCCAATATTTTTAAAGACCTCCTGCATGCCTGCAGCCGTCCCGTGGCCGCCGGAGAATCCGATCTCGACAATACATCCAAACGTCTCATGGACTTTGAATAGGGGAATCAGGACGAGTGCCGAGACAAGAAGTGCGACAAAGTATTGGCCCATACCTGCGACAACACCGAAGCAGAGCTGAGAACCACCAACATTCCATATTTTCTTTATGCCGGGGATCTGAACTCCAAGAAAGAGCGATGCAAACACCACGTTTATCAAGATTCCTGGCAGAGGCCGCCAGTTGGATATGATCCAGTCGGGAATGAGCCCAAAACCATACGGCCCTAAGGCCAAGGCCAGGAATCCCGCGATGATGGCTGAGGGTAAAAAGAGGATCTGCAGGAGCCGGATATTCACCCGTAACAGTTTTCCAATAATGAGGAATATGCCCAGGATACAGATGCTGTAGAGAAAATCCAATGTCCGGCCTCCCTTCGGGAATGTTCTATTACACCCTATCTCCTCCCCACTAATCAAGTGTTTTTCTCATCAGCTCATCCCCTCTGATTCTATCCCTAAAGTTAAGTTTGTTTTTTATCTTTTTCTTATGGTATAAGCTAGGGATAAAGGTCAAACCTCAACCAACATCTTTATGGATTAAAGTGGTGGAAAAAAAGATAGGCCGGATCAATCCCCTGCTTGAGGCGTTAAAATCTTCGCCCCTCCGTGTGACAAAGATCTTTATCCAGAAGGATACGGAAAGGAAAAGGGTTGCAGATGTCATCAATCTGGCCAGATCCAGGAGCGTTCCGGTCGTTTGGGTGCCGAAAAGGCGGTTAGATCAGATGGACAAACACCACCAGGGAGTTGTTGCCCTGTCCTCGCCCAAAGCCTTCACGTCTGTGGAATCGATCCTTTCCGGCTCCAAAACTCCCTTCCTCCTTTTACTCGATGGAGTCGAGGACCCTCAGAATTTGGGTGCGATCATTCGTACAGCTGAGGGCGCGGGCGTGGACGGACTCATCCTGCCCGAAAGGCGATCCGCCGGATTGTCGGATGTCGTGTCTTCTGTATCCGCGGGGGCCCTTGAGCACATCAAGATCGCCCGAGTAAAGAACCTCGCTCGATTGATGGACAGTCTCAAGGAAAAAGGCCTCTGGTTTGTGGGCGCTGAGGGGGGGGGTGGCAACTATTGGTTCGACTTTGATTACACTGTGCCGCTGGGCTTGGTGTTGGGATCTGAGGGGAAAGGCCTTCGTCCGCTTGTGAAGAAAAAATGCGACAAGATCCTTTCAATCCCTCTTTTGGGAGAGGTGGGCTCCCTCAACGTAGCTTCAGCGGGAGCCATATTTATATATGAGGTCGTCCGCCAGAGAAAAAAATATCAAAAGAAATGAATAAAATAAATGGGGACACGGTAAAACAGAATGAAGGTCAAAACCATGCAAGAAGAAACTGTGCTCCAGAGAGAAACGGCTTTTATGACAACGAAGGTTAGGATGGATCATAAAAAAGCCCTTTCTGAGTCGGAAATTCTCAAGCTCGTTCAAAAAGGAGATAGAGAAGCCTATCAAGAGATCGTGGTCCGGCACATGCAGTCAGCGTATTATGTGGCCCTGGCTTTTGTGCATAACCATCAGGATGCTCTCGACATCTCTCAGGAGGCGTTCATCAGGGGCTTCAGAAAAATAAAAAAATTCGACACGAAAAGACCTTTCTTCCCATGGTTCTACCGGATCTTGAAGAACCTTTGTATCGATCAATACAAACACCGGCGTCGCCTCAATGAAGTGCCCCTTGAAAACGTCCGGATTTTAGAGGTCGAACACGAAGACAGGGAGATGAAAAAAGCGCTTTGGAAAGGGATAGACGAGCTTCCCTATGAGCAGAAGGAGATCATCGTCCTCCATTATTTCCAGCAGCTTTCCTACCAGGAGATCGCAGAGATCTTGGATAAACCCATCGGGACGGTGATGTCATCCCTGTATTATGCCAAAAAAAGGCTGAAGGGGATTGTCGGAAAATACCTGGGTTTTGAATAAAAAGGTGTGTTTTGGAGTTTGATATGGACCATCAAAAGATAAAAGAACTCATTTCTTCTTACCATGACAGACATTTGAGCGAGGATCAGAAAAAAATGATCGAGGAACATGTCCAGCAATGTGGG
>CAZIMJ010000032.1:0-26333 GCA_964540205.1 uncultured Eubacteriales bacterium | reverse complement strand
AATGCGGTTGAGAAGGCGGTGGAGATCAATGGGCGAAGAGATCACCGGCACCGGAGCGAACATGCCCAGATTCTGATATCGGATGACATACCAAGATTTGCCGAGCTTGGAGTTATTGCCTCTATGCAGCCCACACACTGTATCACGGATAAACGGTTCGCCGAGAAGAGGATTGGCCTCGATCGCTGTAAGGGTGCATATGCGTGGCAGCGACTGCTTGATGCTGGAGCGAATATCGCTTTCGGTACGGATTGGCCTGTAGAACCCATCGATCCCCTGGAAGGGCTTTATGGAGCGGTCACAAGAAAGGACCGGGCGGGAGAGGAAGGCGAGGGATGGTTTCCCGATCAAAAACTCAGCATGGAAAAAGCGATAGAGCTCTACACCTTGGGTGCTTCTTATGCGGAGTTTATGGAAGACCGCAAAGGGAAGATCAAGGTTGGCTACCTAGGGGATATGGTGATTTTCAATAATGATCTAATGACAATTCCTCCTGACGAGATTATGTCCTCTAAAGTAGACTACACAATCGTCGGGGGGAAGGCCGTCTACAAGAGAGAAAGCATCGACTGAATCTAGCGGATCCTTTCTATTCTTTTTCTGTATCCTTCTGATCTTTTTCTGTAAACCGAACTTCTTTGCTCGAGTTTCCGTATGTAAATATGAAGAGGAGAACTGAAATGCGGATGGAACAGATTTTAATCTTTATATTAGTCTTGTTTTTTAGTTTTGTTTCCACTGCCTGTGTCGGTGTCGGAGATACTGAAGTCGAAACTCATACCATCGAGCTCAGTAGTGAGGAGAGTGCTATTGTGGAATTGGATATGGGTGCAGGGGAGTTGGAAGTGCATGGAGGAGCTCGAGAACTCATGGAGGCCACTTTTACTTACAATGTGAATAAATGGAGGCCCACGATCGATTACGAGACTTCTGGAGGACAGGGGATGTTGAAGATCCGGCAGGGGGACACCGAAGGCATACCAGTGGGGGATACTAAAAACAGATGGGATATCAGTCTCAGCGAATCCGTCTCCGTCGATTTGAGGATCGATATGGGAGCAGGTCAAGGGATCCTCGACCTGAGGGACATCCGATTAAGCGCGCTGGATATTGATGGAGGTGTTGGTGAACTGAAGCTGGATTTATCCGGCGAAAGAGACCAGGATTTGGATGTAAACATCGATTGTGGCATTGGAAGCGCTACAATCTACCTCCCAGAGGACATTGGAGTGAGAGTTCATGTCAATGGAGGGATCGGCTCAGTGAATGCTTATGGTTTGTATAAAAAGAATGGTGTTTACAAAAACAATGCCTTCGGCGAGTCAGATGTCGCAATTTCAATTCAGATCGACGCTGGGATTGGGAGTATTGACTTAAAGACTAGGTCATCTCGCTCAGTCTAAATGGTGCATAAAAAGACGTTAATTCGATAACTCTCTGTTTTCTCCATTTATTTAACTCTCAATTTTTTCTGTCCTATACTTTTGTCAATATGACTCCCATTTTGTCTATGAGTGAGATTGGAATCGAAATATGATACGCACAAAAAAGAAGAGAATAATCAAAGAAAATTGTTGTTTTCTATTTTTGTGAATGGTTAGAATAGAGGTGGATTCAAGAGAAGGAATAATGAGCACAAAAAAGTCTATGCATCGTCGTGAGTTCCTCAAGGTATCCACGTTGGGAGCAGTAGGAGCGGGAATTCCTGTACATAAATCGATCAGCAGTAGTACTGGAAGTAGCACATGAACGAAAAAGGACGAGTTAAAAATTAAAGAATACAGGAAACTTGGCCGGACTTAATTTAAAGTTTCGAATGTCATGAAAAATCCCAGTTTTACTCCTGAACTTTCACCAAAGCTTCTCAGACAGCTGAGCCTTTTTGACTCGACGATGATGATGATGGGCATCGTGATCGGGTCGGGAATATTCCTTACAACAGGAATTATGGCTAAGTCTATCCCCTCGGCCGGCTTGATCTTGCTCGCCTGGCTAATCGGCAGTTTATTGATCCTTGCCGGGGCTCTTACCTATGCGGAATTGGGTGCTTCCATGCCCGACGCGGGGGGCCAATATGTCTATCTCAGAGAGGCCTACGGACCTCTCTTTGGCTTTCTTTTTGGCTGGAAGCTCTTCCTGGTCAATATGACAGGCTCCATCGCCGCCTTGGGAGTCGCCTTTGCTGTATATTTCGGCTACTTTTTTCCATCCCTCTCAATCCAGAGGGAATTATTCGGAACGACCATCACTGTATTTGGTAAAAGCTTTCCCTATTCTGTTTCTGCGGGTCAAATTGTTGCAGTCTTGATCATACTCATCTTCTCTTTGTTTAATTACGTTGGTGTCGTCTTAGGCAAGATGATTCAGAATGTTTTTACGGTTATAAAGATCGTGACTATGTCGGGCATCATTGCGTTTGGATTTGCTCTTGGCATGGGGAATCCCATAGACTTTTCGCTGAATCCATCAAGTCTGAGCCTTACGCACATCCTTATGGGTTTTGGTGTAGCCCTTATTGCAGTCTCTTGGGCTTTTGATGGCTGGAACAACATCAATTATGTCGCCGGTGAGATAAAAAAGCCCCAAAGAAATCTTCCTCTGGCTTTGCTTATTGGCACAGTTTGCATCGCTTTCCTCTATATCCTCATAAACCTTGTCTATTTTTATGCCCTTCCCATACAGGAGATGACAGGTGTTGTCCGTGTAGCAGAAAAATCGGCGACAGCACTGTTTGGAACTAAGGCTGCTGATCTTGTTTCTATTGTTGTGATTTTATCTGTGTTGGGAGCGATGAATGGCGCCATTTTTGTAGGGGCGCGTGTTTACTATGCCATGGCCAAAGACAGGCTTTTTTTCCATCGAGTGGGACGTCTGCACCCGCGTTTTCGGACACCTGCTTTTGCCATTCTCATCCAGGCGATTTGGTCGTGTATTCTGGCTTTGACTGGGACGTTCGAGCAGCTGTTCACTTATGCCATGTTTATCGGTGTGTTGTTCTGGGTCATAGCTGCGGGAGCGGTCTTTACGCTCAGGAAAAAATACCCGGATCTGCCGCGCCCATACAAGACATGGGGATATCCCGCAGTCCCGCTTATATTTATCCTGGCACTCTCAGGCGTTCTCTTGAACGCATTGGTGGAAAAGCCAGTAGAATCTTTGATCGGCCTGACCATTACTGCTGTTGGAATTCCCATTTATTATATCTGGAAGAGAAGGACGAGGCTCAACGAGCAGGATATTTTGAAATACAAGAAAGGAGTTTGAAGAAATGCTCAAGAATGAGGGAGGAAAACTTACCAGAGTTGCGATATGCACTCCCGGGAAGGAATATTTAAGCGTAACGGATCTCAAATCCCATAACATCACAGAAGTTCCAAACGCTGAAAGGACTCTTGAGCAATTCATCTTTCTAAAATCCATCATTGAAAAGGCTGGATGTGAAGTGATCGATCTTCCTGAACTCCCCGGACATCCCAATTCTGTTTTTACTCGTGATGTCTCTTTGGTGACGCCGCAGGGATATGTCAAGTTGAGGATGGGATTGGAGTCAAGGAGGGGTGAGGAAGAATGGATGGCTGGATTCCTGGAGTCGGAAGGGGAACCATGTGTGGGGGAGGTCAGAGCTCCCGGTACTGTTGAGGGGGGAGACATCATACTGGCGGGGAACGTCGCTTTTGTCGGGCATTCTCAGAGGACAAATACAGAGGGTGTAAGTCAGGTCTCAGAATTCCTCGAAAATATGGACTACGAAGTGAGAATCCACCGCATGGATTTTCGTTATCTCCATCTGGGCGGTGCCATGAGCATGATTGGCGCGCGAAGGGTTCTCTGCTGTCATGGTGTCTTCCCTGTTGGTTTTTTCGAAGGATTTGATATGGTGGAAGTTTTCCACAGAGGACCTTCTACAGGAAATGTGATCTGTTTGGGCGAAAATGAAGTTATTGTCAATATCGCAGAGAATGCCGAAGCCACCAGAGAACTTGAAAAAAAGGGAGTTAAGGTACATGCCATCGATCTATCCGAATTCCGCAAGGGAACAGGGGGGCCCACCTGCCTCATCCTGCCTATTGAAAGAATCTGAACGACGTGTTATATAGATATATACGAAGTGGGGTTTGAGAGAGAGATTGTAAGCTGTCCCGAAATGACAGTATGGACCCCCCGAACCCTTTAAGGAGATAACATTTTTTGGATAGAGGAGCGTGGGCGATGGATGAGAAACGTAAAGAAAGAAGACTCGATGAAGAAAACAAGGTAACGATATCTGTTTTCTCCAAGGATAAATCGATACACGCCAAGGGCAACTTTTTTGCCCTGACAAAGGATATCTCTCTCAATGGCCTAAAGATCCACACTGATGTGATGCTTGACATCGATACAGTGTTAAAAATCGAGATCGCACTGGCAAAAAGCAAAAAATTGATCAGTGTTATCGGAAGAGTCAAATGGGTGAGTAAGCTTTATGGCGATGAGGTTTTTGAAACTGGCGTCGAATTTGTAGATACACCTCCGGATCGAGTTTTGAGCCTTCTCGATCATCTCTACGGAGAAAAGAAAACCAAATGATATCCTAGATAGTTTCAAGAAGCATTTCCAAAACCGTGATAACTGACGTTCCGAGTGTTCCAATTGGTGATTTCGAAAACACTCTCAGTTTCCCTAGCGAGGAAACTTCGCTCGGTTCCGGACTTCCCTCACATCTCCCCTAAGGAGATGTACCATGCCCGTGCAGCCCTTCTCACGGTTTTCTCCACTACACAATCGGAACACTCAATAACGCAATGTGATATCATGCAATCACGGTTTTGGAAATGCGTACATAGTTCTAAAAAAAAGTCGATTCCTATGATAAAATGTGAAAAATGACAAAAAAAGAAATACTCAAATCGGATGATGGAAATTGTCCCAAGTGCAAATCACATTTTGTGCTCAAGACCGATAAAAAATGTACAGTCCCTGGCGAATCATGTGGTGTCGAAGTGGTTGTGTGGAAATGTTACCAATGTAACAGAGAGTTTTATTGTGCAGAGGATCTATAAGTCTTTCAGCGCATTAGCGATTCGTGTCAATCCTTCTTCCAACAGTTTGCGCGGACATCCGATATTCATTCTCTGAAATCCTTTGCCCCCTCCTCCAAACTTTGTGCCCTCATCAAGCCACACTTTGGCTTTGTGGATGAGGAAATTTTTCATGTATTCATCCGAGAATCCGAGTTTGCGAAAATCGAGCCAGGCGAGATAAGTTCCTTCTAGGGGAAAAACTGAGATCTGGGGGATGTGATTTTTGAGGAATGAGGCAAGGAATTCATAATTGCCCTGGAGGTAATCCAATAAATGCGAAAGCCATTCTTCCCCATAATTGTATGCGGCTTCTGTGGCAACTTTTGCAAACACGTTCGTCATCTCCAGACCGGCATTGTTGACCGTAGCATGAAACTGATCATAGAGTTTGCTGTTGGACATTATCGTATTTGCCACTCCAAGGCCTGCAATGTTGAAGGTTTTTGTCGGTGCTGTACATGTGACAACGATGTCTGCAATTTCCTTAGACAGTGTCGCAGTCGGAGTGTGAACGTGTCCCTCAAGAACCAGGTCTGCATGGATCTCGTCAGAGGCGATGATGATGTTGTTTTCAAGACATATCTCGGCAAGTCGCAACAATTCCTCTTTGGTCCACACTCTGCCCACAGGATTATGCGGGCTGCAGAGAATGATAAGACGCGTTCTGCTATCAATGGATTTCTTGAGTTGATCAAGATCCATGACATACCGTCCATTCTGGATCTGGAGTTGGTTATTGATGAGGTGCCGCTTGTTATTCAGGATGGCATAAGAAAATGGGTGATAAACAGGCTGTTGGATAATAACTTTATCTCCGGGTTGCGTATAAGCCTGAATGATCAAATTCAATGCAACGACAACGCCAGGAGTAAACACGATCTTTTTCTTCTGAATATCCCAATCGAATCTGCGCTTCATCCAGGATGCTAAAGCCGCATAATACGAACCTGTCCTTTCTGTATAGCCAAAGATCCCGTGCTCAACTCTTTCTCGAAGAGCTTCCACAACAGAGGGGGGAGAGGCGAAGTCCATATCAGCAACCCACATGGGCAGTACATCTGGCACACAGACGTCCTTTTCCCTACGATCCCATTTTGACGAAGATGTGCTGTGGCGATCTATAATAGTGTCGAAGTCGTAGTTCATACTCACTCCTTACCTACCTGAATTATTCATAAAAAATGTCGATACTTATTTCACCTCAAATACTTTCAATCATTTTCTTTAGCTTTCAATATAGACACTCTATCAATTACGTTTTTGTAGTCCTCATAATTCTTAATCGACATTTTTTATGAATAATTCAGGGTAATCGTATTCAAATTATATTATCTCCTACGCATTTGAACAACAAAGTTATGGATTTTTTTTGTCTCAAATTATAATGTAAGACAGAAATATATCTGTCGAATTCAGGATAAATTCAGGACAAATCTTAATAATCAAAAGGAGGGCTCATGAAGATGAAAGATAAAAGGTCCATTTTAATCTTATGTCTTTTTCTCTGTGTTTCCGCCATTTTTCTCCTATCCGGGACTACGGAAAAGAGACAGGTCACGCGGGACGCTTGCACCGACATCATCGTTGGAAAAGAAGCCTCTGTTGACGGCTCTGTGATCACTTCCCACACAGGCTGCTGCCCCGAATGCCGTGTGCACGTCGTTCCTGCGCAAACCTTTCAAAGAGGAGATGTGGCGCCGGTCTATTATGGGCTACAGGATGTGAAAAAACCTCTTAAGGAATATGGCAAAGTTTTGGGGTACATCCCTCAGGTCGAAAAGACGCATGCCTATTTTCACACAGGCTATCCCCAAATGAACGAACATCAACTGGCAATCGGGGAGAGTACTCTGAGTCAGAGAGATGAGCTAAAAGTGGATATTAGCTCTGGAAAACAGATCATGACCATCGAGCAGGCCCAGGTGTTTGCACTTCAGAGATGCAAAACAGCCAGAGAAGCCATTGACCTGATAACGACCTTAGTGGAGAAATACGGATTTCTTCCATCATGTGGTCCCGAATCCGAGGCCCTCTGCATTGCTGACCCTAATGAGGCCTGGGTATTGGAAGTTTTCAGCGTGGGCCACGATTGGAAGCCTGAAAGTGAGGAACTCGGGGCAATATGGGCTGCACAGAGAGTTCCCGACGACCACATCGCCGTTGTTCCCAACTGGAGCATCATCAAGGAGATCGATCTCAACAATCCAGATTATTTTAAGGCTTCGAAAAACTATAAACAGGTTGCCATAGACCATGGTTGGTATGATCCTTCCGGCGGCAAGCCATTCGTTTGGCAGGAAGCGTATTCACCCATTCTCCGAGAATGGGCTCTGAGCCGATTCTGGCTGTTTTTCAGTACTTATGCACCTTCCTATAGTGAGTGGCCCAATAAGAAGTTAATAACTCCATTCAGCAGCTATGACGCTTACCATCAGTATTTGGAGGATATCTCCATCTATCCATTTTCCGTCAAGCCAGAGAAGAAACTCTCTGTTCAGGATGTGATCACTTTCCAGCGTTCTGTCTATGAAGGCACCATCTATGACATGACCGCAGATACCGATTGGTTAGTGCCCGATGGCAAAGGTGGCTTTAAGAAGAGCCCCTTGACTACACCATTTCCCACAAGAGATATGAGAGAACTCCTGGATATCACATGGCGCCGGATGGTCTCCAGGGGCGGTTACGGTATGGTCGCCCAGTTGAGAGGATGGTTGCCCGCAACCATCGGCGGTGTCTACTGGTTTTACGTCGACAACCAATACACCAGCACATATGTGCCCATTTACGCGGGGACTCAAAAGATCGCTCCTGCCTACAAAACCTATGACCCGGATAAATTCAGCGACGATTCTGCACGATGGGCCGTCGATTTTGTGGACAATCTGCTCTATTTGCGATGGCAGGAAGCGATAAAAGACCTCAGGAAAGTCCGCGATCCACTGGAGGCGAGCTTTTTCGAAAATCAGGGTTCCATCGACAAAGAGGCGCTTGCGCTCTACAAGACAAATCCTGAAAAAGCTAAAGCCTTCCTTACAGAATTCACGTGGAAGAGCATGGAGAAGACTGTCAAGATGTACCGCGAATTACGCGAATATCTCATCTCAAAATACACGAACAACAAACTGGGTCTTTGAGCTGGATTATTCATAAAAAATGTCGACACTTATTACAAATAAACCAATTGTGCTAATTTAGTTTATTCTTCTTGCAAACAAGTCTAAGAATTCCATTTTCATTGCCTTCATTTTTATTATCGACATTTTTTACCCCACGGGCGAACCGACCTCACTACAAAGCCTTCGTTGTAGCCCACTCGCGGTAGTACACTACAGCTTCGTGGGCCACTGCCTTGCCTTTGCAGAGATCTCGGCTCGTGAATAATCCAGGTTCTTTATTCGAATGTCGGAGATTGTTTGGACTTTTTTTTATCTAGCCGCCGAATATTGTAAAAACCTCCATTGCATGCTGGAGCCAGAGCATCCAATTGGAAACACATTTCCAGGGGGCTAATCGATTAGGCTTGACGGTTTTGCTGTTGTTTGTCCGGTTGATATCGATCACCAGTTTAAACTCCGGGTCTATGATCGCCCGGTCTACTTTGAGCGGTCCTTCATACTTAAATCTCTTCCATCTGTACTGACCATCCCACTGTTCTCTGATCTCACTGCCATCCTCGAGGACAACGAGAACATCGACGGGAATTTTAACCTCACCCAGTCGCCGTACTAGGACCTCTGTCTGATAGCTCGGCTCTTCGCCTTTTTTGCTTCTGAGTTCGGTGTATTTTTCATTGATCCAACCCTTTGGGATCCGCTTTCTCTGGCTTTTGATCTCTCCGATCGCATAGTCCAATTTACCCGATCCATACACGAATTGATCCAGGAACCAACTCATATCCTCCCCTGAGTATTTGCTAACGACGTCATAGAAATCTTGTGGTTTTGGGTGCGTAAACCAGTGTCGGGTGGAATACTCCTTGATCATCTCTGCAAATAGTTCTTTCCCCATGAACCGTTTCAGAGTGCGAAGCATCAACTCAGCTTTTGAATAGGAATTGGCGCCATAGCTGTTTTGAGTCATGAAATTCCAGGTGAATTTTTGTAATATATCCATGTCAGATGTTCGGCGATGCCTGGAGATTCCGGATGATTCTATGGGAATGGGCACTTTATTAAATGTTATAGGATTCCCCAAATACGTTTTGGAATAAACTGGAGCTTCATAGGCCCCATAGTAGACTTCGGAATCGAGAAATGAGGTGAAGCCTTCATCCAACCATGCATCCTCGAACTCGTTATTACCCACAAGGCCATAGAAATAACCGTGGCCGAATTCATGGATCGTGACGCCCTCAGGACGGGGGATGCGGTCGCGCGTCAGGAAATATGTCCCGCCAGTAAAGAGTGTGGGATATTCCATGCCACCGCATCGGTTGTTGTAAGCAGGGTCGACGCAGGTCACGGTCGTGTACGGATAATCGCCGTACCACTGGCTGCACAATCTGACAGAATGTTTAACAGCGTTCATATAGCGATCCTTTTGATTCCTATGGTAGGGCTGAAGCAAAAGTGTGATCTCTACAGTTTTGCCCGGAGTAAACATGTAATCTTCCTTGAATTCAAGGTAATGAGGGCTTGTTGTCCAGGCAAAGTCATGGATGCTGTGCTGGAAAAACCTATGGGTTGTCGTACCATTTTGATTCTTTGTTTGTTCCCGAAGTTCTCCGGTGGCTCCGATGATAAAATGTGAAGGCACTGTGATTTTCACATCGTATGTCCCATAATCCGCAAAAAAATTGGTCGAGGCATGGAACTGGTGACAGTTCCACTGCCCAACTTCAAACACGCCTATCTTCGGGAACCACTGTGCGATAAAATAGCTATCTTTGTAAACTCCCGTTCTGTGAATGGGACGGGGAACTTTGGAGGAAAAATCGACTCGGAGGAGGATTGTCTGTCCCGGCTCAACCGGTTGAGGAACCTTCACTGACATGACAGTTTGGTCGTAAAAATTATCGTTGTCGGGGTGGCGAAATTCCTGTGTGTGAGTGAGGTCGTATTCTCCCTCGTTTTCCTCTGCGATCAGCTTGATCGAGTTGATGCGAATGTATCCCCAATCGTCTTTTTTGTTAGACCTGAAGATCTGTCCCCATCTCTCTGATCCTTCCTGGAGAAAATCGCTCATGTTGTTCTGGAATCCGTTCCAGTAGAGGTGAAACCAGAGCTCGTCTGTGGAAAAATCAGTGATATTGGTCCAGGAAATGAGCGCTGTAGCGGTTATTGTCTTGTTATCTGTGTTAAGTTTGACGTCCATCGTGTAATTTGCGATCTGTTCACAGAAGGGTTCATCAGAAGCGAAAACGGAACAGACAAGCACAAGGACCAATAGGAAACCTGCAATGTATACGTTTTTGATCAATAGATCCTCCAATATTTCACGAATCTGTCCTGATATTACCACGGCTCATAGAACTATGTTAATATAAATTATCAAAAAAAATATCGAAATTGAGCGTGAGAGATATTCTCCTATCTGACACCACAGATTGGCTGCTGGAAGAGGACAATCCATCCGTCCGATTTTTCACTCTAGTAGATATCCTGGATAAACCCCTCAATAATCGTAAAATCATCCAAGCAAAACGGGATATCATGAAAACAGGGGTGGTCCCCGAGATTTTGAACAATCAAAAAAAAGGAGGGTACTGGGAAAAAGCTGAGGACTTCTATGTCAGGACCAAATTCAGAGGGACCGTATGGCAGATGATCATTCTGGCGGAATTGGGAGCGGATGGAGAAGATAAAAGAATCCAAAAGACTTGTGAATTTGTGCTTGAGATGTCCCAGGACCGTAAAAGCGGGGGATTTGCCTATAGAGGCACAAAAAATGGAGGAGGCTTTCACAGCGGTGTTATTCCCTGCCTTACAGGAGACATGGTCTGGAGCTTGATCCGTTTTGGTTATCTCGACGATCCTAGGGTCAGGCAGGGCATCGGCTGGATAGCCGATTACACTCGTTATGATGATGGATTGGATTTTAAGCTTCAAGGTTGGCCTTACGAGAAACAGGAGACTTGCTGGGGAAAACACACGTGTCACTTGACTGTTGTCAAAGCTCTCAAAGCTTTGGCTGAAATTCCGGAGGAGAAAAGAAGCCCCAAAGTCAAAAGCGTGATTGCTCAGGGCGCCGAATATTTGCTCAAGCACCATCTCTTCAAGAGAAGTCACAATCTCAGCATGATAGCCAAACCTAAGTGGGCGAAACTCGGATTTCCATGGATGTGGGACACGGATGTGCTGGAGATGCTGTTGATACTGACGAGATTGGGATACCGGGATAATCGAATGAAAGAAGCCATTGACCTTGTCATCTCCAAACAAGATGCAAAGGGCCGTTGGATCCTGGAGAATACCTACAACGGTCGCTTCCAGGTCAATATCGAACGAAAAGGGAAGCCCAGCAAGTGGATCACCATGAATGCTCTCAGAACAATTAAACAAGCGGAAAATTTATTAGATACAAGATGATGTGCCTGGATTATTCACGAGTTGAGGCCAACACACCCCACCCTAACATTAAGGTGGAGGAAGTGGCCCACGACGCTGTAGTGATCTACAGCGAGCCGTCCCAACCTAACCCGGGCTACAACGAAGACTTTGTAGTGAGATCAGCGGGTTAGGTTGGGTCGGCGCCCGTAGGGTAAAGAATGCCGACATAAAAAAGAGAAATATGCATGTAAAATGTGTGTAATGTTCTGCTTCAGCAAGTCCATCGTAAATAGCACTTATGAAATATGGTGGATATTGTTGTCGGCATAATTTATGAATAATTCAGGTGTATTAATTCGTTGCAATATTAAATATAAATCATTATCATATCGTTACGGGAAAAATAGAAATACGAAGGGTTTCATTCTCTTACGGATGAGATAGAGGGGATTTTAATTATTAGAGATGTATATGGGGATATGAAATAAAAAGGAGGGAAGATCATGTTTGCGCGTGTCACCTCAATACATGTAAAGACAGAATATATAGAAGAAGTTATAAAAATTTATAAGGAGAGCGTTGTCGCGGCAGCCAAATCGCAAAAAGGATTTAAGAGGATATTTTTTTTCCTCGATCGCGAAACAGGAACAGGTCACTCTATTGCCCTTTGGGAAACTCAGGAAGATGCGATTGCCAATGAGAAAAGCCTCTATTATCAGGAACAGCTCACAAAGTTCCTGCCCTTTTACAAGATAGCTCCCGTCAAAGAAGTATTCGAAGTTATTGTCGACGTCTGATTAGATATATTAAGTCGGCGTAACCAACATACGGATCAGACCGACTCTATGCCACTTGTTTGACACTCTTTACTTGAATCATTATCCTACCTATCTGTACCTTTTTAGCCGACTAAAATATTGCTGAGCTCATAACGCCTGATTTTAGAGAACCGGGCGGACTCACTGAAAGGAAATCCAGTTAAAACCATGGATAAACTCAGAATTCTCATTTCTGCTTACGCATTTAATCCAAAAGCAGTGATATCGACTGATTTCGATCGAGGAATTCTGGGTTGGAATCTGGTGGATCGTCTCTGTCGTTTTTATGATATCTGGGTGATCACTCACAATAATAACAGCGATGACGTTTTGGAAGCGCTATCGGCAGGTGCCTTAACCAAAGTGAACATCCATTTTGTCAATTTGCCAAAATGTTGGCGATTTCTTCATAAAACAGTATTCGGCCGGTGGTTCTGTTATTTTCTCTGGCAAAGAAAGGCCTGGAAGTACTCTCGTTCTCTTCATAACCAGGTTACCTTTGATGCCGTTCACCACCTGACTCCGGAGTATGATTGGATTCCCAGTTTCATCGGCGCCTATTTAACCGTTCCTTTTATTTGGGGACCTTTAGGGGGAGGGGAGAAATTTCTTCAAGGATTAGTTGCGGAGAGTTCTGTGTTTGATCGTTGGAAAAACAAATGGCATCTTTTTGGACAGTGGTTGTGGCGTGAACATTACGCGAGAAAAGAGGGGGAAAGGCGAGCCCGGGCCATACTCGTCTGCAACCAAGAAACGAGGATGAGGTTTTCGAAAACCGATGCCCAAAAGTTACATTTTTTCCCGCTTACAGGTATTTCCTTGGATACTATACAGTCAGATCTCAAAAAAAAGCCTTATGATAAGCGCACTTTCCGGATAATATCGGTTGGATCTCTAGATAAAAAAAATGGATTCAATCTCGCTATTGAAGCATTTGCTCTTTTTTTGGAGAGTTTCCCTGAATCCGACTTTGTCATTTTTGGTGAAGGGCCAGAGCAGAGGAAGCTTGAACGAAAAATCGAAGACTATAAGCTCGACTCGAGAGTTAGGATCCATTCCTGGATCGATAGTAAATCTCTTCATGAAAGGATGCAGGATAGCGACGTTTTTTTGTCCACGGGACTGCGAGACAGGAGTGGTTTTTTTGTAGTCAGAGCAATGTCCGCGGGCCTGCCTGTGGTTTGTTTGGATACAAGTGGACCAGGAATGCATGTTCAAGAGGATTGGGGGATCCGTGTGAAACCCGAGAATCCCGAACAGTGTGTTCGGGATTTAGCCGAAGCTTTGGGAGAACTCTGCACAGACAGGGCCAAACACAGGAGAATGTCTCTTGCTGCCTCAAAGAATGTCAAAGAGCATTACACATGGAGGGAGCTGGGAAAGACACTTAAAAGGATCTATGGAGAAGTCCTTCTTCAAGAGGAAGACATCCATTTTTCAAAAAGGGGGGAAGAGCGCTTCTTTTATTGAACGGCTCTCGAAGACGAACAACTGTAAAATGAAGCTTTATACTTCAGGTCGCTTATACGACTGGCTGATAGAGCCAATCGTGAAGAACATCAAGCAAAAAGTCGCCTTTTACTTCCAAACATATGACCTTTTTCCAGCACTGGATATTTGCTGTGGCACAGGGACCCAATGCCATATATTGGGGAAAAAGAATCCAAATGTATACGGGTTAGACATTGATCAGAGGATGGTAGGCTATGCAGCTACGAAGTATCCGCAGAGGTCCTTCATCTGTGCTGACGCTGCCAAAATTTCTTTTAGAAATGATTCGTTCAAAGGTGTCATCATCTCGTTTTCACTGCACGACAAGACATCCGAAACTCGAGATGAGATCATGAAAGAGGCCCAACGATTGCTCTCTTCCGGAGGCACTATTGCTTTTATTGATTTTGAGAACCCTTGGAATTTCCGCTCAAAGTTTGGATCCGTACTCTCCTTTATGATTGAGAGGGCAGCCGGTGGTGAGCACTTCAGAAACAATCGTCAGTTTTTAAAACAAGGAGGATTACGGGCTTTTATCCAAAGACATCAGCTTGTTGAGATCGAGCGGTATAACCTAGAATGGGGGGCTATCGCCATAGTTCTGACTGAGCTCCGTGATGAATGACATTGCGTGTGCCCCAATTGGTGATTTCCAAAACACGCTCAGTTTCCCCAGCGAGGAAACTTCGCTCGGTTGCGGGCTTCTCTCACATCTCCTCTCGGGAGATGTGCCATGCCCGTCCAGCCCTTCACACGGTTTTCTCCACCACACAATTGGGGCACTTAATAGAGATATTGAGAATTTATATCACTGCGAAAATAGGAATGATTTGTATCTTGTATAAACGGAACACTTTTATTTATTATTCTGCTAAACTATTGGGAAAGGGCGAACAATGAAAAAATACACGACTTTCTATGATTCAAAAGTGGGGATTTTGGAGATTGAAAGCACAGAAAAAGCGATCACCAAGGTCCACTTCTCAAGCAAAAAAAAGATCAAGTCCGATTCGAGCCTTCCTCCGATAATAAAAAAATGCCGAAAACAGTTGGATGAGTACTTCAAAGGGAAGCGTCAGAATTTTTCTTTGGAGCTCCATCTGGAGGGAACAGATTTTCAGAAAAAGGTTTGGGAACAGTTGCAGAGGATTCCCTTTGGAGAAACTGCCTCATACAAGGATATAGCAGTGGCTATTGGGAATGAGAAAGCGGTCCGTGCTGTTGGTGGTGCCAACGGTATGAACAACATTGCGATCATCATTCCTTGCCATCGCGTGATCGGAGCAGATGGTGATCTTGTAGGGTTTGGCGGTGGCCTTTGGCGAAAAGTCTGGCTCCTCAATCATGAAAATAAATAGGAGGGCCAATACTTCCGTACATTGAATTTTCTTGAACCGGTCACAAATCTAAGTGCTCGACAATCTCAGAAGCAATAAGTGGGGCATTACCACCCGCACGGTTATTGATGAGGAGGTAGACCCATCTTCCGTCCTTGAGCGCTGCTCTCACAACCGTGACAGTATCTTGGACAGTGCTGGGATGCAGCATTCCTTTGACCAGCGTGTTGAAAGGAAAAGCAGCCGTATAGGTTTCTGCATAGGTTTTCCCCCGGGGAGTCAGAAGGCGGATAAGAAGAGAATTGTCGCTGTTAAATTTGGCCCCTTGAGCCTTCTCGAATTGGCTGTGTAGTGAGGGCAGCCAAGTCCAGTGGGACAAAACAAGGCCAACGCCATGTTTTGCTAAAACATCAAAAAGTGGCTGCGCAAGCAGTCGACCTGTCCTGATCTCCACATGGTAGCGACTATCTTTAGGAATGTTACTGAAAAATTCATCCAATTCTGATGCAAGGTTCTGCGGAGTCGAAGACTCGCTTGTTCTCTGGTATTCCTGCTCGAAGATCATGCCTGCCAAAGAAGTGTCCAGTAATGAAGTCGCGGGCTCGTAGAAACCCTTGATATACAATTCTTTGTTCAAATAATCTGCGTTTTCTATGTATTCTTTACCACGGCGGAGCTTTTTTGCAAAAACTGACTGAGGCACTTTGAGGATCATGCGGTCGTTCTTTGTCATGTGTTTTTGGTATGTCTGTAGGACATGGAGGTTCTGAGTCGGAGTGCCCTTACGGTCGACCAGGGGACGATAGAAGGTAAAATCGATCTCGAGAACGGAAAAATGATCGTAGTACTCAACAACACTGTCTACAGGGAGGACTTCCTCAGTGAAAGTTTTCCCGCCAACAGTTGTGGCCCTTCGGGTTATTCTCCCTTCGTATTTTTCTTTGGAGTAAATCTGTCCCAGCCATCCGGCATACCTGTCGCTCGTGGTGCCAATAAAAAGATGGGGATGAATATCCTTAAACAGGAAATTCCTTTTGAGATCTTTCGCAGCGAATTTCATAATTCACCTATAGAATATTATCACCGGTCAAGAAATACAAATGAGTAAACTGACATGAATTCGGGATTACATATTCTGGAGTTGTGAAATTTGCGTGAGATACGTTTTTATAATATATTACTGTAACTTAGAAGGAGAAACAAATGGGGAAATATATGGATCTCGAGAATAAAAGAGTTGTCATCACTGGGGGTGCGAGTGGTATTGGTCTGGCCACCGCCCAAAGGTTTTCTGACGAGGGGGCCAGAGTTGTGATCTGTGATTGGCATAAAGAAGAGCTCGAACACGTTCTATCTGAGAATCCCAGTTTTAGTGGTGGAGTCCATGTGGATGTCAGTCAAATCACAGAGGTTAAGGATGCGTTTCACAGAGTTGATGAAATCTTTGGGGGCATCGATATCCTTATTGCAAACGCAGGGATCAGTTTCCGGAGTCCTTTTCTCGACACAGACTATGAGCAGTGGTCCAAGGTTCTTAGGGTGAATCTGGATGGGGCCTTTATCTGCGCCAAAGAGGCGATTAGTCGGATGAAACAGCAAGGAAAGGGTGTTGTGCTCTTCACGGCCTCGACGAATGGATTGGAGGGGCATCCGCTGTATGCAGATTACAATGCATCCAAAGCGGGAGTTATTGTTTTGGCCAAAACGCTGGCATTGGAGTTTGCACCCTGGTTGCGGGTGAATGCCGTATGTCCCGGCTATGTTTTGACTCCCATGCAGAAATCCGAATATACACCGGAGATGCTTGAAAAAGTGAATGAGGATCTCCCACTCCATCGACATGCATTACCCGAGGAAGTGGCAGGATTGTTTGCTTTCCTTGCTTCGGATGAGGCTGCCTACATCACCGGACAAGCGATTCCGATCGATGGGGGCGAGACTTCTGGAATATTCATAAAAAATGTCGATACATATGATAACTAAAACGAATTCAATAACTCACTTTGTTCATTTGATTTACCATCCTGACATTTTTATTTTTAGCGTTCTCATTATTATAATCGACATTTTTTCCCCTTCGGGCGAACTGATCTCACTACAAAACCTTCGTTGTAGCCCGGGTAGGTTGGGTCGGCTCGATGTAGTTTACTACATCTTCATGGGCCACTGCCTCGCCTTTGTAGCGATATCAGCTCGTGAATTATCCAGATTGTAATTAGAAAAAAGAGGATAAAACTGGAGGAAGGATGAGTGGAATGGAAAAAATAGAAAAACTCACAAATCTAGAGGGAAAAGTCGCCGTTATCACAGGGGGTGCCTCAGGCATCGGTCTTGCTTCAGCAAAACGGTTAGCCGAAGCCGGAGCGACGATCGCTCTTTGCGATATCAATGAGTCAAGAGGAAAAGAGGCTGTGGCGGAGATCCAAAAGTTAGGAACAGAAGCCAGATTTTATGTGTGCGATGTGACCTCTGACTCGGAATGCCGACGAGTGATTGATGTGATATTCGGGGATTTTGGCCGCATCGACATCCTATTCAATAATGCCGGAATCATATGGCGCAAGAGTGTCACTGAATTGACCGAATACGAATGGGATGCTGTGCTGGATGTAAACCTGAAAGCGATATTTTTGCTTTCACGATATGTGATCCCTCTTATGGAGAGAAGTGGAAAGGGCAGCATCATCAACACTGGCTCGGGATGGGGCCTTAAAGGCGGAGCTAAGGCAGCCGCATACTGTGCAGCAAAGGGTGGTGTCGTCAATCTCACACGGGCGATGGCCATCGACCATGGAAAGAATGGCATTCGCGTCAATTGTATCTGTCCTGGGGATATCGACACGGAACTCTTGCATGAAGAAGCTGTGCAGCTAGGTTTGCCAGAACAGGAATTCATGAAGGAGGCGGCGGATCGGCCCCTTCAACGCGTGGGACTATCCGAAGATATCGCCAACGCTGTTTTGTATTTTGCCAGCGATCTGTCCAGCTGGGCCACAGGTTCCATCCTTGTTGTCGACGGAGGCGGGATTGCTTAGAAAGGAGAAAAGAAATGGCTGAGAAGGAAAAAAAAGTACATCCATACATCCCGAATTCAGTGCCCGAAGTTAAAGCAAGAATGATGGAATATATAGGCATAAAGGATATCGAAGAGCTGTATGGAGATATTCCTGAACATCTGCGCTTCCGGGGAAAGATGAATTTACCTGAAGCCATTCCATCAGAGTTCGCACTGAAACGTCACGTGGAGGGTATCCTTTTAAAAAATCTGTCCTGCGAAAACCATATCAGCTTTCTTGGGGGAGGAAGTTGGCAGCACTACGTACCTGCCATTTGCGATGAGATCAACCAGCGTTCGGAATTTTTAACCGCCTATGCAGGAGAGCCGTATGAGGATCATGGACGATTCCAATCCCTCTTTGAGTATGAGAGCTTGATGGCTGAGCTCCTGGATATGGATGTGGTGAATGTCCCGACATATGATTGGTGCCAAGCGGCGGCAACGGCTATTCGGATGGCAGGACGCATTACAGGCCGTAAAGAGGTCCTTGTTTCGGACACGGTTTCACCGGAAAGACTTGCTGCCATTCGGAATTATTGCCAACCTGTGATGAGCGTCAGGCTTGTAAAACATTGCCCTCAGACCGGTGTAATGGACCTTGAGGATTTGAGGTCAAAAACTTCAACAGGAACAGCTGGTGTCTACTTCGAGAATCCCTCCTTTTTCGGGTTTATCGAGCACCAGGGCGAGCTGATCTCAGAAATCGCCCAAACAAGTGGAGCTATTTGTATCGTGGGCGTCGACCCTATGTGCTTGGGTGTGATCCGACCCCCCAGCCAATATGGTGCGGACATTGTTTGTGGAGACATCCAGGGACTGGGTGTTCATATGTTTTTCGGCGGTGGACTCGGGGGATTCATTGCGTCCCGGGATGAAGAGCAGTATGTCATGGAGTATCCCTCACGACTTTTCGGGATCACAAAAACCGCTGTGGAGGGAGAGTATGGATTTGGTGATGTGGCCTATGAAAGGACATCTTTTGCCGAAAGAGAGGAGGGGAAGGAATTCGTGGGCACGCATGCGGCTCTCTGGGGCATCACTGCGGCTGTGTACCTCTCTCTCCTAGGGCCGAATGGAATGCAAGAGCTCAACACAGTCATCCTACAAAAATCACACTACCTTATGAAAAAACTCTCTGATATCAAAGGGGTAAGAGCTCCGTATTTCGAGTCCTCGCATTTCAAAGAATTTGTGGTTGATTTTAATGGCACTGGGAAGACAATCCAAGACATCAACACGTCTCTGCTTTCGAAGAAAATATTCGGAGGCAAATCTCTGAAATCAGAGTTTCCGGAGCTGGGAGAGAGCGCTCTGTTCTGCGTCACTGAGATCCACACGAAAGAGGACTTGGATACTTTGACTCGAGCTATTCGAGAGATCGTGGACGTGGAAGCAACTCCGGATATCGGGGAGGAAGGATAGACCGATGGCTGAAGAAAAGACAATCAAGGTGAGAAATTTTCATCAGGCCAAATGGGATGAGCCCGTGATATTTGAGTTGAACACCAAGGGCGAGAGGGGAATCAAAGTCCCTGAAGCGGAGAAAGAGATCCAAGAGCAAATCGGGGATGGGATCTCAACTCTACCTGAGAACATGAGGCGAAAAGAGCCACCAGCCCTGCCTGAAATATCCCAGATGCGTGTCTTAAAGCACTTTCTCCGGCTTTCCCAACACTGCTTGGGTGCGGACCTGAACATCGATATTGGGCAGGGAACCTGCACGATGAAATACAGTCCCAAGATCAATGAAGTCTTGGTGCGCATGCCCGAGGCTGCGGATATTCATCCCTGGCAGGATGAAAGTACTGTGCAGGGAGCCTTGGAGATCATATACAAAATGGACACATTTCTGAGAGAGATATCAGGCTTGGATCAGTTCACTTTCCAGCCAGGAGGAGGGTCTGCTGCGATACTGGCCATGGCTTCCATTGTACACGCGTATCATGAGTCAAAGGATGAGACCGAAAGGGACGAGATCATCACGACAATTTTTTCGCATCCCTCTGATGCGGCCGCCACAGCCGTCAAAGGATTTAAACTGATCACGCTTTACCCGGACGAGGATGGCCTGCCTGATGTGGAGGCCTTAAAAAAGGCCCTTTCTGAGCGCACCGCTGGATTGTTCATCACCAACCCTGAGGACACGGGGATTTTTAATCCTAAGATCGATGAATTCACGAAGCTCGTTCATGAAGCAGGGGGTCTTTGTGGGTATGACCAGGCTAATGCCAACGGGATATTAGGCATTACACGCGCGCGTGAAGCAGATTTTGATATGTGTTTTTTCAACCTCCATAAAACCTTTTCTTCACCCCATGGGTGTGGTGGACCTGGTTTGGGGGCGCTGGGAGTGAAAAAAGAGCTCAGGGATTACCTGCCTGTTCCAGTGGTTGAATACAACGGAGAGAGTTACTCTGTGAATAACAGCCTGCCTAACACCATTGGCAAAGTGAGGGGATTTTTTGGCGTTTTTCCGGCTATTTTACGGGCTTATGCCTGGATAATGAGTTTGGGTGCCGAGGGGCTTACAGAGGCTGCACATGTGGCAGTTCTCAACAATAACTATGTATTAAAAAAGATCAGGGAGCTCAGGGGGGCTAGCGCTCCCTATGCAAAGGGGCATCACCGTATTGAGCAAGTGCGATACAGCTGGCAGAAATTGATGGAAGAGACGGGTGTCACCACAGAGGATGTGATTTGCCGTATGGTTGATTTTGGTTTTCACCTCTGGACGAGCCATCATCCTTTTGTCGTTCCCGAACCCTTCACCATCGAACCCACGGAATCCTATTCCAAGGATGAACTGGACGAGTACATCGCAGGGCTGGAAAAAGTTGTCGAAGAGGCCTATGAAGACCCAGAAAAAGTGAAAAACGCCCCATACAACAGCGTGGTTCACAAGATCGACACGAGTTCATTGGATGACCCTGAAAAATGGGCTATTACCTGGAGAGCTTATCTTAAAAAACACAAAACCTGGTGAGGAGGAAAATGGATGTTTAAGAATCTGAATATATGGAGAGTGGTCTCTGTTGTTTTGGCGGTAGTGTTGATCTTGGGAGTGTTTTCTTGCCAGAGGGCAGAAGAAAAAAATGATGAAAAATTTGAGCAGCGAAGTGCGCGGAATGAGACAAAAGATCAGAAAGAAATTCGGATGAAGTGGTGGAGGGAGGCCCGTTTTGGTATGTTCATCCACTGGGGATTATATGCGATTCCCGCTGGTGAATGGAAAGGGGAAACAAACCATGCGGAATGGATCCTGACGACAGCTCAGATCCCAGTCGAGCAGTATGAAAAATTCGCTCACCAATTCAATCCGACGGCCTTTAACGCCGCGGAATGGGTGAGATATGCCAAAGATGCGGGCATGAAGTACATCGTTATCACGAGCAAGCATCACGATGGCTTCTGCCTGTTTGATTCCAAATATACAGATTATGACGTGATCGATGCCACACCCTTTAAACGAGACATACTGAAAGAACTTTCTGAAGAATGCAGGAGACAAGACATGAAGATGTGTTTCTATCACTCGATCATGGACTGGCACCATCCGGATTATCTCCCGCGCCGCTCTTGGGAAAACCGCTCCAGCGAAGATGCGGATTTTGACCGGTATGCGGAGTACATGAAAAAACAACTAGCGGAATTGCTCACAAATTACGGAGAGCTTGGGGTCTTGTGGTTCGATGGAGAGTGGGAGCACACTTGGGAAGAGGAAAGGGGAAGAGACCTCTACGACTATGTTCTCTCTTTTCAGCCCGACATCATCGTCAACAACAGAGTAGGGAAGGGGCGTGAGGGAATGGCCGGGACTTATGATCCAGAGACGTCTGTGGGAGACTTTGGGACCCCGGAACAGGAGATCCCAGCGACAGGCCTTGCGTATGATTGGGAAACCTGTATGACCATGAATGATCACTGGGGCTACAACAAGAATAACCACAATTGGAAATCCGAAGAGGATCTGATCCGTAAGCTAGTTGATATTGCCAGCAAGGGAGGAAATTTTCTGCTTAATGTGGGCCCTACAGCCGAGGGACTTTTTCCTCAACAGAGTATAGAAAGGCTCCAAGCGATGGGGAAATGGTTGAACCTCAACGGGGAGAGTATTTACGGAACTACAGCCAGCCAGTTCGAGAGTTTGAAATGGGGAAGGTCGACCACCAAATCACAAAAACTGTACTTCCATGTCTTCTATTGGCCTTTGGATGGAAACCTCTTAGTGCCTGGATTGCTCACTGAGGTCGAATCGGCCTATCTGATGGGTGAACCCAACACAAGTTTGAAGACAAAGTTGAATCCTGATTCTACTATCATCTTTTTACCTGAACAGGCGCCGGATCCCATTGTATCCGTTATCGTGTGTGAATTTGACAGGGAACCAGAAGTCGTACATTCTCCTAAGATCAGCGCAGTGAGCGATATATTTTGTGATGAGCTGGAGCTCGAGGTTGTGTACTATGGCCCCGGAGTTACAGAACAAATCATCCCGGCTTCAACCCTCTCACACACTAAGGTTGGGAAGCATCCCAAAAACCGTGAAGAATGACGTTCCGAGTGCTCCAATTGGTGATTTCGAAAACACGCTCAGTTTCCCCAGCGAGGAAACTTCGCTCGGTTCCGGGCTTCCCTCACATCTCCCCATGGGAGATATACCATGCCCGTCCAGCCCTTCACACGGTTTTCTTCACCACACAATCTGAGCAAACCATAGCGAAAATATAAGTCCATGTCATCACGGGTTTTGAGATGCATTCAAGCACCGAACAATATTTACACAAGTTGTCAATAGCCATTGACATAAGGAATTGAATAATCATTTAATGGGGAAAACGAAACCGAAAGAGGCAAAAATGAAAATAAAATGCATTTTTTTATGTTTAGTTTTGGTGTTTCTGTGTTCATATTGTGAAGAGTCAAATGTTTCAGGTGTGATTCAAACCGCAGAAAGTGTTGCAGTCCCCATACAATTTAATTCGGATTCTTTAAAGATCGAGGGAAATCTAAAGGATTTTGAAGCCTCATGGACATCCAAGGAGCTAGAGAGGGGGCTGAAAGTGATCGACCTTCAGTTGAAATCTCCAACGGCTGCGACACCTCCTCGATTTTCTGTCAAGTGGAATTTTCCCTCTATCGACATCACGGCCTTTTGGAATCCCAACATCAGCGTGGATAAAGTGAATTATTACAGAAATCGAGTTACCTCTAGAGCTTCCAGTCAAGCTCCGGTGAGCGCATTCTTGAATGGCGGAGACATGAATAGGTTCACATTCGCCTGCTCCGATGCACTCAATAAAGTTTTGATCCAGTCCTACTTAAGAGAGGAGGACGCCAGGTTTTATTGAACCCTTGTATTCTTTGACGAAAAAATCCCACCCCTCAAAGAATATACGGTCCAGATCCGTATTGACACCAGAAACATTCCCTATTATAAAGCTCTGGATGATGTCTCGAAATGGTGGGCTGCGCAGGAGAACTATGAGCCAGCTTCTGTTCCGGATTTAGCCAAATGGCCGATGTATTCCACCTGGTATAGTTTCCATCAGAACTTGAACGCAGATGATGTCGTCAATGAATGCACGATCGCGAAAAAATTGGGCTTCGACGCTGTGATCGTTGACGACGGTTGGCAGACGCTGGACAGCCAGAGAGGGTATGCATTCACTGGTGATTGGGAGCCGGTCCGGATTCCTGACATGAAGAGCTTTGTCCAGAGGATCCATCAACTGGGAATGAAATTTTTGCTCTGGTACTCTCTCCCGTTTGTAGGTGAGAACTCAAAGAATTACACTCAGTTCAGGGGAAAATATCTGACTTACTGGGAAGGACAGGGAACGTACGTGTTGGATCCGAGGTATCCTGAAGTCAGGGAATTTATCATCAACACATATGAGACCGCCTTGAAGGAATGGGATCTGGATGGATTTAAGCTAGACTTCATTGCCCGGTTCTCTGCCAATGAACAGACGGTGCTGACAGCATCCAATGGCAGAGATTATGCGTCTGTCAATGAAGCGGTGGATAAGCTCATGACCGATGTGATGTCACGTCTGAGAGCAGTGAATTCTGATATTCTAATCGAGTTCCGCCAGCCTTACATCGGGCCTCTGATGCGCAAATACGGGAACATGTTCCGGGCCACAGATTGCCCGAACATGGCTGTCATCAACAGAGCCCGGACCACCGACATCAGGTTGCTCTGCGGGAATACGGCCGTTCATTCCGATATGTTCATGTGGCACACAGACGATTCCGTCGAGACTGCAGCTCTCCAGATTCTCAACATCCTATTTAGTGTGCCTCAGCTTTCTGTCCGGTTGGACTCGATCCCTGATCAACACTTGGAGATGGTCAAATTCTGGATCAACTACTGGCGGGAAAACAGAGATGTATTGCTCGATGGCGAATTCATCCCTGTGAATCCAGGCGCTATCTACCCGGTGATTTTGGCTGGGACCAAGAATAAGACCATTGCAGCCCTTTACAATGACATGAATATCTCACTGGATGGAAGAGGGAGTGAGAGTATCGACATCGTCAACGCTAAAAGTAGCGAATATGTCATTTTAGACTTGACCAGCGCTATGGGGAGTGTGAACACAGAAACCTACGATTGTTCGGGAAATCTCGTCAAAAAACGGACACGGACTCTCAAGAAAGGCGGTTACAAATTTATGGTCCCGGCCTCTGGATTGCTCACCATAGCCAAGAAATAGGAAACCTCATTCGACTAAAATGAGTGAATGTCTTAGAAAAAACAGTCTGTCTACTGATATAATGTCTTTCCAGATAATGGCAGGTATTAATTATCGCTTCTAACCATCTGAAGCATTCGTGTAGACATCTTTATGAAAAAACTAGGACTCATCGTAAATCCCATCGCTGGAATGGGGGGGAGAGTCGGACTCAAAGGCACAGATGGCCCAAAAATTCTGGAAAAGGCCATTCAGCTTGGAGCAAAACCTGTTTCTTTTCAGAGGACTGGTGAAGCACTCAAAGCACTCCTCTCTCTCAAGGATTCCATAACTCTCTTCACTTGTCCTCGCAAAATGGGGGAAGACATAGCCATCGATTGTGGTTTCGCTCCACAAGTCATCGATGGCGTTTCTTTGTCTTCCACAACGGCAAAGGACACACAAAATGCCGCTTGTGCTATGCAGGAGAGGGGAGTGGACGTCCTTCTTTTTGCTGGGGGGGATGGGACAGCCCGGGATGTATATAAGGCCATCGGGAATTCAACAGTTGTCCTGGGCATTCCCACAGGCGTAAAAGTCCACTCTGCCGTTTTTGCACGGAATCCGTTGGCTGCGGGAGAACTTTGCGCTCTTTATCTTCAGGGTAAGGCGAAAAAGATTACAGAAGCCGAAGTTATGGATATTAATGAAGAGGATTTCCGCAGGGGGATCCTGTCAGCAAGATTGTACGGATATCTCAAAATTCCTTACAGAAGCCGGTATGTTCAACGTCTAAAAACGGGGAGCTCGCCTGACGAAAGATATGCCCAAGAAGGCATTGCTGCTTCTGTTATTGAGAATATGACTGATACCTTCCACTATATTATCGGTCCGGGAACAACAACTCGTACTTTAATGGAGAAGTTGGGCCTTGAATATTCCTTATTGGGGATTGATATCGTATATAAAAAAGGACTTGTCGGAAAAGATCTGAACGAAGAAGAGATCCTAAGCTTCATCAAAGGAAAACCGAGCAAACTCATCCTCACTCCCATCGGCGGTCAGGGTTATTTGCTGGGCAGGGGGAATCAGCAGATCAGTCCGGAAGTCATCTCCCATGTTGAGAAAGACGACATTATCATCATAGCCACTCCGAATAAGATTAATGCTTTGGCCGGGCGTCCTTTGCTTATCGATTCGGGAGATGAACAAACAGATCGGCTTTTGAGCGGTTATTTTCGTGTTTTCACAAGCTATCGCGATTCCATTATCTACAGAGTCCAACATTAGAGATCAACTTTCCCAGGAAGCATCCCCAAAACCGTGTTTATGTCATTCAGAGTGATCAGATTGTATGATATCAAAAACACGCTCAGTTTCCCCAGCGAGGAAACTTCGCTC
>CAZIMJ010000031.1:0-7701 GCA_964540205.1 uncultured Eubacteriales bacterium | reverse complement strand
CACTACAGCTTCATGGGCCACTTCCTCGCCGCTGCAGCAATCTCGACTCGTGAATAATCCAGGCTTAATGATCTATTCTGGAAATTACGATTATCCGCTTTGAATAAGGTAGGTTGATAGTTCCTTGTCCATGTCGATATAATTGTCAGCAACTTCGACGAGTTTTTGTGAGCTGGATTTCCCGAAAGCCATAACCTCCACGTAGCAGCCCAAAGCGTGTTTGACGTGGTTGACGAGCGGTACAAAATCTCCGTCCCCGCTCACGAGAACAATGGCATCCAGCCTGGATGCGAGTTCGATCAAGTCCATGGCAATGCCGATGTCCCAGTCGCCTTTTTTGGCACCCCCGTAAAAGATTTGAAGGTCCTTGGCTTTAACTTCATATCCAAAATTTTTGAGTGCATCGAAAAAATTTGTTTCGTCCTTGACATCGGCCTTGATCACATAGGCAATGGCACGAATGAGGTTACGGCCTTTGATGGCTTTGCTGAGAAGAGTTTTGAAGTTCACCTTGGCCTTATGGATAAATTTCGCTGAATAGTACAAATTTTGGACATCGACAAAGACGCCCACTCTCTGCTCTCTGTAAAGGCTCTCGGTGGGTTTTTCAGCTATGGCTGTCTTCTTGCTCTTTCTCACAGAGTAACTTTTCCCTTTGCCAAAGTTTATCAGAATGGAAGGGAAGATGTCAAAACATCTTTTATTAAAGTAAGTATCCCAAAAACTACGATGGCAAGAATCCCATTGCGTTATTGAGTGTTCCAATTGTGTAGTGGAGAAAACCGTGAGAAGGGCTGGACGGGCATGGCATGACCACTCCATGGACTTAAAAGGAGACACCTGTTTTTTCCGTTGACATCATGAATGTCCTGTGCTATCTTCCACATCCTGAAGATGTTAGACGGATTTTACAGGGTGAATATGTTGAGAAAACACACCATCCAAACCTTATCGCTGGTTGTGATCGGATTCCTCGTGTTCAGTTCCTGTACAGACCGGAAGACGTATGCCAAAGAGGACAAGCTGGCTAATTTCTTCAGCAAGAGGGAAGTGACGATCGCCGTGATAGACTCGGGGCTGGGAGGCCTTTCCATCCTGGGCGACGCCGTCGAAAGGATGAAAAAGGAAAATGTCTTTCAAAAAGTGCATTTTGTGTTTTTTAACGCCCTCTTTTCGAATGAGGGAGGGTACAACAGCCTGAAAACTCGAGATCAGAAGATCGAGATGTTCAACAGTGCCCTGGAAAGCCTCGAAGAGACACACTCTCCGGACTTGATCCTGATCGGGTGCAACACACTTTCTGTCCTCTACAAAAACACATCGTTTTCCCGGAATTCAGTCATCCCGGTTGTAGGAATCGTAAATTCAGGAGTTGATCTGATCGCCCAAAATTTGAAAACTCATCCGGAATCAAAGGTCATCCTCTTCGGAACACAGACAACAGTAAGCGAGGGCACCTACACACAGGAACTGGAAGAGAGAGGTTTCCTCGCGGAAAGGGTCTTCTCTCAGGCCTGCCCGGAATTGGTCTCTTATATCGAAAAAGGGTATGACAGCGATGAAACCGAGATGCTGGTTTTTGCCTATGTGGATGAAGCCCTCCAGAAATTAGGCAACCCAGATCCAGAGCTCTATGTGAGTTTCAACTGCACCCATTATGGATACTCCCTAGACCTCTGGGAAAAGGCTTTTGAAAGTTTTGGAGTAAAACCTCGGGCTTATCTCAATCCCAATTTCAGGATGAATGATTTTCTCTTCCAGAGCCTATGTACAGATCGCTATAAAAAAACGGATGTCTCTGTCCGGGTGGTTTCCATGGTTGAGATCGAGAAAAAAAGGATCCAATCCATAGGCACATGGTTGGAGGAATTGTCGCCCCAAACAGCGGATGCACTGAGGAATTACACACACGATCCCAAACTCTTCGAATGGAAGAAGTTCGTAAGCGGTGAGGGATAGAGAAATCCGTTAGTCGAGGATTAGAACCCTTTCTTTTCCTTCTGTCACGTCCCCGATGACCCATGCCTCCAGGCCCATCTCATCCATCCAATGAAGAGCGCGTCTCACGCTCCGGGGACTGAGGATCATCACCATTCCTACTCCCATGTTGAATGTCCTGAACATCTCACGATCATTGATCCGGCCTTTACTTTGTATCTTCTTGAAAATTGGAGGCACACGCCAGGTCCCCTTTTGGATGCGGACCGATAGATGTGGAGGCAGTGTCCTCGGGATATTCTCGAAAAATCCTCCCCCCGTTATGTGGGCGAGGCCCTTTATGTTGATATGCTTGAAGAGCTGGAGGAGAGGCTTCACATAAATTCGTGTGGGCTTCAGAAGCTCTCTGCCCAACGGCCCCCTCAGCTCCCTTTCACTGAAGACCTTGCGGATGAGAGAAAATCCATTGCTGTGGACACCGCTCGAGGCGAGGCCCAAGACCTTATCGCCTTTTCGACAGGTCTTCCCATCGATGATCTTTTCCCGGCTAACCATGCCCACACAGAATCCGGCCAGGTCGAGCTTGTCCTTTGTGTACATCCCTGGGAGTTCCGCCGTTTCTCCACCGATCAGAGCACACCCGCTCATTTGGCAACCCTTGGCGATCCCCTTCATCAACTCGTGAAGTCTCTTGACATTCAGTTGACCGCAAGCGATGTAATCCAGAAAAAGGAGGGGCTCAGCACCTGTCACAACAACATCATTCACGCACATGGCTACCAGATCGATCCCCACAGTGTTGTATTTACCCTGCAGCTCCGCGAGCAAAAGCTTGGTCCCCACTCCGTCGGTCGCGGATACCAGGACAGGGTCTTTGAGTCTTTGGAGGCAGGGCTGGAAGAAACCGCTGAATCCGCCGACCTTTCCTAAGACCTCTGGCCTGGAAGTTTTCTGGAGGAGGGGTTTGATTTTTTTCAGAAACGTATCAGCCTTGTCGATGTCGACACCGGCTTTTTTATAGGTCAATGCAGTCATGGCACCACTAATAAATGATTTATAACACCCTGCCTCCCCCAAGTCAACGGAGTGAAAAATCTTTCACTGGTGTGTCAAAGTTTTTTACACATAATATTTATCTTCGGCATTTTTCTTAACCCACAATTCAACTAATCCCCTAAGAAAAGGATTTTTTAACTGACCACGTTGTGGCATATTTATTGCGGTTGTATAATTGTATGGTGATGGATAAGTCTATTGTTGCGTTCACAAAAAAAACGGTCGTTATATTCTTGGTATCGGTGTCCACTTTGCTTCTATACCTGTATGGAAACCAGGAGCAACAACAACAGCTTCTACCCCAAGAAAAACATGAAGTTAAGGTCCGTCTCATCCTTGTTGATGTGATCGTTACCAAGGACGGCGAATTCGTGAAAGACCTCTCCAAAAAGGATTTTGATCTCTATGAAGATGAAAAAAGAGTGCCCATAAACTCCTTCGAGCTCATAAGTTTTGACGAAAGAGAATTGACCATTCCCGATGAAATCAACCTACAAGAACAATCCCGCACCCCTAAAAAGAGGCTGGCTGTCGTGTTCGACAGTATCAATTCTTGGAAAAGGGAGATGAAACACGGGAGCGTGCAAATTGTTGAAGACCTGGTGTCTATTGTTAAGCTCGGTCATGAGGTCATGGTCCTTCAGCTCAATCCCTCTAGAGGAATCGAGATAATCCAAGCCTTTACCACAAACGAAGACCTCATCAGGAATTCTGTCGAGAGGGCCTCAGGAAGCATCTGGAAACTAGAGACTCATACTGAACCTTCCCGTGTAGAGCAAACTGAGACAGAGCTCGAAACTGAAGCTCAGCCCGAAACAGGAATCGATCCGAGTGAACGGACAGAGATCGAAAGCGCTCTCGACAGCACATACTTCGAGGATATGCAAAGAATAGATTTTATCCACAGAGAGAGGTTGAGGTTTGAAAAAACTGTGGGAGGGCTCCTTGCGACATTCAACGTGATGAGGGGTTTTCCCGGAAGGAAGTACATCCTCCTTGTGAGCGCGGGAATTCCGGATCTGTCACCGCCGGACATGTTTCCCAACATCAGGAGCGGCATACCGGGCGCAGACATCGAGGATGCCTACATCAATAAGATCTGGGGGAAGATGGAGGACATCCGGGTTTTCGATCCCTTCAACATTTTGGACAAAAAAACCTTCAAGAACGGCGAGGAAGTCCTCCGGGAGATCATCCAGTTTGCCAATACCCAGAATATCTCCATCTATTCCTTCGATAGCAGCATTTTTGTGAAAAACATCTTTTCTGGAGCCTCTGCCGAATACTACCAACAGAACGAAATGGATCATCTCAGGTTACGCCAGGGAGATAAGATCAGAAAAGTCCAGAACCTGAGGTGGTTATCCGAAGATACGGGGGCGGATGCATTACGAGGCGCGAATAAATTGAGCGACTTCCAAAAAGTCATGGATACGGACTTGAATTACTATTATCAGTTGAGTTTTTATCCCCGTCTTGACATAGCGGATGACCGATACCACAAGATCAACGTCAAAGTGAAACGGGGTGGTGTGGATACGCGTTTCAGAAAGGGCTACACGGACTACTCGGACAATGAGATGGACAAAATGGTTCTCGTGACCGCCTTTTACAATCCGGAATTCTTCAAAGCTCTACCTTTCAAAGGGGAGCTTATTCCTTTCATTTCCGAATCCGGGGAATATGAGCCCTGGATGAATATCGCACTTCCGGTAAAGGAGATATTCGAGGACCGGTTTGTTGAGTATGCCCCAAAACTTTTTCATCTTCACATCTGGCTTAAAGACAGAACCAGTGGTGAAAAGGGCTTTGGCGGCAAGATCAACATCGGTTTGAATTTGAGCCCCAAGTTCATGGAATTCATCAAAAACATCGACTACCTCAGCTACCACTTCAAGGGACCTGAGATCGAATTCCGGAATAAAGAATACCAGAGTGTGTTCGCTTTATTCGATCCTCAAACAAGTGAGGTGGGCACCTGGGACACAGACGTCCGTTTCCCATCGCTCGATGAGATAGAGGAACACATTCTCATAAACTGTGTTCTGGGAGACCTGGCGGAAAACCCTGAAAAGGGAAAAAAGAACTTCTCTCTATCCAAAAAAGATGGGGGCTTAATCTGTGGTGAGCATAAATTCTATCCTAAGGTGACAAACCAATTCGAAAGATGGGGCGAGGCATCCGTGTTCGTGCAGGCCTACTTCCCTGAGGGGAAAAAGACCGTCCGGCCCGAATTCTTCTCCAGAGGGGAAGATATGCGGGTATTCCCCATAAAAGGAGAGTTGGTGATCGATTCATGGAATAAGAGGACCAAAATCTGGAGCGGGATCTACCAACTCGATTTCAACTCCTGTTCTCTCGGTGACAACTCGCTTTTCGTTGAATTTGCTGAATCAGGATATGGAGCTGAGCCGTATATGAGCAGGGAGCTCAAAATGACCATCATCCGCTGAGATGCTTTATTCGTAAAAATTGCCGATACCTTTCATTTAAAAACCTTCTAATTCTTATTATCGGCATTTTTTACCCTTCGGGCGAGTCGATCTCACTACTAAGTTTTCGTTGTAACCCACTCGCAGTAGTTCACTACAGCTTCGTGGGCCACTGCCTTGACTTTGCAGCAATCTCAACTCGTGAATAAACCATTTATCCATCTTAAAGCTGTATTATTTGTAAAAACTGTCATAGATTGATTTTATATTGCCCGGAGCAAGTTTTTCTGAGCGGATCATTCTCACAAGAAAATCTCTGAACGTCTCCCCCTTTTCGTTGAAATTTTCCTCTTTGATCACGCTGTAAAGCGCCACAGCAAACACATGCATACCACCATCGGAATCCCGCCAGCGCCTGTGTGGATCGATCTCAATTTCCATCTTCTCATTGATGACCTGATCGAGAGCCTGCACACAGTCTTCTTCGATAAAGCCCTCAAAGCTGTTATACCCATAGGCAGGATCGTGATTCTGAATCCTGTCCATCAAGAATTCGTCGTTTTCTAAAGGAGAGAGTGTTTTCCTGAGCTCTTCATCGCTTGCCAACTCAAAAGGAGGATGCATCATCTCATGCACAGCATTTCTCAAAACTATGGCAAAAGGCCAATCCACATGGGTCAAAAATCGGGTCCCCGTAACTTTTAGCCCGTGGGGCTTCGTGAAATAGAGCAAATATACAGTGATCCTGTGTGATGGAAGCTTCACTCCAAGATGGGCCTCCACTTCAGCAACGACATTGTACTTCGGCAATTCTTTGTGGATCTTTTTGATTCGCTCAACAGCTTTGGGAACGACATACTTTCTCCAGTAGGATTCAAACTGAATGTCTTTGAGAAACACAAAGACTGTCCTCAGGTCTGCTCGCACGGATTCATACAGGTGCCATCCCTCATCACTGTAATAGGGAGTTTCTTTCAGATTTGTCTGCATGTCTTCACTGTTTTCCAGTGTCTTCAACAACCCATCCAAAGTGTCCTCATCCGTGGCTGAAAAATAGAGTGAAAGAAATGCAGACAAAATAAGGCGATTGTTCTCCTTGATGGTCTGCTCCAGGTGAGCCAAAGCCTCTTTCACAGGATCTGAGAGTTTCTTGGCAAACTCATCATATTCCCTCTTATAATGCTTCAAATAGAAGGGATCTCCTGTTAATGTATTGATAAGACAGATCGCATCATACTTCAAAGATGGCTCGATCTTCCAATCCGTAAGATAGTGCATCCTGACCTCTTGTTGGGACAAACCGATCTGGGGGGCGGACTGGATACTCAAAACCAATAAGCCGGCAAAAAAAACCTTAACAGGGGGGAGAATTCTTCTCAACGTCTTCATTTTTTTCTCAAAAGCAACAAATCTGACATCTCTATTATAGATGAATCAACCTCATTTTCCTAAACACGAATGTCCCGAGCAAACATTTCTAAATCCTTGATGAATGATATCCGAGTGTCCCAATAGGTGATTTCGAAAACGAACAACAGAATAGTAACGCGGCTCTATTCCAATGTAGGGAACGTTTCCCAAACGGTCCGTTCGGGGAACGGACCCTACATAGCAAGGGACCATGCCCGTCCAGCTCTTCTCATGGAGTTCCCAGATTTAGTAAGATTATTATTTCCTTCTGGCGTTTCTTCTTTATCCCAAGGTGTCCAAGTCGGTTCCGGACATGATGGTATTCCTTTCTCATCCCGCTCATGTATCTCCGCTTCATTTTCAGACATTAAAGCTCCGCCCATAGGGTGATTCTTTTTATATTCTTCTTTAAACCAATATTCCCATAACTCTCTAAAACTCTCAGTCCATTTTGCATAAAACAATTTCTCTCTTAAAGGATTTTTCTTATTACCAAACCAGCCTTTTTTTAATGTCATTCTCTGGAATGCCGACATCGCTACTCTGCGTTTTCCCATTGGACTTAGCTTATCATATTGCTTATATAAATCTGCACATAGGCTAAGGGCATCTATTACTTCGTCAGTATCGTTCTCTTTCATCTCATTTACGCTGTTTAACTGCGATTTAAGCGATTCTTGTTCTGCCTTTACAGTCTTTATCTCATTACCAATTTCTATCGCTATATCCGCGAGCTCCTCCATTCCTAATTTTCTCACAAGTCCCGTTATTAAAACCTCGTTTTGTTTAAGTTTTGATTCAATGCCTTTTGTCTGTAATTTTGTTGCGGACATTTTCTCATTCCATTCCACTCCAATCTTCTCTT
>CAZIMJ010000030.1:0-4494 GCA_964540205.1 uncultured Eubacteriales bacterium | reverse complement strand
CTGCAATCATGTAGTGTTTGGGTGAGAACTCATCGATCCAGACTCGAATTGTGGGAAGTGGCGCTTTGATGGATTCATGAACAGCCTCAGTTATGGCTTTAAGAAGCGCCTCTTTTTGTTCGTTTGTTCTTCCTTCTAATAACCCGAAGGGCAGAGGTCCACGGGCTTGCCCGTGGGTGAATGGTTAGGCGGCGATATGATAAGATGTGTGAGTGGAAACTCGGTACTCAGGTCACGGGGCCTATCGGACAGAATATCATATCGTATGGATACCGAAATATCGCCGTCGTATCCTAAATCCTGGAGTGCGGGGCTATTTGCGAAAACTTTTTCCGAAAGTGATGAGGAGCCTACCGGGGTGCGAGATAGTCGATTACAGCATGCAGGTGGACCATATCCATATGATCATGATCATTCCTCCGAAGTATTCTGTGAGTGAGGTAGTGGGCAAGGTGAAGGGGATGACTGCGAGCCGATTGAGGAAAAAGTTTTCGTGGTTAGCCAAGGTTTACTGGAAAGAGAATGTGGTGTGGTCACCGGGATATTTTGTAACGACAGTGGGCATAGATGAGGCCAAGATTCTCAAATATGTGGAGTGGCAACAAGCCCAGGATTTAGGTCAAGCGAAGCTTGAATTTTAGAGAGGACCACGGCTTTAGCCGTGGGTATCTATGTGTGCCCGGCATGGGTAATGGCTTGGGGGTTAAAGTCCCCTGCAGGTCCTGATGGCGGAAACTGCTAGCCGAAAGCAAGGGCGTCCACCGTGAGGTGGGGTCTGAAGGAAGCTGGAGGCAAAGCTCTGATCCGATGAATAAGAACCGCATAGGAGGCTGGAGTACTGGGGTGAGTTTACGTGACAGAACAAAGCCCGCAGCCATCAATCGGTACTTCGGTAAATGCGGCGGATGTGGAGCGGAGGCCGTTATCCTTACCCGGGGAGGTCTGCAGAGCTGTCCGGAAAGGACTATGGATTCCGTAAGGGATTCAGATGGTTCTGCAGAAGTCAGCAGAGGCCGTATTAGGACTGTGGGCCAGTCTGAAGGGCCGAACATGTCATCGGTGGTAAGGACTTGAGGATTCGTCGTCATGGCGGCACAGCAACTTCAATTTAAATGGGACCGGCCTTCAAGCTCCAAAGGTGAAGCCTGCGGAGAAGAGGGCAAGGTGTGTCAAGTGGCGGCGGCATCGGAGAGAACCGAACCCGTAAAGACCGGAATGATGGAGGAGGTGGTCCGAAGAGAGAACCTAATAAGAGCATTGAAACGAGTTTGCGCTAACAAGGGAAGCCCCGGCGTAGATAGGATGACAGTGGACGAACTCAAAAATTATCTGAAGGTTCATTGGCCGGATATCCGGGAAAAGCTTCTAAAGGGGGAATACAGGCCGCAACCGGTCAAACAGGTCCTGCTGCCGAAGTCTGGTGGAGGCACCCGGAAGCTCGGGATTCCAACCGTATTGGACCGATTCATCCAGCAAGCACTCCTTCAAGTTCTGAATCCGATATATGATCCCACATTTTCAGATCACAGTTATGGTTTTAGACCCGGTCGAAACGCCCATCAAGCCGTGAGACAGGCTAAGAAGTACATAGAAGAGGGACATGAAAGGGTTGTTGATATCGACTTAGAGAAATGTTTCGACCAGATCAACCACGACATCCTCATGGGAAGGCTCGCCAAGAGGATAGCGGATAAGCGGATCTTGCGGCTGATACGCCACTACCTGCAGGCAGGAATCATGGTCCACGGAGTTGTACAGGAACGATATAAAGGGACACCCCAGGGTGGGCCGCTATCGCCGCTTTTGAGTAATATCCTGCTTGATGAGCTGGACAAGGAACTGGAAAGGCGGGGACATAAGTTCTGCCGCTATGCGGATGACTGTAACATCTATGTCCGATCCGAACGAGCCGGTAAACGGGTGATGGCCTCCATCGAAAACTTCCTGGTAAAGAAGTTGAAGCTCAAAGTTAATCGTCAGAAAAGCGCAGTAGCCAAGCCTCAAGAACGAAAGTTCTTGGGGTTCAGTTTCACTCCCTCAAGCTACGAGTTGAAAATCAAGCTCTCAAAAGAATCCTTAAAGAACGTAAAGTACCGCATAAAACGCATAACACGCAGAGCTCGAAGAATCCCTCTATCCCAAGTCATCCAGGAACTGAATACATACTTGAGAGGGTGGCTAGGTTACTATAGGTTGATTGAGGCTTCCTACGTGCTTGAAGAACTCGACTGGTGGATTCGCCGCAGGATGCGATGCTTTGTCATGAACCAGTGGATTAAGAAATGCAGCGCACGTTATAAAGGTCTGAGGAATCTTGGTGTTAGTGATAAGAGTGCCTTGTCCGTGGCTTTCTCCCGAAAAGGTCCCTGGGTTATATCGAATATGAAACCCGTAAAGGTGGCGATGCCGAACAGTTTCTTTGCTGAACGAGGTCTCCTTTCCCTCGCCAGTCACTATGAATCTTTATCTAAGATGACATGAACCGCCGTGTACGGACCCGTATGCACGGTGGTGTGGGAGGGCGAAAGCTGTGAAACTTTCCCCTATCCCGATCTAGCCGGGATTATACATAAACTGATCCCGCCGCACCGAACGGTATCAGCTCCTGGAATTGTTGCCGTTCATCGTTTGATCAGGGGAATTATACAACCGAAGCTTTGTTGCCGTTATTTCTCAAACATAGAAAATGCTGGCTGTTGCTTAGCAAAAGGGGGGTTATGAAAATGCTAAGGATGGGACCTTGCCCAGCCAGCACAGCAAGGCTAGCATTAATATAATGAATATTTTCGAACAAATCAAATATTATTTTGTTTTTTTTCACAAATGATGTGTTTCCATCGAAGCGGATATGTGTGCTTTGATATGAAATTTCTGGTACAATCAAATTCCTGAAAGGAGGTCACCATGAAAAAAAGATTTAGACAATCAACGGTTTTAGTTATATCTGTTCTAGTTGTTTCTGTGTTTGTTCTTGTGGCACAGACAGAAGAAATCAAACCTGTCACTGTCGAAAAACCAATGCCGGATTTTTCTCTTCCTGTTTTTCAGGGAGGAGAGATGACACTTTCCGAGATGGTGGGGAAAAATATCTTGATCATATTTCCCCGTGGCCGCTCCAGAGAGGAGGCCTGGTGTCACATCTGTAATTATCAGTATGCCGAGTTGGCAGAACTGGAGGCAAAGCTTAAAATCAGGGAAAAATACAATGTGGAGATCCTTTTTGTCCTTCCCTATGGGAAAGAGTTGGTCACAGAATGGATCGACAAGTTTTATGATCAGCTTCAGGACCTCGAGAAGGGAAAAAATCCCCCCGATCAGGATAAACTTGATGAGCGGGGCAAAAGGCGAATGGAGTTCTACAAGCGGGCTTTTCCTAAAAGCTTCTCCTACGAAGAGGGTAAGGTTCCCTTACCATTTCCCATACTGATCGATGATGGAGCGGCTGTCTCCAAAGGGCTGGGTCTTTTTACCACCGAGTGGGGCGGGAGTAAGGTGGAGCAAAATATCCCTACAGTGTACGTTGTGGATAAGAACGGCATCCTTCAATTCAAATACCTCAGCCAGAATACCTTTGACAGACCCGGACCGGATTATTTGTTAAGAGTTTTGGCTGTGATAAACAGCAGCCAATGAGGGATCGAATAGAATAAACTTTTGCGCAGCATTCTCGTATGAGGGTTTAGAGCGATATTGGCTTTGAACCTCTATGAATTTAACACAAGAAGAGAGGAGAACATGAAGAAGATTTTATCGATGAGTGTTTTGGGCTTATTCTGTTTGGGCCTGCTGATCTCACCGGGTATCGGACAGGACATTAAAGACATCAGGGCAAAAATGGTTGAGGCATCGGGGGGAAAGAAGATCTTTGAAAACCTCAAGGATCTCACCATAACGGGTACACTCGACCTGACAATGCAGGGCTTGAGTGGCTCGTTGACGATCTACAAGAAGGAGCCTGATAAAAGGCGCACGGATATCGAAGTGATGAGTATGCTGATCACTCAAGCGTATGATGGAAAGATCGCCTGGTTCACCAATCCCCAAACTGGAGCGACAGAAGAGCTTTCCGGAGAACAAGCGGCCCAATTGAAAAGACAAGCTATGCCCTCGCTGGCGTCCATTTATCCAGAGAAATATGGCATCTCCTGGGAGTACAAGGGTAAGGAAACTATCGAGGACAAGGAGTATCTCGTCCTAAAAACGACTTATCCTGACGGATTCCAGGTCGTTGTCTACGTTGACCCGGAGACTTATTTGACCTTTAAGACAAAATCCCAAGCAACAGGACAAATGGGCACTGAGGTAGAAGTCGAACAGTTCAGTTCCGACTATAAAAAAATCGGTGGAATGATATTTCCGGCCCTTATTACCAGTTATCAGGATGGTGAAGAGTATTCTGTGATAACCATCACTGACGTGGAAACCAACACGGGGCTGGAAGACTCCCTGTTCAAGATGCAGTAAAATCTAACGACCCGAAGGGCAGAGGTCCAC
>CAZIMJ010000029.1:0-2823 GCA_964540205.1 uncultured Eubacteriales bacterium | reverse complement strand
GAATTATTCAGGTTGAAGCTGAATTATTCACGATCCAACCCGCCCCACCCTAACATTAAGGTCGCAAAGGCAAGCAAGTGGCCCATGAAGCTGTAGTGAACTACCGCGAATGGGCTACAACGAAGCCACTGTAGTGAGATCGGCTCACCCGTAGGGTAAAAAATGCCGATAATAAGAATGAGTAGGATTTTTTATTGAAAAGTATCAGCAGTTTTTATGAATAATTCATGTAGAATAAAACCGGGGAGAAAAATGTATACTAGATAGATATAAAAGGCAGCAGAACCACAGTTTTGTGGAGTTGCTTTCATATAAAATTTTTCTGTGTTACCATGAGTGCACAAACCAATACAAAAGGAGGTAAGTATGAGTAATGATTTTCCTTCCATGGAAATAAAACTTCCAAAAATCAATCCAGGCATCATCAAGTTGATTATTGCGGGGGTTTTCGTCCTCATCCTCTTGGCGGGCTCTTTCTACCAGATCGGTGCGGAAGAGGCGGGCATCATCCTGAGGTTCGGCAAGTATGTAAGAACCACTAATCCAGGACTTCATCTCAAGCTTCCCCTGGGGATCGAACAATTGACTAAAGTTCCTGTCCAGAGACAACTCAAGATGGAATTCGGATTTAGGACGACACGGCCAGGAATACAGACAGAATACCGGACAACACCGGATACAGTAAGAGAGGCCACAATGCTCACAGGGGATTTGAACGTTGTTGTGGGGGAATGGATCGTTCAATACAAAATCAAAAATCCCTATAATTATCTGTTCAAGATCCGTGACGTAAACAGCACCTTTCACTACATGAATGAAGCAGTTGTTAGAGCCATAGTTGGAGATAGCACAGTCGATGAAGTGATCACCATAGGAAGATCGAGAATCGCCCTCGAGGCTAAGGAAGATCTTCAGAAACTGTGTGATCTCTATGAAATCGGCATTGAGGTCAATCAGCTCATCTTCCAGGACGTCAATCCTCCAGATCCCGTCAAGCCGTCATTTAATGAAGTGAATGAATCTCAACAGGAGAGAGAGAAAAAGATCAATGAAGCTTGGTCGGAATACAACCAGGAGATTCCCAAGGCCCAAGGTGTTGCTGAGCAGATGATCAGGGGCGCAGAGGGATACGCGACTGAGAGGATAAACAATGCCCAGGGAGATGCCACACGATTCAGGGCCATCTACAGAGAGTACTCCCGCGCTCCGTTGGTGACTCGAAAGAGGCTTTATCTCGAGGCCTTAAATGAGGTCCTCCCCAAAGTCAACAAGAAGATCATCTTCGATAAAAGGATGGAGAGTATCTTACCCCTGTTGAATTTCGGACAGGAGGTGAAAAATGACTAAACAAACCAAAATTGTGATTTTGATAATCATTGCCTTTGTCGTCCTCATCATCCTAGCAGATGCAATCTATGTTGTATCAGAAACAAACCAAGTTATTATTACACAATTTGGGGAACCTATCGGAGATGCAATCACAATCCCTGGGCTGCACATTAAGACACCTTTTATCCAAAAAGCCAACTATTTTGAGAAACGTTGGCTTGAATGGAATGGCGATGCCAATCAGATCGTCACCAAAGATAAAAAGTACATATGGGTTGACACCTATGCCCGCTGGGGAATCAGTAATCCCCTTGTCTTTTTCCAGAGAGTCCGTGATGAAAGAGGAGCGCAATCCAGGTTAGATGATATCATAGATGGAGAGACCAGGAATGCCATCGCAAATTATGATTTGTTCGAGATCGTCCGTTCAACAAACAGAGAGTTTTCAATCTCAGAAGAAGCAGCGGAGATACTGGACACGGAATCAGCCCCACAACAAGTCGAGATGGGACGAGAAAAAATCACCCAGATCATCCTGGAAAGAGCTTCGGAGATCACTCCGGAATTCGGCATTGAGCTCAGAGATGTACGGATAAAAAGAGTGAACTATGTAGAGGAAGTTCAGAGAAAGGTTTTTGACCGTATGATCGCGGAAAGGCAGAGAATAGCGGCGAAATACCGTTCTGAAGGGGATGGGAAAAGCGCTGAAATCCGGGGACAAAAAGAACGAGAATTGAAGAAAATTACGTCAGAAGCTTATAAAATATCTCAAGAAATCCAAGGAAAAGCGGATGCGGAAGCGGTTAAGATCTATGCGGATGCCTACAACCTTGACCCGGAATTCTACCAATTCATGAAGACACTCGAGACGTACAGAACCATCATGGATAAAGATACCTGGTTGTTTCTTTCGACAGACTCCGAATTTCTCAAGTATCTCGACTCGACACGGAAATAATAGGACTATGTAAGAATTTGTTTGAGGCGGGGCATAGAGATGTTGCCGCCCGTGAGGACTAGAGCTACTTTTTTCCCTTCGATCCGGTCCTTTATCTTTAAGGCTGCAGCGAGTGGTGCAGCCCCGGCATCTTCCGCCATGTTTCTAACGTGTTCCAAGATCAGGAGAATGGCCTGAACCATCTCGTCTTCGGAAACCAGAATAAAATCTGAAAGATACTTTCTCAGGATCTCTTGCGTCAATTCATAGCCGGTCTGAGTCGCTAATCCTTCGGCTGCTGTTTCCATCTTATCCTTAACGATTTTCCCTGTTTTCCAGGATAGGCAGGCTGCAGGTGCTTTTTCAGCTTGAACAGCGATAATTTCGACTTTTGGATTCACCGCCTCCTTGACGAGGCAACAGCCGGAAGCCCCACTCCCACCGCCAACAGGGACAATGATCACATCGAGATCGGGCAGGTCCTCAAATATCTCAAAAACATACGTACCCACACCAGCGATCAAATGGGGCTCATTGGCTGGATGAATGAAGCGTGC
>CAZIMJ010000028.1:0-3822 GCA_964540205.1 uncultured Eubacteriales bacterium | reverse complement strand
AAAAATATAACATTCAAGGCACATATTTTGCTTATAGTACTTTTGGCACTAAAGATAAACTAATGAAAGAAGATATCACAATTGGAGATGAAATTTTTGTCATTGGATACCCCGCCTATATTTTTGATGAAAGAAATCTGTCACCTGTTTTGCGTCAAGGGGTAATTGCTACTTTGCCCTTCTTAGGTTATGTATTTAATAAAAATATGAGAAAAAAGTTTAATCTACCAAGTAAGATAGATGGTTTTTTGATAGACGCACATCTTTTCCCTGGGTCAAGTGGTAGCGTTGTTGTCTTTAAACCTCAAGTGGTTCTACAAGGGAGCAGCAAGGCATCGACAAGAATAAGTTCAAGAAAAAGAACTCCTTATCTCATGGGGATTTTATCTATGTCAATTTATTTTGAAGATAAAGATCTTATGACGAAACAAAGGCTAGGTTTGGGTATTGTGTATTCAGCAGATGTGATTATGGAAACAATTGAGCAGTTTTATAGATAAATTTAAGGTTCATCACATATTGAAAAATAGCTTTGTCCCATCTGTTCCACGTAATTAATCTCAAAATTATAGCCTCATTAATTAAAATACCTCCACATGTAGAACTGGTGTTTGTCATAAGCACAATATTCTTATCTCTCCATAATAATTTTAAATCATCTATTTTTTTAACCCTCTCAATACCCAATCGCATCCTCACAGCGTTCATCTTCCGCTTTGCGGTCAGGTCCAGCTAGATCTACATAAACTTGGGACGAAACTACATTGGTATGTCCTAGTCTTCGCTGTATGGTAAATGCATTTAGCCCAGCTTTTGCTAATCTAGCTCCCGCTGTGTGACGGAACATATGTGGATAGATCCCAGGCATACCGGCTTCTTTTCCATACTTTTTCACAAGTCCATAGAGACAATCAATGCCCATATGGTCATATTTGCCTCGTGATTTCTGAGTGATAAAGAGATAATCACTCTTAGCCCCTGACCACTTCCAACGTTCTTTAAGCCATGTTTTTATCAATTTATAATTCTCCCGGGATAGATCATACCATCGTCCATTTTTCCTATTCCTCTGTTTGACCCGTTTAATCATTATCTGAGGATCGTTAGGGTTTAGGTCTAGATCATCCGATCTTATTGATATTGCTTCGGCTTCCCGTAATCCGTAACTGAGCATAAGATGAAAGAGGCACACATCACGCTTGACATACTTGCTCTTTTCTACAGCTTTGAAGAACTTTGCTGCATCTCCATCACTCAAATATTTAATTGTCTCTTGTCCCATATGATTCATTTCCTTCTCCTTTTTTCGTTCACCTAATTGTTCACCTATTAATAATATAAGATTTGCATAGAAATAAATCAAGGATTTTTAATATTATCCGTAGTATTCTCCTTGCGTATCAAGGCTGTATATGGGTACGCCGGACGAACATACCAATAGATTTAAACTAAATAATCCGGGATTACTGGAAATTTTAGGTGAATTACAAAAGAAATGCAGGAGCCGGCCCCACTAAGGATAAGAAAATGATTGCAAAGAGGGCTCCCCACAGCCGTAAGGCTGGGCTATCATAGGAGCCCTCTGATGAACTTTGAAGAAAAAAAAGCCTGGTGTGGAGAATATCCCAAAACGCCACCCCAGGACTTTGTGGGTGCCAAGGAAGTACCCTGGAATCCACGTATAAAAAAACTGAAGCTGAGAATGCTGTTTGGTTTTTTGGTTGCACCCCTTAATATTAACATATAACAATCTTCTTATATAACAAATTTGTTATCAATACGTTAACCATACGTCCTCAATTCTATCATTATATTCGCGGAGTAATATAAAATTAGAGTTTGTCCCAAAGTGACGGGAAAGAGTTGACATGAATACAAAAGAAGGGCTACAACCTTCAAAAGAGGTTATCCAAAACAATGGAGGTGTAGCCCGATGGACGAACTCGAAATCAAGATCGCCCTTTCCTACAAAATACCAGAAAGCGATCTCACAATCAACGGAATTTTGCGAGGTCTTCAGGAAGATCAAAACACATTGATGAAAACTATTGTGAGAACGATTCTTAGCGCTTTGGAAGAGAGAGCGATACAAGAGTATATATCCAGTTATCCCGATAGGTATTACAGGCATGGTCGTCAGCCCCGGGAACGGAAGTTTATCACTTCTTTCGGTCCGATCCGCTACAGACTGGCTCAACTCTACGACCGGCAAACAGAAAAGGTCTTTCCTCCGTTGGTAGAGAAGCTCTCGATTCTTCCCTATAAGCAATATCAGAGAGAAGTGTTGGAGGCGGTGGTGGGACAAGCGATTCATCTTTCCTACCGCATGGCGGAGAAAGAAGTGAGAAGGATTAAGGGATGGGCTCCGGGAAGGAGTACTGTGCACAGGTCTATAAAAGAACTGGCTGAGGGTTATGGGCAGTGGCCCTGCTATAAACACCGGGACTTCAAGTTTTTGATGGCCGATGGGACGAAGGTGAAACGTCAGGGGCCGAGGGGAGCCCCTCTGGATAAGGCAGAGATGCGGTGGGCTCTGGCTTCTGAGGGTGAGAGAAGACGGTTTGAGCCTGTCGGGTTCTGGGTGGATAAGGACTGGAAATTTATCCGCAAAGACCTTGAGAAGAGATTGGATTATGAGAAGCTGGAGGTGCTTTTCTCTGACGGAGGCCCTGGAATCGAGGATAATCTTCTTGCCGAAGGAATGCGGCTCCAGAGGTGTGTCTGGCATGGCAAGAGAGACTTCCCCTTCCTCCTTTACCAGGATGGAGCGAAAAAAGAAGAGCAAGAGCCTTTGCATGTGCTTATGAAAGAGATCCTTCTTTTCTCTCTGACCAAAGAGCTGTTGGAGGAGGTTCTGCCTCCCGAGAAAGAGCTTGTTGTGGAGCTTATCGAAGAGATTAAGAGCGGCTTTGATAAACTGATAAAAGCTCTTGACCCACAAAAATACCCGAAGTCCAGAACCTATATCGAGAATTTTGCGCGCAATGCCCTTTTGGTTTTTGATTACTGGCTTGAGGGAAAAGGCTGGATCCCGATGACGACGAATGCAATAGAGAGCGCCTTCAGCCGGATAGTCAACAGAGTTAAACATGTCGGGAGGCGGTGGAGTGATGAGGGGCTTATCAACTGGTTGATGATCGCTTTTCGGAAGATCTATAAACCGGCTCTCTGGGATGAACTTTGAATTAAGTATCTGGAAATCCATAAGCAGTTACGGTTTTCTAGATTGAGAGTTTCCTATGCATGGACTTAATGTTTCCCGTCACTTTGGGACAAAGCCTAATTTTTAAACATTGCTGCGCTCCAATAGAAAGAATTTTTAAAAATATTTGGGAGTGATTTTATGACCTGCCGCCAATACCAAGATCGTGCGTGTCTTTCTCCAGATTCTTTGGCAACACAACGATATTCTTCCTCGAGATCCCCGAGCAGGGGCACCTCTGCATACTCATTCAAAAGCCTGGCGAGGAGGAATTGGGCAATTTTCGGTGGCTTGTGAATCTTTTTTGTCATGATAGCATTAAGATTTATTCAAAGTTGTTTGAGGTATTTTCCGCCACAATCTATCTCGCACGGCTTTCTGCTCCCTCAGAGCTTCTTTGCCTAGTGAAGTGATGTGAAATACTCGTTTACTGCGGCCTCCGCGTTCCGCTGTCGGCTCCGTAAGCGAGGATTCCACAAATCCCTTTTTTTCGAGACGATAGAGAGGATCATAGATGGCACCTATCGACCAATCTTTTCCCGTTGCCCTGCTGATTTCCCTTCTTATGGTGAGACCATAGGCGTTATCTCCAAGGCTCAGGATGGCAAGCAATAACATCT
>CAZIMJ010000027.1:0-5901 GCA_964540205.1 uncultured Eubacteriales bacterium | reverse complement strand
AGACGGGTTTGAAATATATACACAGTCCGAGAATCCTGCAAAGATCTGGGATGCTCTTCTGGAAGAGGGAGAGGCACGCGGCCTTCTTCCCATCGGGCTTGGTGCACGGGATACTCTCCGGCTGGAAGCTACATTGATGCTTTATGGGAATGATATTGACGAGACGACAACTGTTCTGGAAGCGGGATTGAGTTGGCTTGTGAAGTTTAAGAAGGGCGATTTCTTAGGACGCGAGGCATTGCTCAAGCAAAAGGAAGAGGGACTGCTCCGTAAGATCGTTGGTTTCGAGATCCTGGAACGGGGGATTGCCAGGCCTCACTATTCCGTGTTTGTAAATGGCGAGAAAGTTTCGGAAGTGAACTCAGGATCGTATTCTCCTTATCTCAAAAAGAGCATAGGATTGACCTATCTTCCCATCGAACACATTGAAGAAAGTACAGAGCTTGAGGTGGAGATCCGAGGAAGTCTTGTCAAAGCGAAAGTGATTCCTCTTCCATTCTATAAACGCGACTACTGATTGATTTTAGGAACCGTTAACTGTAAACGGTCAAGTGGAATTAACTAGCTTGAATTTAAGCAAATATTGGCTTATTGCATGATATCTTTTTACATTTTACTTTTCACGTTTTACGATAAAGGTGAGGAGGAGAGAGATGTATCCTGATGAATATCACTATACGAAGGATCATGAATGGATCAAGGTCGAAAATGATGAAGCGGTTGTGGGGATCACAGATTTTGCCCAGAAACAGCTGGGAGATGTGGTCTATGTGGAATTGCCGCAAGTCGGTGCTGTTTTTGAGTCCCATCAATCGCTCGGTGTCATCGAATCCGTGAAAGCTGTCTCGGACATTTATTCTCCAATTTCTGGCGAAGTTGTTGCCGCCAATGAGGAATTGGATGGGTCTCCTGAGATGGTGAACGAAGACCCCCACGGCAAAGGCTGGATCGTTCGGCTGAAGTTGAGAGATGAAGCCGAGATCGAGAAATTGATGTCAGCAACCGAATATGAGAAATTTTTAGAGGGTCTGGAAGACTAGGAATCCTGAATATAATCCATTTAGACAGGTAGGTTTGAAACATGAGTTATATATCGTTAAGTGATAAAGATATAAAAGACATGCTGAAAAGAATCGGACTTTCTTCGCTCAAAGAACTTTTTCTTACGATTCCTGAAGATATCAAATTGAACAGAAACCTCAACATCCCTGATTCTAAAACTGAATCAGAACTTATCTCTTATTTTGAGAGCCTGAACAAGAGGAATTCGGAAAGTGATTACCTTTCTTTTTTGGGTGGTGGCGCCTATCCGCATGTCATTCCCTTTCTGGTCGACTATCTCAGCAGCCGGGGGGAATTCGTCAGTCCCTATACGCCTTACCAGCCAGAAGTTAGTCAAGGAACTCTACAGATTATTTTTGAATTCCAGACTCTGATCTGCCAGTTGACTGGTATGGACATTGCAAATGCGTCCATGTATGAAGGAGCCTCGGGCGCGGCTGATGCAGTGTTAATGGCCCATAGGCTCAAAGGCAAGTCCAAAGTTCTTTTAGCGGGTCCTGTTCATCCCCAATACAGAGAAGTGATAAACACCTACACCAAAAATCTGAGGATTCTGGTGGAAGACGTCCCGTATAGAGATGATGGTTCCGTGGATCTCGATGAGCTGGAACAAAAAATGGATGACCAAACATCTGCAATCGTTACCCAGTCTCCCAACTTTTTTGGAGTGATCGAGGACCTCGAGAAAATTTCGGGAATTGCCCACAAAAATGAAGCATTATCTGTAGTCGTCATATCTGAACCTGTTTCCCTGGGCCTGTTGGAACCACCCGGAAGCCTGGGAGCTGATATCGTCACAGGAGAAGCACAATCTTTTGGGATTCCGCTGAGTTATGGAGGTCCATACTTGGGATTTATGGCGTGTAACCAGGAATTCATTCGTCAGTTTCCCGGTCGCATTGCCGGAGAGACTGTGGATGTTGAAGGAAAAAGAGGATACGTCTTGACATTATCTACGAGGGAACAGCACATCAGGCGGGAGAGAGCCACATCCAATATCTGCACAAACCAGGCTTTATGTGCTCTGAGGGCCACCATTTTCCTGGAGACGTTGGGAAAAGACGGCGTCAGGGAGCTGGCCTCGCAGAACATCCAAAAGGCTAATTATACACTTGAAGAATGCTGCAAAATCGCTGGTGTCGAAAGAAAGTTCAGCGGAGGCATTTTTAATGAATTTGTTTTGGAATTTGGTAAACCTGCCGCTTCGGTGAATCAATTTCTTTTGGATAAAGGCATCATTGGAGGGCTTGATCTGGATCCATTCTTCCCAGAGCTACAAAATTGTGCTCTTTTCTGTGTGACAGAGACACACACCAAAGACAAGATCGATCGATTGGTCAAAGGAATAGAGGAGGCAATGTAATGCCTGTTTCCCAGACGGGCCATTCATTTGTGAAAGAATCATGATAAGAGAAAGTTTAATTTTTGAGATGAGTGATGAGGGGAAAAAGGCCTATCGTTTGCCCGAGCTTGATGTGCCTGAAAACAAGGATATCCTTAAAGGGATACGAACGAGAGAGGGTGTTGAGGGTTTTCCGCAGGTTGCCGAGATTGAAGTTGTTAGGCATTTTACACGTCTGTCGCAAACAAATTTCTGTATAGATGTGGGACTATATCCTCTTGGTTCTTGCACGATGAAGTACAACCCGAAGGTCAACGAAAAAATTGCATCTTTCTCTGGATTTTCACACGCGCATCCTTTCGCGCCCCATGAGCTTGTCCAAGGGAACTTAGAAATTCTCAAAACAGCAACGGAATATCTGACCGAAATAGCGGGTATGGATTCATTCTCTCTGCAGCCCTCAGCGGGTGCGCAGGGAGAGCTTGTCGGAATGATGCTCATCCGGGCCTATCTCGAGGATAGAGGAGATCCCCGAAAAATCGTTCTGATTCCGGATTCGGCGCACGGGACAAATCCATCCAGTGCACATCTCTGCGGTTACCGTGTGCAAGAGATCAAATCCAATGAGAGCGGCACTGTCGATGTCGAAGACCTTGCTCGAGTAATGACGGGTGACGTGGCTGCGTTGATGATAACTAACCCGAATACCCTGGGTGTCTTTGAATCCGATATCATAAAGATATGTGAGATAGTCCATGACAAGGGAGGCCTTGTGTACATGGATGGTGCCAACATGAATGCTCTCGTAGGAGAGTGTCGTCCTGGAGACATGGGAGTGGATGTGATCCACATCAATTTGCACAAGACTTTCTCAACTCCCCATGGGGGCGGAGGTCCGGGAGCAGGACCTGTGGGCGTGAAAAAGGTGCTCGAGCCCTACCTCCCCATCCCGGTGATCGAGAGAAAAGAGGATTCTTCTCTTTATTTTAATCTCGACAGGCCGAAGAGTATCGGAAGGGTCCGGAGTTTCTACGGGAATTTCCTTGTCGTGGTCAAAGCACTGGCTTATATCCTTTCTTTGGGCCCCAATGGACTGAGAGAAGTCGCCGAGATCGCTGTGTTGAATGCCAATTATATCCGGAAAAGCCTAGAAGGGGAGTATCATCTCAAGTACAAAGCTCCCACACTCCATGAGTGTGTCTTTTCTGACAAATTCCAGAAAGAGCACGGTGTGCAGAACATCGATATCGCCAAAAGACTGATCGATTTTGGAGTGCATCCTCCGACGATGTCCTTCCCTCTTATTGTGGGAGGGGCTTTGATGATCGAGCCCACTGAAACAGAGAGCAAACGAGATTTGGACCTCTTCATCGAGGCTATGAAACAGATTGCGAGGGAAGCTCGGGATAATCCAGAGATTCTGAAGGAGGCACCCCGCACAGCATATGTCCGTCGGCTGAATGAAACCCAAGCTGCGCGGAATCCAATTCTCCGCTGGACACCCAAAGAAAGTGATCTTTCTGAAGATCAATAGAGGACTTATGCAAAAACAAAGACAGCAGAATCCTGTAATGTGAAAATATGTCGATCCAAAAATTAATAATGGACCTCCAGAAATTCTGGGCTGCCCAAGGATGTTATCTGGCTCAATCCTACGACCTTGAAGTGGGGGCAGGGACCATGACTCCGGACACTTTTTTTAGAGTGCTGGATAAAAAACCTTGGAGAGTGGCCTATGTGCAGCCTTCACGGAGGCCCACCGATGGAAGGTTCGGATTAAATCCTCATCGTGTTCAGAAGCATTTTCAATATCAGGTTATCATGAAACCATCGCCTGCCAATATCCAGGATCTGTATTTGAAGAGCCTGACCTCTTTGGGCATATCTCTTGAGGATCACGACCTGCGGTTCGACGAAGACAATTGGGAATCCCCGACGATAGGCGCTTGGGGAGTCGGGTGGCAGGTGTTATTGGATGGATTGGAGATCACGCAGCTCACATATTTTCAACAGGCCGGCGGGATCGACACATTCCCCGTCCCCGTGGAGATCACATATGGATTGGAACGGCTGGAAATGTTTCTGGAAGGTAAGGACAACCTGTATGACCTCAATTGGTCTGAAGACGTGACGTACAGGGATCTGAGATTTGTCGAGGAGAGGGAGTTTTCAGAGTACAATTTTAATCAAGCAGATGTGAAACTCCTTAAAAAATCCTTCGACATGAACATCAGAGAAGGACAAAAAATGATCGATAAAGATCTTCTCCTCCCGGGATACGACATCAGTCTCAAATGCTCCCATCTTTTTAATCTCTTGGATTCAAGAGGTGCCATCAGCGTTACAGAAAGAGTAAAAATGATCTCCCAGATCAGGATCCTCGTCAATCAGATCGCCGAACAATACACATCTCGAGAGGAATCACTCTGATGGAATTTTTTCTGGAGATCAACACCGAAGAGATGCCGTCATCCCACATTAAAATAGGGCTTTCCCAGCTGGAAGATAAATTGAAAGAGGCTCTTCGTTCCTCGAGCATTACTTTTTCCCAGATGAATAGTTATGGAACCTGCCGAAGGCTCGTGGTCGTCGGAAACTTTGCGCCGGAGCAGAAAGACCGGGTGGAGGATATCATCGGTCCCCCCAGAACAGCGGCATTTGATGAGGAAGGTGTTCCCAGACCCGCTGCTGTTGGATTTGCCAATAAACATGGTCTGAGTGTCGAAAAATTAGTCGTGCTCAAAACAGAGAGAGGGGAGTATGTCGGGGCGAAAAAGATCACCAAGGGTGTTCCCACTGAGGATATTTTAAAGGAGAGTCTCCCAAAGATCATTTGCTCACTCTCTTTCCCTAAAATGATGAGATGGGGAGAGAGTTCCTTAAGGTTTTCTCGGCCGATCCAAAACGTTCTATGCATATTCGGAGAGAAACCCCTCTTCTTTCGAGTGGGGGAAATTTTGTCCTCTGACTTCACTACCGGTCACAAGATCTTTTCTCCGAGAAAGATCAGGCCGAGGAACTTTTCTGAATACAGGAAAGCCCTGGCCGAGAATCATGTGGTTTTAGACCAAGACAAACGGAAACATGTGATCTTGAAGCAAGCCGAGAAAAAACTGTTATCTCTTGGTGCCCAAATATATCCTGATGAAAATCTCTTGGATAAACTGTCCTTTGATGTGGAGTCTCCCCATGTGATATTGGGACAATTCCCAGAAGAATATCTCAAATTACCTCTAGAAGTGTTGAGCACTGCCATGAAGGAAGGCCAGAATCTTTTCTCCGTGGTCAAGGGTAAAAAACAATTGCCCTATTTTATAGGCGTGGCCGATGTTCCTAAGGATTCAAAAGCACTCATCCAGGCAGGAAACCAGAGAGTGCTCAAAGCGCGGTTAGAGGATGCCAAGTTTTTTTGGGATCAGGATCTAAAGATCAAACTCCGGAAGAGGGCAGAGGAACTGGACCGCGTGATCTACCAAGAGAAGCTGGGGAGTTATGAG
>CAZIMJ010000026.1:0-1953 GCA_964540205.1 uncultured Eubacteriales bacterium | reverse complement strand
AATGAACATTTTTCGTTGAAGAGCTCCAAAATTCTGTATATTTCGGATTTGGAGATCTCTGGCGACGCTTGACTGGTTTTATTCTTCTGTGGGAAACCTATAAAGCCCAGGTTGATCAAGGTGCAGACTATCCTTTGGGTTTCCCTGTGTCCGAGTTCACTCATTGTATAGATGTGCTTCAGGCCTTTGGGCTTGTTTATGAGCGAGAGCACATACCTCTCCGGAGCAGAGAGAGTTATGGATTCAGGGGATTCGGGGAAAAGCCTCTCTACTGTTTTAGATTCCTCCGGGGCCAGAGATTTTAGGAGTGTTTCGTTTTGCATGTGCTGAATGCCATCATGTATGAATTCGAGCGTGTGGATTTGGAGTAGGATCTTGTGTTCATGTATAGGTTTTTCTGTGTCAAAAAAATATTCTCCCTGCTCCCAGTCAAATACGGGTAATAAATCCGTCCGTTGATACTCTTCCAAGGATGCCCACAGTTGCTGTGGCGTGAGAATATCGAGTTCGATGAGCGTTTTTAGAAGAGATGCCTTTTGGTCTTTCGCATGTTTTATACACCTCTTCAAGGAGAGTGAGTCGACGACCTTTTTTTTGTGAAGCGAGTCACAAAAGGCCCCCTCATCCAGAAAATCCTTGATGATGACCAGCTGGCCTTTGTGGAATGTTGCCCTCAATTCGATGGATTCTTTTATGACCTCTAACCGGCCCGAGCCCTCTGCTTTCCAGATGTGCAAGAGGAGTTGCGAGAAGTGTTTTTCTGCAAGTTTGCCGTGCATCCAGATCTGTTCCATTTTCAAGATTACCTTTCCTTTACTTTATAAATGAATGGAATTTATGTCAATCTCTGTATTGCTCGGTTTTGATATTTCTTAATATGTGATGTCAAGAATACTCGATAGTGTTATTGAGTGATTAGATTGTGTGATGGAGAAAACCGTGAGAAGGGCTGGACGGGCATGGTACATCTCCCAAGGGGAGATGTGAGGGAATTCCAGATCCGAGCGAAGTTTCCACGCTGGGGAAACTGAGCGTGTTTTTGATATCATATAATCTGATCAATCGGAATGACATCAACACGGATTTGCAAAATTTATTGATGTTGGATCAACCCATAAAGCTCATGCTGACTAGGAAAATGGCTACGTTGAAGGCGCTCTTTAGGAGCCAGAACCCGTACGAGATGAATAGTGCTTTTTTCAGTTCGATCTTGAAGATATAGGATAACCCAAAGCTGAGAACTCCGAAAAGCCAGAGTTGAAAAAAGTCGACTTGGCTCAACATCGCATAGGACAATGATGTCACTTCCATATGGGGAAAGAAAAGGGCCAAGCTTGTTGAGGTTTGAAAGACCGATTTTCGGCTTAGGATAAGAAACAACCTCAAAGCATTGCCCAGGATCTTATCGATCAGGTTGGCATGGATGTAAGCCGAGAGGACTTGAATATATTTTCCCTCTGTAGCTGTTAAGCGGCCGAAAACGAGTAGGATCAGGCTGGCGATGAGGAAACCGATGACTTGAGTGAGGGGAGTGAGCACGAATACTCGGACTGCAATCGAACCCTTTGAGGGATTTCTTATACGCTCCATCGTCTGTTCGAAACCTTCATCACCCAGTCTTTCCTTGAGCTTGACGTTGTTCTCCATAAGCTGGGCTGTGTCCTTGAGTGTATAGGGCATGGTTAGTTGGGTAAAAAGAACGATAGCAATGAGAATGACGATGAGAGCATCGATCCAGACCGGCTTTTCCGAGAGTGTCTTTAAAGTCTCTTGTGGGCTGAATATAACTCCAATAAATCGATTGAAAAAGTTCATTCTATGCTCCTTTCCTTACTTCTCTTTCTAACATACCATCTCGGACAAAAAGGATCCTCTGAGCCTCCTGAGCGATATCCATGTCATGTGTGACCATGACGATGGTGTTTCCTTGAGAGTGGATCTTGTGAAAAAGGT
>CAZIMJ010000025.1:0-1903 GCA_964540205.1 uncultured Eubacteriales bacterium | reverse complement strand
TCGCCAAGCTTGGGGGTTGGCTTGATATCGTCAAGAATCGTGGTAAAATGCAACTGATAAAAAGGATTATTTAAAATATCGATAATCCTTCCAATCATTCAGTTGATTTGGCCACGTTATGAAACTCGAAAATACTGAAGACCGGATTCCAAAAATCTTGTTCGTCTGCTACGGAAATACCTGCCGGAGTCCCATGGCAGAGGGTTTAACCAGGAAGATGCTCGGGGATAAGGCCGAAGTGGAAAGTGCGGGTTTTATGCCGATGTTTGAAGGGGCCGCACCGGATGCTGTCGCAATTTTGAATGAATTGTTTGACGTGGATATCTCTCAGCATCGGCCCAAAGATGTTTCAGAGTTATCCCTGGGTGAATATGATCGTATCATCGTCTTGGATGCCTATGTCTACAACACTATGAGCAAACTCATGAAGGACCACTCCGACAAGCTCGTTCTCTGGGACACAGAAGATCCTTTCGGTCAGGATAGAGAAGTTTATAAACGAGTGGCCTTATGGCTCAATGCACATCTGAGAGAACACCTGGCACCGCTTCTCTTTGGTTGATAAGGGCATATGCCGTTTAATTTCTTCTGTATAAAAAGCTCTGGATATTTATTAAAAAAGATTACGCAGGATAACGACGATCCCTGAAATGGCCGAGGTGATCAGCACTGCCGGCCGAGTAAAACCTCTGTCGAGAATTTTTGTGGATCGATATGATAGGAGAAATCCGAGGAATACCCCCGGTAGCAATACAGCTGTGGCTTTGATCTCTCTGAGCCCAAAGCGTCCGATGATGGTTAAGGCGATTAGAGAAATAATGGTGCCGAAGGTGAATATTCCTGATAGAGTGCCTCTGATTGTCGAACCTGCGTATTTTTGGTAAACAAGAGCCATTGGGGGGCCTCCGATCGAGGACGTTGTCCCCATAATTCCGGAGGCGATGCCAACTCCGAATATATTTTTGGATGTCATCGTGATATGGAAACCGGCGAGGCTGATGCCTATCGCCAAAAGCACCATCACGCCGAACATCACCGATAAACTTTTTTGTGGGATCGCTACGAGTATCATGGCGCCAAAAATCGCTCCCACTATCCGTCCGACGACTGCCCAATGCAGACCTTTGATGTGGATGGCGTGGCGTTCCCGAAGAAAAATGAGGAGGTTCAGGCAAAATGCTGCCAATAGCACCGGCCCGGGCACGTAGACCGGATCGATGAGCACAAGTAGTGGGACCCCGATGAGACCCAAACCAAAACCCACAGATCCCTGAAGGAGGGCTCCAAAAGTTGCTATAATAAATACCAGGATCAGGCCTGGGATATTTCCCAAAGTGTTATTCCTTCAAAAAGAAGATTTTCATCAATAGAGTTATTTCTTCTATTTTTTTCTCATGGGGAACTCCTAGAAGAAGCCGTGAGATGTAAGAATGCATTATCTCTCCTCTAAAATCAAGCCGGTGAACAAAAACCTGTGCGAATTGACCGGATATTCCTCATATGATATAAACAGGGCTGCTTTCTATTAACCTGAATAATTCAGATGATCTTGATGTTTATAGTGTCGCATGGCCCGACTGGTGGTCGGACGGATTTGGCTCTGCTGCTCGTGAGACAGCAGCGGCCCGTACATCTCAAGCAGAGCTTGTGGCTAACCAGGGACTTCTTACCATGGCAAGACTCTTAGGACACCAGATCCCAAGCTCCGCATTGAAAAGAGTGCAGAAGATCAACGATGCATTGCTTTCCCCTTCCGGATGCGTGATGGGAAAACCTGTTATGAGATCCATGGGGGTTTGGTTTATCCTGGAGAAAATCAGCTGGAAGGGACTTCTGCAGATTGGCATGCAGTTCAAAATTTTGTGGCTGTCCGTGGATCTGATAGTCAATATATCCTAGGCAG
>CAZIMJ010000024.1:0-15044 GCA_964540205.1 uncultured Eubacteriales bacterium | reverse complement strand
CAGGCCCGTGTGAGAGAGGAGTGGGCCAAATTGGGGCTCGGGGCTGAGATCCAGACGTCCATCGGCCCCTATCCGCTCCATTCTCAGATCTGGCACATCACCTCTGAATACGCCACTCATGGAGATGATATGGGCGTTTTTATCGGAGAGGAAGAAGCGGAGTTCCGGCTGATGTGGAGAGTCCAGTTCTCGCTCTTTGCCGTACAGGAGAAGGAGAATCCACCCGGTCTCGAACGAACGGATGATGTCATCATCGTTACGATCAAAGATCACCGGATGGCATTAACGGATGAGGACTTTGTCGCTGCTGTGAGCGCACGCCTCACTCTTCCAGAAGATCCGGATGATCGACGGAATGTCGAGGCGTTGCGGAGCCTGGCCTGACTATCAGGATCGATTTTAAGCGCGCCTGCTCTTACTTTAACTTCTCTTTGGATTTGTTTGCTTTTTCTCAAACTTTTCTAAGGCCTCTTTATACGGCTTTTGGTCGGGATCAAAAGAGCCAGCTTTTTTCATGGCCTCGATGGTTTTGTCCAGTTCACCGTTTTCGTGATAGAGCCATCCGAGCGTATCCCATATATGTGCAGCTTGGGCATGCTTCCCGGTTTGGATCACAATTACTTGATGACTTTTCCTTTGACATCCCGGATGCTGAGGCTGCCGCTTCCGTCATCCTTGATGTGGACATCGCCACCCACACCCTCAATGTTGATCGAGCCGGACCCGTCATCCACAACGACAGTGCCACTAACACCACTCACATCAATCGTGTCCGATCCGTCATCTATGGAGACTTCGCCTTCCACGTCTCTGACACTGACCGTCCCTGACCCGTCGTCGATCTTGACGTTGCCTTGGATATTTTCGATCTCGATCTCGCCGGATCCGTCATCGACATAGATATCTCCTGTGATGTTTTGGATGGACATTTCCCCGGAGCCGTCATCCACATCAAGGTGGATGTTTTTGGGAACATTCACAGTGAGGTTGATGGCTCTGCTGCCAGAGAAAATCTTGTTCTTGAACGTACTGACTAAAACTGCCTTGTCGCCGTTCCTCTCGAGCGTCAGGACCACGTTTTTGCGGATATACTCGTTGGCGTCTTTATCGCTTTTGCCTTTCACAACGATCTCTGCCTTGACCTCGATGTCTCTCGATGAATTGTTTCCCGTCACTTTTAAAAATCCTGAACCGCTGTCGATCTTGAGCTTATGGAGTCCCTCTGCGCTTAAGCGTAGATCTTGTACTTTTTCAAAAGAAAAAGCGGCTGTGGTACAAAGGATAAGTAGGGTGATAAGTAGAAATTTTGATCGCAACATTGTAATCCCTCCTTCTTTTGCCTGGAGTATTCATAAAAACTCTCGTGAATACTCCAGGTTAAATAATGATAAACTATCTTATATATATTAAGACGTAAGTAGACATAGAAAAGTTTCTGATTATAATAAAATTATATAAAAGTAAGAAATAGCATCGGAGGTGATCCATGGACATGAGAAAAGTAGCTGTGGAAGGGCTTGCAAAACTACCCGCCTTTTGCCATGCCGTTGTAGCAGGGGATTTTATCTATGTGGCTGGTACCCTGGGGTCTAAGCCGGATTCTCTCGAACTGGTCGAAGGCGGCACTGGTCCGCAGACAACACAAACCTTGCGAAACATCGAGAAGATCCTCTCTGCGTGTGGAGTAACATTCAAAGATGTCGTAAAGACAAATGTCTTCTTGACAGATATGAGTACTTTTGCTGAAATGAATCAAGCTTACATGGAGGTCATGGGCTCCAACCCACCAGCGCGGATTACGGTGGGGTGTGCAGAGCTTGCCCTTGGTGCGGCTGTGGAGATTGATTGTGTTGCTTACAAATCTGAGTCAGAATGAATCCCTCATTCCTTTCCGATCCCATAACCAATCATTCGCGGTCTCGTATAGCCTCATGCATGGATTTGTGCCGGACTCAGGAGATTAGCATGAAACACATACGTGCGTTAAAGTTTTGGATTATTTTGATGCTCTGTCTTGTCTCAGCCGCGGGTCTTTTTTCTCAGCAAAAAAAGATCACTGTCGAAGAGTGGGAGAAGCGTCTCAACAAATTGCAGCCCCCAAAAGAGATCATGGATGCGATCGGTGTAAGGCCGGGGATGATCGTTGGGGAGATCGGCGCAGGAACGGGTCGTATGACAGTCTGGTTAGCTGATCGTGTGGGCGATGAGGGTAAAATCTATGCTAACGATATTGATCGGCAAGCCCTTGACCATCTAGAGCGCCGGTGTGAAAAAGACAACCTCCGTAATGTGGTGACGATTCTAGGCGAGGTTGAGGATCCACTCCTCCCCCAAAATACTCTGGATCTAGCATTTATGATCAATGTCTACCACTACCTAGACATGCCAGTGGCACTCGTGAGGAACATTATTCCAAGCCTCAAGTCCACTGGGATCCTCGCTATTGTGGATGCAGATCCGGAAAAATCAAACTTTGGGCCCGGCCATTCAACGCCCATGGAAGAGATGTTGGCCCAGCTGGATGAGGCGGGTTATAAACTCATCCGGGTTGAGACTTTTCTTCCGGATGATAACATCTACATCTGCCGTCCTAAATGACATTCAGAGGAGTTCCTTAATTCTTTACCAGAATATTCTCAATGGCATGCAGATTTAGGGACGAATAATCTTTTTCGAACTTAATTTCTGAGGGAAAAATACATATTTAAAAGAGCCCAGCCTTCTTCAGCTCATGGCAGAATTTATTTTTGCTTTTCGATCAAATCCAACACAAAATCCATCTCGGTATCCTTGCCATTCAAATGGTCCTGTATGGTTCGAGTAAAAGGATAGTCGGGGAAAATCCCTCTGTCAGGATGATCATATCCTGAAACGGCCATGTGGTACCTGACCATCGGAATCCTGACACGCAGCTTTGTATGAGGAAGAGTCAGAGTTGGCATAAGGCCGGAAGTATTGCCATAATAATCGGCCCCGCATTCTTCCCCGACAAACACAGCTTTTTTGTGGTAATGCATCAGAGATGTGGTCTCACCCGATCCTGAAAAGCTTCTTCCGTTGATAAGGACATAAACTTTTCCTAGAAATGTCGGTTTGAGGGGCTTTTGCTCTCCTAAGTTCGAATGAACCAAAATGTCATAGGTTCCTCTCCCATTCTTTCGCGTACTTTTTTGGAGCATCTTTGCGACATCTGGGGCGTCGGTGTGGGCCAAAAAGGAAAATGTTGTCCTGTTCACTTCAAGAAAATTGTAGTACATGTAAGGTTTGTCCATGAGATAAGAAAAGAGGAGCCTTCCCCATAGGTCCTCTCCTCCACCGTTATCTCTGAGGTCGATGATCAAGTACGGGATGTTTTTTTCTGATAATTCCCTAAAAGTCTTTTTTAAAAAATGAGGGAAGGATATGTTAGTCGTCCGGTAGGCTCCGAACGAAAACGTTCGTATTGTCAAGATGGCCACATCTCCTCTGTATTCCAGTTCGATGGGAAGAAGATCTCGGGCAGCTTCCGGGTAACGTTGGGAAAAGATCTGCATCAGCTCTTCCTGTTTTAAGCCCTTGACTCGGATTTCTTTTTTTATCCCATCTGTCGGTGAAAGGTAAACGATATGGAATGAGGTCGTGATCCCATAAAACCGTGTGTATCCTCTTCCGAACGTTGTTGTGTTTTCCAACCTCCTGAATTTGGAGGTCACGTTATGGCCATCCGAAGGTTGAACGGCCAGCATCTTTTCCAAAATCTCAGACATGGAATGACCATTGATCGACACAACCTCGCCTCCTAGCTCAACATCTCCATACTCGCTGTAATTGCGGAATAGAAAGGTCTTCCCATCGATAAAGAGCAACTTAAACGGCATCAAGATCGGTTGGTTTTGAAGATATTTTTCGTAGTCCTTTGAAAACATCATGCCTGTGTGTCCATCATTGATTTCTGCAATTAGAGGGGCTAAATACCCATAGTATTCGAGTTCAGTTATCGGATGATCTAAACCGGCGATAAGATGGTCAAACAGGCTATCCATCTTTTCTTTGGGCGTATAAAAATAGATGCCTGCATGGGCTTCTTCCAGAGCGGTCCGGAGAAGCGTGAAATCCTCTTGGAGCTGTTCGGTTGTGTATTTTTTTGCTGGATCGAAGGGGACTTTTTTGCTCTCCTGAGAAGCTGAAGACTGAATACCAATAAAAGTCCATATGAGAATTGAAAGCCAAATTAAGGATCTCCTCTTTGTCATTTAAGAAACTCCTTTGTATTTTAATGTTTTAGGGGTAAATCCTTCAGAACATCCCAAGCATTTTGATTGTCTTTTTTTATTCCTCACCCAGAAACTCCGCAATATTTTTCATGTATTCCCGGATGGGGAGCTTCTGGGTGCAGTGTTCCTCACACTCCCCGCATTGCGTGCAATCCGAGGCTCTTTTCCCCTTGAGCCAACGTTCATCTTCTGCAAGATAGATCTTGTAGATCCGTCTCACATCTTCGGGTTGCAGATCCAATGCTTTTCCTATGAATGTCTCGGATTTGTCTTCACAGTAACCCGGAGCTGTGTCGAAGTAATTGATCCCGAGTTCGACAGCCCGATGTACCGTACGGATGGCCCCCTCCTCATCCTTCGGATCAAACCGCATCCCCCCCCAACCCAGGACCGAGACTTTTTTCCCTGTCTTGCCGAATTCTTTGGTGTGCATGGCATTTCCTTTTGTTATGAAAGAATTCATCGGATACATATCCAGTTAAACAATAATTATATAGAACTGAGGTGAGTGAATAAAGAAGGAATTAAACGCTGAGAAGAAAAATTGGATACATGCCAATATCTTGGGGACAGCATCATTAGTGTCCCCTGAATACCCTTAGTGTCTTTGTAAGAACAATCAGGACCATTGATTTTTTTATAGGGATAAGTATAACTTCAGATACGGCATACAAGAATGGAAAGGGGAAAACCATGACACTTAAAATAAAGTTATTGGCAGTGTTTCTGGTGGGAACATTTTTAGTGCTGACACACTGTGCCTCTGAAAAGAAAGCCGATATTCGAGAAACCACAGAGACGCTCCTTACATATGCCTATGGAGATCCGGATCCCGTGCCTATTTTAATCCGCACGGTCGGGGAGCGGGAATATCTGGATGTAGCCTGAAGAGACTCTTTCAATCACGAGTTTTTCATGGGGCCCCGAATCTTTGCGTGCGGGGAAGTGATATCCATTACCGGAGGACATCGCGGCGACGTTAAGGACGGTGCTGACGGAGTGGCGGAAATCAGAAATGCCGTGTGCACAAGGGTTGTCTACGGCGTCGACTGGATCAAGATTATGGGCGTGGAAATGCTTCAGGACGAACTCGAAGCCGCAGTGGAAACCGCCCATCACCTGGGGCTGCGCGTTGCTTCCCACTCCAAGGAGCCTGCAACCTACCGGTCGGTCATAGCCGGAGTGAATTGTATCGAGCACGGCTATGGGCTGAAGGACGCAACCATCCGGCTTATGGCAGAGAAGGGAACATTCTATGTTCCGACCATCATCTGCAATCTGAGCAACCGATACATCAAGGAACGCGATCGCCGTCTGGCTGAATTGGGTTACTCTCAAGACAATAAAGTCGCATACGGACGCACCCTCATCGCCCATGCGGACGAGAGATCTCAGGAACATGCCGAGCACCAGCGCCAGGCACTGCAAAAAGCCTTCAAAGCAGGCGTAAAAGTCTGCACGGGTTCCGACTCCACTCCTGTCGGCGAAATCGGAATTCTGGAGATCGAACAGTTCGTGCTCTCCGGGATCGACGAAATGGATACGCTCATGGCAGCCACGCGCAACTGTGCGGAGCTGTGCGGTGTGCTGGACAAGTTGGGAACTGTCGAGGAGGAAAAACTGGCCGACCTGGTGGTCCTTGCCGCCAATCCCCTGGAAAACATCTCCAAAATCAGGAAGATCAAGATGGTTTTCAAAGACGGAGTCTCCGTTGACCTGAATCAGCCTCAGAGCCCGTCCAGCTATTGGGATTACTTCAGCACAAAAGAATACAAGAAAGGGTATTTGGCAGAGGCCGAGGAGGCCGCTGGTTTCAAGAGAGGGGAAGTCGAGCCCCCCAAATGAAGTGATTTTAAAATAGCCGCTCCGGATACGGCTCAAGCTGAGTTGCGCCTTTCATGTTATTGCCTCTATCGCATTGGACAACTCGGTTCTGATAGGCGATGCGCGATTTCCAACCTGATTTCACTTGATCGGACAGTGCCGAAGTTTTTTACTTTGAGTTTTTAATCCGCCTATCTTGCATAAAGAGATACATCTGTGCTGCTTTCAGAATGTATCCTAAAAATTTACGTAAGGATTTGAGTCGATTTTCCCATTTTAAGGGATTCGACCACGGATTTGTATTTGTCGTGGATCATTCGCCTGTCGAATTCCCAGAATTCCTGAAGCATTCCTGACTGTTCATCATCGGTCAAATATTTTTCCGTTTTGACGAAAAAGATTTTGTCCTCTTTCGTTATGTGTTCTGGATAAAATTTGACCAATGCACTCAACTCTCCCTTTATAATTTGAAGTGCGTTTTGGTTTCCTTCGAGATAATCCCCCTTGGCCTGCACCAATTCTGTAACCACCCTCCTAGCGTACTTGTGTTCTTCGATCAACTCCTTCATAAGTTCCACCTCTTCGGGAATCATATTCTTTTTCGCAAGATCCCTAAACAAAATATCTTCTTCTTTGCCGTGATGCGTCCTGTCTGCATAGGTTCTGATGAAGTCGACAACGCTATCGATGAAGACAGAATCAATACTCTTATGTTCATCGATGACAGACATCCGATTTCTCACGATTTCGAGCATTCTCTCGATCAAACGATGTTCTACCATCAGCGGACCTCTAGGTTTCATGATTCGCCCTCCTTGACAGTTCTATGAAATAGCCATTTCGTTTCCATAAAAAAGGATGCCGCTTGAAGAAAAATGGCCTCGGCTTTATAAACCTAATCTAGTTCGAGAGGATTTCTTGTAATATCCGTAGCTGGTTCCCGTTAAATGTCTCTATACGAAACATACCGGAAGGCTTATCATTGAAAGTGCTCCCGGACCTTCTCCGCAATCTGAGGTTCAGTCATCTTGTCGGCGGTCTCTACGGCCACGGCAACACCCTTCAATTTGCTTTCTAAACGTTTTTTGAGCTCGCCCTTCGCCTCGCCGGGCCCGAAGATGAAAATGGATTCGGCAGTATGGATGCTAGAAATGATTTCATCATAGTAGTTGTTGAGGTGGCTCAAAAATTTTCGATCGCGGATGTCCTCGGCTGAAACATCCTGAGGACCATAGGGAGTTTTGGAGCGGGAACCGCCCGAAGACCGAACGCGCTTTTCGATATCTGAATTGATCTGCTTTATTTCCTCGCCACCTCCGGTGACAGTCACGATAACGGCCTTTCTATGGTCGATCCACAATCCCGCTTTGTTTTTCATAAATTGCTCCTCTGTTTGATGATCGTTCTTGATATATATTATATAATAAAAAGCTAATCTTTTTATGTGTTTCGGCAGTATAATACATGTAGACCGCAAAACTGAAGCCCTCCAGCCCTGAGATCGAAGGGATACAGCCCCTGACAAGGAAAAGAAAATTCCAGAACTAAGAATTTTTCCGACAGAGGAGGTTTACATGAGCAAAAAGATAGCGATCGTTTTAGCCGCGCTGCTGTTTATGGCAACAGCAAGTCAATCTCTTTTTTCGCAGGAAAAGAAAGGGATCGAAGGAATTTGGGAAGGAGTCCTCAAGGTCAGGGGAGCGGATGTCCGCATAGTCTTCAAGGTCATCAAAAAAAAAGATGAAGCCTTGGCGGCTGTCATGGATAGTCCTGAGCAAGGAGCCTTGGATATTCCTCTCGACACGGCTACATTCGATAACGGCACTCTGCTCCTCGAATTGAAAGCAGCCGTGGCGAGCTACGAAGGGAAGATGAAAGAAGACGGATCGGTGATCGAAGGGGCCTGGAAACAAGGAAGCCTATCTCTGCCGCTTGTGCTGAAGCGAACGGAGAAAGCCCCGGAATAGAAACGCCCGCAGGAGCCGAAAAAACCGTATCCTTACGACGAGGAAAAAGTGCGCTACGAAAATACGAGAGCGGGCATCAAATTTGCCGGCACTCTCACCCTGCCGCGGGCAAAAAGTCCGGTCCCGGCTGTGGTTTTTATTACCGGTTCCGGGGCTAAGGACCGTAACGAAACGGTTTTCGGCCATAAGCCCTTTTGGGTGCTGGCCGACTATTTGACACGCCATGGGCAGTGATATCGATAAAGCGGTCACGGACCAAATCCAGGGACTGATTTCACCCTAGTTTCGTTATTTTTTTACCTATGATCCGAAGACATCGCTGCGGAAAGTGAAGTGCCCGGTTCTCGCCATAAACGGGGAGCTCGATTTGCAGGTTCCTTTCAAAGAAAACCTGGCAGCGATTGAAGAAGCGCTCAAGGGAAGCGGCAATAAAGATTACACGATCAAGGCCTTTCCAAAGCTGTATCACCTTTTCCAGCCGGCTTCGACAGGATCGCCGAGCGAATATGTCTCCATCGAAGAGACAATCTCACCCGAGGTTCTCAAATTCATCGGAGATTGGATCCTCGAGAAAACGAAAGAATAGACGAAAAGCCCTCCATCCGGAATGTTTTCTCTTTAGTGATTGAACGCATTATTTCCAATGTGTTATGTAGTCGGCGACTGCTGAATTTCAATTTCGAGGGAAAGCATTGCCATGGCAGAAAAGAAATTGATAATCATCGGTGCCGGCATTTTTTATAGGAATTTGGTTTTAACTCTTGTCGTGCTTTATTCTCTTTTTTGTCCAATTTTTCCCCTCTGACATCCTTTACAACCTAGATCATGAAGAAAAATTGTCGTCAAACACAGAGAAACACAGAGAAATCTGGAGAAGAGATAAATTCACGGAGAATATTATGCAGAACGCTCAAAAACTTTTTTTATCATCTCCGCCCAGCCTTTGGATGACACATAATCCGGCTCATCTTCAATAACAGGCCGATGAGAAGGATCAACTTTTTTCACCTACTGGGTGAAACTTTTGATTTTTTTTCACGCCTCTATTATACCTGTTCTTCTTGGGTAAATAGAGGCTTATATTTATCTATACCTTATGATCGTAGAGGTTTACTCGATTATTCGGGCAAGTCCGCTTCGGTTGTGAAGTCTGTTGTCTTGATATATGATAGATTGTTTTGATTTTTTAAATCATCCAGGAGGTTGTTATCATGTCAAAATCTCGTTCATTGAACAGACGGAGTTTCCTTCAAAGTTCACTGGCGGGTGCGGCCGGACTTGGTCTGGGAATTCCGAAGCTCGGAGCCAAACCCCATTTCGACCGGAATCGGATCTTTACCTCCCTTCGGGAGGGGAACAACTCTAAAAAAATAGGCATTATCATCTGCGGCCGGTATGAATCCTGCGGTGGTGGAAAATGTCTGCGTTCGATCCGCGAGCGGGTCGGCGGCTTCGCTCGTTACCCGAAAGAAATGTCCATCGAACTCGTGGGCTTTGGGCAGTGCGGGGGCTGTCCAGGAGTCAACGTGGAATATGTGCCTGCGGAGATGCAGAAGAACGGCGCTGAAGTCATCCACCTGGCCACAGGCTACGTAGTCGGCTATCCCCCCTGTCCCTCTACTCTCTATTTCAAGGACTTCATCGAAAGTTATTATCAGCTGCCTGTTGTGGTCGGAACCCACCCCATTCCGCTAAAATATCTAAATGCCCATCAGCAGTTATCCTCACTCCCTGATCTGAAGAAACAGGCGGACTACCTGCTTAAGGAAAGCCGGGCCGTGATGAAAGCGTACAACTGAGACGCTCTCAAGAATCAGTCCTCCGCGTATTTTTTTGTTTCATTTTTTCTCGCTGCCCATTTAAGATTTTTAATCAATTTCGTCTCAACTTTAGAAAAGTTCGCTTCATCTTTTTCTTCTACATGAATAAAGCCAATAATAGCATTTTCAATTACTTTATGTTCGTTTTTTTCAGATACGGATTCAAGGCTTTTTAAGCTTGTTTTATAAGCAAATCTGCTTGCATAGATCATTAATAATTTTATTTCTCACCTAAAAAAACATTATTTTTAAATCCATCAGAATCAACCCAATTCCCAAAATTGTTTTTAGTACTTCCCTGGGCAATGTTGCAGCAAGCTGTGATCCCATAAAACTAAAAATCAAAAAACTTATCATGATAATAACTGCAGTTTTTTAATTAACAAATCCTTTCCTATAATAATTATAAGCAGCCAATAAACTAACAGGAGTCGTTTTATAGGAATTTGGTTTTAACTCTTGCCGTGCTTTATTCTCTTTTTTGTCCAATTTTTCCCCTCTGACATTCCTTACAACCTATATCATAAAGAAAAATTGTGGCCAAACACAGAGAAATCTGAGAGAAATCTGGAGAAGAGATAAATTCACGGAGAATATTATGCAGTCGTCCGGTAGGTGAAATTGTTGCTGAAGCAGAAGCCATGATCCTTCGCTTTTGGCTACAAGGCATACCATGCGCATAACTGGACCGCTCCGAATTTTTGTGTGCCGGCCTCAAAGTCGAGAATTTCCAACTTCTCAGGATTCCAGGCAATCTGCAGGGACGTCAATTCACCCAAACGGATATGTCCTGAATCCACGTAATCGATTTCCCGGATGGTCGTATCCAGCGTGACCCATCCTGGATCTCCCCATCTATAACATTCAGCTCTTTATAACGTTTCGTTTCCAGTCTCTTTTCCCCGAAATCCTTGAGTAAATGAGGGGTCCATACAGAATTTCCCAGGATAACATCCGGAGGTAGAACAACTTCTTTTTTAATATCACCGGGCATGGTGGTAATTTGGGCTCTATCCCCATCGATCGTGATTTGAATCTTCATTTCAGCCCTCAATCCTTACATTTATAATACACTGTGCTCACGGGATTTATTCTATCGTTTATTCATACCTTAATGCGTCAACCGGATTGGATGTGGCGGCTTTGAGTGCCTGATAACCTACGGGGAGTGCGGCAATAACAAGGGAAAGCCCACCGGCCAAAAGGAAAAGCACAACATTTATGGCTGTTCGATAAGCGAAATTCTCCAGCCATTTGTGCATCGTATAAAATGCGATCGGCCAAGCAAAAATATTGGCCAGCAGGATCCAGCGGGAAAATTCTTTGGAGAGTAAAAACGTTATGCCCGAAGCAGAAGATCCCAGGATTTTGCGGATGCCGATCTCCTTGGTCCTCTGCTCAGCGGAAAATGCCGACAAACCGAAAATACCCAAACAGGAGATAAATATCGCCAGTACAGCAAAATAGGTGAAAATTTTGCCTAACTTCTGCTCTGATTGATAGAGGGCACCGATTCCCTGATCGAGAAAGTCGTATTCCACAGGATAGTTCGGTGCATTCTTGACTAAGGTCTCCTGAATATATTTCATGGTGTCTGGGATATTGACAGAGTTGATTTTGACAAAGATATATTTGAGAGCGTTTGCAGAGAATCTTGGATTAATTGTGAAATAATGAGGCAAAATCTCTCTGTGGAGGGACACATGATGGAAGTCTTTGATCACGCCAATGATCTGCCCTTCTTGACCCCAGAACTTGAGCCTTTGTCCGATCGGCGATTCCATGCCCATGTATTTTACAGCTGCTTGATTGATGACAAAGTTTTTTCTGTCCGAGATGTTGGCTCTGTCAAAGCTTCGGCCTTCGAGGATCTGTATCTCAAAAAGTTCGATGAAATCCGCATCTGTGATGGAGTACCTGATTAACGGGACCAAGTCAGGATCTTTAGCATCCCATTCGACTCCTTGGGTTTTGTAATCCTCGTTGTAGGGGACAGCCTGACCTGCAGAAACGACGAGGATGTTAGGATTTTGCAGAAGCTCGTTCCTAAAGATCGGATAACGTCTTTTCAGGTCGGTGTTGAAAGGAAGCTTCAAGACAGAATTTGTATTAATACCCAGAGGCCTGTTCTGGACATAGTTCAACTGTTTAAAGACCACTGCAGTGCAGACAATGAGCAATACAGAAATAGTGAATTGCCCCACGACCGAGACGACCCGGAATAAAGATCGGTTGTTTTTGAAATGAAAAGAAGCTCTGAGGGTGTCGACCGGCAAAATTCTTGTAAGATACAATGCAGGGTAACTCCCCGACACAATCCCCACAAAAAGAACCAGACCGAACAAGAAAATATACAGAGTAGGAATCTGTGTTGGGAAAAATGTCAATTGTTTGGATGTGAGGGTGTTGAGAACGAGAAGGGCCATTCTGACAAGAAGAAGTGAAAGAACGAGCGAGAACAGAGACATGAATATCGATTCACCCAGGAATTGAAAGATGAGATGAATCCTTTTTGCACCCACAACTTTCCGTAAACCCACCTCCTTGGCCCGGTTGCTCGAGCTCGCTGTGGTCAGATTCATGTAATTGATGCACGCTATAAAAAGGATAAACATCGCAATCACAGAGAAAATATAGACATAAGTCATCCGGCCGAAAGAGAGATGGACTTTGGTCATCGGCATAATGTCGACTTTTAATGTCCCAGAGAAATTGTGTGGATAATGTGTGTTAAAGGCGCCAACGATCTTGTCTCTGAAGTCGTCAAGGCGAACGTTTTTGTCCATAAGGACGAAGGACTGATCCTTCCAATTCCAGTTGGTGGCCAAGTCATCTTCCAGAGGGGCCAGAAAATCAAACTGGATGTGGGAGTTGGAGGACACCTGGACGACACCGGTGACGATTAAATCTTCGCGGTTGTTGAAGGTCAATTTTTTGCCGATGGGATCGTCTTCACCAAAGTATTTTTTAGCGATTTCTTCTCTTAGAATAAGGGAGTTGGGATTTTCCAGTGCTGTCGTTGGATCTCCTTCGACAAGAGGAAATGAGAACATGGAAAAGAAGCAAGGATCAACAAGAATGACACTGTCTTCATAAAACTTGACCTGTTGGCCGTTTTGGCGTTGATATTTGAAAGAACAAGTCATTGTATCCAATTCATATATCCGCGTATATTCAAGGATCTCCGGGTATTCTGATGCCAGGACCGGTGCAAGGGCATAGGGGACATTGTAATCCACGATATCGTTGGGGTGAGTGATGGTGAGCAGATAGAGTTCGTCCTTGTTGGTGTGGAATTTATCGTAACTCAACTCATCCTGCACCCATAGGGCGATCAGGATAAAACAGGCCATTCCTACTGCAAGCCCCAAAATATTTATGGTGGAAGACAGCTTGTTTCGGAGGAGGTTTCTCAACGTGATCTTTAGATAATTTATAAACATGGTTAAACTCCAAGACACATTATTTTTTATAAATGAAGGGAGAGATAGGATGATGGTCTTCCAGTACCACAGGAGAGCATAGGTTTTTCCGCGGCTTTCTGTGAGGGCCGTGTACTCCTCTTCCAGGTCGCCGATGATTGCCGATTGGGCTCTTCTGTTGGCGAGGAGCTTGAGGAGCCCTTCGGCGATTTTTGGCGGTCGTTGCTTTTGTTTATTCATGTTCATTCATATCTAGAATCGGTCAGCTTTTATTGAGGGCCATCTCGGTTTGAGAGTCCCAAAGCAGATTCTTAAGTTCCATGGCGGTTTTTAAGGCTTCTATTCCTTCTTTAGTGATGTGATAGTAGTTTTTGCTTCGGCCGCCCCGTTCCGGGATCGGATCGCCCATGGTTTTTCGTAAATATCCTTTTCGAGCCATTTTGTCCAATGCACTGTAAATGGTGCCGATAGGGTAGTTCCTGCCAGTTTCTTCGGCCACGTATTGCCTTATCGTCACGCCATAGGCATTATCTTTGAGCTTCCACACCGCCAGCAGAAACATCTCTTCAGTAAGGTTTAAGTCTTTCATTTTGCCTCTCCATATCTATCCTGGACAATTCATAAAACTCGACTCGTGAATTATCCATATCTATTTGTACGAAAAATAGAACAAATCGTTTGACAAGTCAAGGACATTTTTACGATTTTTCGAAGAAATTGGAGGTGGGCTGTATATTCTTGGCCTCCCGCTCGTTAGGGGAGGTCACGCAGCTTGGGTGCATAGATCTTGATTAGGAAAAAAAGGCCCAAAAGGATCACTGCGTTGGTAAATATTGCGACAGGTTCACTGATGTGTTCAGCGATCTGGCCAACCCACAGGGCACCGACCGGCATCAGCCCAAAAAAGGAAAAACTGTAAATGCTCATCACTCTTCCGCGCAACACGTCCGGAACCAGAGTCTGGACCAATGCATTTGCTAGATTGAAGATGAGCATCGTAGCCACGCCCACTGCAAAAAGTATGAGAAGGGAAAGCGGGAGCCAGCGGATGAAAGCAAAACTCAACAGCAGAAGGGGGAAGACAAAGGTCCCTATAGACAGCAGCCTCCCTTTGAACTTGAAACGGCCGAGAGAAGCGATCGTTAAGGCGCCGAATAAAGCGCCTAAACCCCGTGCAGACTGCATCCAGCCGTTTGTCACCGCGTCCCCACCCAGGATCTTCACGGCCCAAGCCGGAAAGAGAGTTGCAAAGGAAATCCCGAAAAAGCTGGTCATAGCCACAATGCTTATAAGTGTCCGTATCATGGCTTCATTCCGAACGAATCGCATGCCTTCCTTCAGTTCGGTGCGGGTGGAGTTTTTCCCGGGGAGCTTGGGTTTGTAAGGGATCCGCATCTTTAGCAGGGCTGCGATTACGCCAAGGAAAGATAGGGCGTTTATTGTGAAACACCAAGCAGGGCCGAAAAGGGCGTAAATGACTCCGGATACAGCCGGGCCGATGGTGGTCGCCGAATTGAACATTGTCGAATTCAGAGCGATGGCGTTCGTCATATCTTCACGATCGACAAGTTCCTGAACAAAAGCCTGTCTGGCCGGGGCGTCAAAAGCGTTTGCGATCCCTAATCCGAAAGCCAAAAATATGATATGCCAGGCTTGAACCAGATGAAGAAATGTCAAACCTGCCAGAAGAGAAGCCAAGATCATCATAGCCGCCTGGGTGATGATCAAAAGCGTCCTGCGGGGAATACGGTCGGCCAA
>CAZIMJ010000023.1:0-36996 GCA_964540205.1 uncultured Eubacteriales bacterium | reverse complement strand
TAAGCTTGATGAGAATACATATAAAATACATGTGACTTCCGCGCCATCAAAGGGAGAAGCGAATCAGGAGGTGTGTAAACTGATCGCCAGGTTTTTGGGCGTCCCCGTCTCAAGAGTAAAGATCATCCGGGGTCACAAGTCCCCAAATAAACTCATCACCATCGAACACGATTGACAGAGAAAGCTTTCTCTAATGCTTTCTTGCTTGATTAGTGTAATAGGAATGCTTCTTGTTTTTACTTAAAATGTCGAGTGAAAACATGTATGATGAGGTTGGGTCGTAGAGAGGATGGAACTGTATAATCTAGTCAGTTTTGTGGGGATTTTTGTCATCGCGGGGTTTGCATGGCTTTGCTCGAATAACCGGAAGGTCGTCAACTGGCGCATTATTATCTGGGGTATAAGCTTGCAGCTTATCTTTGCGTTCTTCATATTTGTGCTGCCCATCGGCACCAAATTCTTTCTCTTTGTGAATGACATCGTTGTCACGGTCCTCGACAGCGCCACAGAAGGGACTAAGTTCGTGTTCGGGCGGCTAGCCTTGCCCCCGGGAGTGACAAACGCCGATGGAGAGACATCCCTGGGGTATTTCCTGGCTTTTCAAGGCCTTCCCACAGTGATATTCTTTGCGGCTCTGGTTTCTGCGCTCTATTATTTGAAGATCATGCCGCTCGTTATCAGGGGGTTTGCACGTGTCTTCACAAAGCTGATGCGCATCAGCGGGGCGGAATCTCTCTGTGCGTCGAGCAATATATTTGTCGGGGTGGAATCGGCCCTGGTTGTTAAACCACATCTGAATGACATGACAAAGTCCGAGCTGACGACAATTTTAGCCGCGGGTATGGGCACCATCGCATCCACTGTGCTGGCGATATATGTGTTTTTTCTCCAGGACCAAATGCCCATGATCGCGGGGCATCTTGTTTCGGCCTCTGTCCTGTCGGCCCCAGCAGCAGTGGTCATGGCGAAACTCATCTTCCCCGAGACAGATAAACCCAAAACACTGGGTCTGGACGTCAAACCCCATTACGAAAGAGAGGATAACCTGATCATGGCGATCATTGACGGGGCTAACACGGGCCTAAAATATCTATTTGGTATTGTTGCTCTCTTGATCGCCTTCCTGGGCATTCTCGCCCTCCTGGATGTGATTTTGGGCTGGTTTGGCGGGTATCTCAATGGCTGGTTTGGCTGGAGTATGGACTGGTCTTTTAAGTCCCTCCTGGGTTATATCGCTTATCCCTTCACTCTGGTCCTGGGAATTCCGCCTGCGGATGCCTTCGAGATCGCCAAGATCATCGGGGAGCGCACCGTGGCCACAGAAGTGGCCTCCTACAAGGACCTCTCTCAACTTTTAGCCCAGGGCACGCTCCAACATCCCCGCTCCGCGATCATCGCTTCCTATGCCCTTTGTGGGTTTGCCCATGTGGCATCGCTCGCGATATTTGTCGGAGGGATCGGAGCCCTTGCTCCCCAGAGGATGAAGGACCTTTCTCGTCTGGGTTTCCGTGCTCTTTTGGCAGCAACCCTGGCCTGCCTGATGACGGGAGCTGTGGCCGGTGTTTTCTACACTTCCAGCTCCATTCTTTTAAACCGATAATCTGGAGTAGTCCATCACAATCATGATTATCTGAGGTTCCCATCTTCATTATATAGAATCAGAGGTGATGTTTTCGCTCCTGTCAGATTTTTAACGCCGCCTCCCACCCATTTAATTATTTAAAGGAAGTTCCTTCAATTTATTTTATAGGCGTCTGCGAATCTGCGCACGTCTACCTTTATTCTGCTTCGAGGCCTCGACTGAAAAGAAAGTACCACACATCTTTATTCTTCACGTGCTCATACAGTCCTCAACGTCCGACTTCGTCGGATTCCCTCGAATGCGATTTCAGAAGGCTAAATCTTCCTTTATGTCGCTCAATCCATCACCTCTGATTCTAATTATTAAGGTTCGCATTGTTCCGCTGGATGATAGTGAGAAATTAAGAGCGCTACATTCGTTTTTTATAGAGAACGATGAAAAGTCTCGCAGATTGCGGTCGGATCGCTTATGGATCAAAAAATGACGGACAAATTTATGAGCGGAAAAAAAGGTAAGTCTGATCTTTAGAAAAAACAGGACAACTGACTACCTTGCACTCAGCACAGTGGAAAGAAAAAGGGAGGGATGACTTTTTTTGTAAAAAAGTAGCCTCCCCCGTTTTTTCTTGCTAAAATAGCGTTCCGAGGAATCAAACAGGGAAGGAGAAACACATGACTGATTTTGTGAATAAAATCCTTTGGGCGACGGATTTTTCTGATGAGGCACATGAGGCCTTTACGTATGCCGATATTTTTGCCAGGACGTTTGGCGCTGAGATTTTAGGACTCCATGTCTTACCCGGATTTTCACCAGAGCATTACCAGTCGGCAATCGTCGTTATCGACGAGTTGAAAAAGCGGATGGAGCACATGAAGAATGTGGCTGTTGAGAAATTTGAATCCTTCCAGAAAGCGAAGGGCGTGACATTTGAATACTTCATTAAAGACGGCAACGCAGCAAAAGTCATTGTTGAAACAGCAGAGGACCAAAAGGCGGACCTTATCGCGATCGGCAGGAAGGGGCTCTCAGCGATCGAGAGACTTTTTATCGGCAACGTGGCCAATCAGGTCCTGCGGCATTCCCCGATACCCATCCTCATAACGAAAAAGAAGAGCGGGAAACCCCGGTTCAAAAAGATCCTTGTCCCCACAGACTTCTCTGAACAAGAGGAGGTCGAGAGGGACTATGCATGGAAGCTCGCGAAAGGATTCGACGCTGACATCACTCTCCTTCATATCCTGGAACTTCATGACTATGAGTTCCCCCCCCGTGTTCTTGATGAGATGTTAGATTCTGTGCTGAAAAAACTGAAGCAGCGCAAGCGCCGGGAGAAAGAAGACATCAAGATCACCGAAGACGTCACCCGTGCCATAGATGCGCCGGTGGGTATAGTTGATTATGCCGACACGCACAAGATGGATCTGCTCGTCATTTCCACGTGTGGTCAGAGCAGACTTGAGAGATTCTTATTGGGAAGCACAACAGAAAAGGTTATTTCCTACAGTCACACACCGATCTTTGTGATTCCCCCTTCACACTGAAAAAGATAAATTGGAAGACAATCTCAAGTATTGGGTCGCTCTAAACATTGTTCTGAGTGAGAATCTCAAAGCGATCAAAAAAATCCTCAACCGCTTTCCCAATATTCGGGATCTCTTTGAAACATCGATCACAGACATCGAGGCTTTAGAGCTTGACGAAGAGACAGCCGTCGCGTTAGTCTCTCCCAAGACACTCCATCAGGCAGAAAACGACATTGAAAAGCTCACGAGGAAAAAATATGCTATACTCACACTCGAGGATCGGAATTATCCTTCGTATTTGCGAGAAACTTTCGACCCTCCGTGCGTCCTCTATTGTGCAGGGAAGGTCGATGTGCTGGACGAGCTTTCTGTTTCCATCGTAGGTGCACGAAAGCCCACTCCCTACGGGAGAGCTGTAGCCGAGAAACTCGCTTACGACCTGGCTTCCCGCGGGATGGTCGTTGTGAGTGGGTTGGCTCGGGGAATAGACTCTGTAGCCCATTGGGGTGCCCTCCAGGGCGGAAAGACCGTGGCTGTGATGGGTTCTGGATTGGACGTGATATATCCCAGAGAGAACCGGAGACTTTTTGATAAAATCATAGAGACAGGTGCTGTGATCACGGAATTTCCTTTAAAGTCTTCTCCTCTAGGGTACCACTTTCCTGTGAGGAATAGAATCATCAGTGGATTATCACTGGCCGTGGTGGTGATTGAAGCGACTAAACGAAGTGGCTCCCTCATCACGGCTCGGTTGGCTCTGGAACAAAATAGAGAAGTGATGGCCGTTCCTGGAAACACAACCTCAGAGCTCAGCCGGGGGACCAATTGGTTGGTGAAAACAGGAGCCAAACTTGTGGAGAGATGGGAAGATGTGGCTGAGGAATTGCCTCCACCGCTCAAAGACCAACTTCTCGCTCAGACGGAGGAGAAGACAATAAAAGCTCTTCCCCCTGTGAATCCTAATGAGGAAAAAGTGCTGGCATTGTTAAAGACCGATGAACTCACTCCGGTCGACGAGCTTGTCGAAAAAACGGAATTCTCTGTCTCTGAGATCCTGTCCCTTTCTCTTCAACTGGAGCTCAAAGGATACATCAGTCAGAGCCCGGGGAAAAATTTTCAAAGGAAGATATGATGGCAAAACGATTGGTTATTGTGGAATCCCCCGCTAAAGCGAAAACAGTGAACCGTTATCTTGGCCCCGATTTTCTGGTCAGTGCTTCTATGGGACACGTGCGGGACCTCCCCAAGTCAAAACTGGGTGTGGACGTTGAACATGATTTTGAGGCTGATTACAGGATCATCCCCGAGAGGGAGGAACTGGTTTCAAAGTTGCGGAAAATGGCCGAGAAGTCAGAGGAGGTCTATCTTGCTGCGGATCCAGACAGAGAGGGAGAAGCCATCTGCTGGCATCTTTCTGTTCTCCTGAAAGATGCGAGTGAAAGTATCTATCGGGTCCTGCTCCATGAGATCACAGAAAAAGGAATTAAAGAGGCCTTCAAGAATGTGGGAGAGCTCGATCAGGACAAGATCAAAGCGCAGCAGACACGACGGATCCTCGATCGGCTGGTCGGATATCGCATAAGCCCCCTCCTGTGGAAGAAGATCGGAAGAGGCCTCAGTGCAGGAAGGGTCCAGTCCATCGCTTTGCGGTTGATCTGTGAGAGAGAGAAAGAGATCAAGGACTTTGTCTCCGAAGAATTCTGGACGATCTCAGCCCATTTGGAAGCGGTAAATCCTCCTTCCTTCCTTGCAAATCTGGTGAAGATCGACGACAGGAAGGTCAAAATCAAGGATGGCCAGGGCGCTGAGGCGATCGCAACAGAGATTAGGAAGCTTCCGTTTGTACTGTACAATGTCGAATTCAGAGAGAAAAAAAAGGCTCCCCCTCCTCCATACATCACAAGCACGCTCCAACAAGACAGTTTTCGTCTCCTGCGTTTTCCGGTCAAAAAAACCATGTTCGTGGCGCAAAAGCTTTATGAGGGCCTGGAGATCGGGGATAAGGGTTTAGTTGGGCTGATCACCTACATGAGGACAGATTCAGTCCGAGTCTCTGATGATGCACTCCGGCTATCGCGGGATTATATCGCATCGAACTATTCTAAAGAATACCTGCCTTCAAAAGGTAGAATTTACAAGAATAAAAAAAAGGCTCAGGATGCCCATGAGGCCATCCGTCCCACTTCTTTTGATTGTGATCCCGAACTGGTGAAGCCCTATCTCAAAGACGATGAATTTAAACTCTATTCTATGATCTGGAATCGCTTTCTTGCCTCGCGGATGAGCTCTGTAGTGATCGATGAGACAGAATTCGATATCCGGGCGGGAAAGTTCCGATTTAAGGCTAAGGGTGAAGTCATTAAGTTCGATGGGTACATGGTTCTTTATCCGAAGCCAAAAAAGGAGGAGAATGTTCTGCCCAGGGCCCGATCTGGAGAAGAACTGAAACTTTTGGAACTTGAGACCAAGCAGAATTTCACCCAGGCTCCTCCCCGTTACACGGAAGGGAGTCTGGTTAAGGAATTGGAGGCGCGAGGGATCGGTCGTCCGAGCACATACGCTCCGATCATCGCCACAATCCAGGGGCGTGACTACGTCATCAAGGAGAAAGGAAAGTTCATCCCGACCGAAGTGGGCCTCTATCTGTCGGATTATTTGGTCACCAATTTCCCCGATCTCATGGAGTTCAAGTTCACTGTACGGTTGGAGGACCAGCTCGACCGAATCAGCGAAGGGGAACTCGATGGATTGAGCTATCTCAAGTCCTACAATGTCCTCCTGGAAAAAGATCTGGATGAAGCGATGAAGGCTGAGGGGATCAAGGCCAAAGGTGGGATCCCTCTAGAGGATGTCTGCCCCGAGTGCGGTAAACAACTGGTGATCAAAGAAGGCCGGTTCGGCCGGTTCAAGGCATGTTCGGGGTATCCCGATTGCCAGTACAAGAAGAGCATGGTCCGCAAGGAAGCCAAGCCTCTCGATGAGGATTGTCCAGAATGTGGTTCGAAGCTCGTTATGAGGCATGGGAAGTATGGAGCCTTTGTAGCCTGTTCGAACTATCCCAAGTGCAAGTATGTGAAAAAGGATACCAAAGATACAGGCATTGCTTGCCCTGCGGATTGCGGCGGGACACTAGTCCGGAAAAAAACAAGAAAGGGAAAGATTTTCTATGGATGCAGCAGTTACCCTAAATGTAAATATGCGACATGGGATGAGCCTGTCACCCAGCCCTGTCCGGATTGTGCGCGACCGTTTGTTCTCCGTAAAAACCTTATCAATGGACAGCCTTATCTGTACTGCAGTGATGAGAAATGTTCCTTCAAGCAGACGGTGGAACCTAAGAAGATCTGGGAAGACCAAAACACTAAATGACTGGATTATTCATAAGAAATGAAGAGAGAATTAGAGGCGTTTCTTGATTATTTGAAGCATGAGAAAAATGCTTCGCCCCACACCATCACAAGCTATGAAAGAGACCTGAAGCAGCTCGCTGTTTACCTTAAAGAGAGGAATGTCAGCCTGAAGAGGACAGATAATGTCGTGTTGCGCGGTTTTTTAGCCACGCTCTACGAGAAGAGGAATAAGAAATCGACCGTAGCGCGCAAGCTTGCTGCGATCCGCTCATTTTTCCAGTTCTGCATAAGAAAAAGATGGTTAGAAGATAATCCGGCTAAAGTTGTGGCCACGCCCAAACAGGAAAAGCCCGTACCTTCGTTCCTGTCAGAGGAGGACATGGAGCAATTCCTGGATATCCCCAAAACGGACAAGCCTCTCGATCTCCGCGATAAATCCATACTCGAACTTCTCTATGCGACAGGGCTGCGTGTAAGTGAACTCGTCGGGATAAACCTGGAGGAAATAAATTTTGAAGAACGGCTCATCCGTGTGAGAGGGAAAGGGAAGAAAGAAAGGCTTGTTCCTTTTGGCAAAATTGCGGAGGAGAGCTTAGCGTTCTATATCCGGGCGAGGAGCCAAATCCACAAGGGAGAGATCGACGACAGCGCGCTCTTTTTGAACTACCGTGGAGCGAGATTAACCTCACGCTCTGTGGAAAGAGTGGTGGACAAATATATCCATTTTTCTGCAATGCGGAGGAAGATCAGCCCCCATTCTCTCCGCCATTCATTCGCCTCCCATCTTTTAAGCCGAGGAGCTGACCTCAGGGTTATTCAGGAGCTCTTGGGACATGATAGCTTGGCCACGACTCAAAAGTACACACATCTTGACTTGAAACAGCTCATCGATGTCTACAAGAAAAGCCATCCCCGCTCTTAGACATTTGGGTTCAGACATAAATAACTTCCGCTATTTTTTACTCATTTAAGACTAAATCTGTCCTTAGGATGAGTAAGATTTGACAAGAAAAATGCTAAAGTTGTTCTCTTGTGAAAATTATCAAAGTTACCGATGTCTGATCCCGGTGAAAATGGAAACATAGGTGGGCATAAAATAAGTGTGTTTGTTAACAGCCGTTGACGATTCGTCATCCTTCACTCTCTTAACTAACAAATAATAAAGAGGATAGAAATCACCCCAGTTGGCCTCCATCTTGCTATACGGTTAAGTGAAAGGAGGTTCTCATGACAAACATGAAGAGCAGAAGAATTAAAATCGGTTTGGTTTTGGTCGTGGTGTTTGCGTTGAGCTTTTTATCCCCACTCCAGGCACAAACGAAAACGACAGCAAAAAAGGTCAATATCAACACGGCGAATTTGGATGAGCTCCAGACACTCCCACGGATCGGCGAGAAGGTAGCCCAACGCATTATCGACTACCGGGAAGAGCATGGTCAGTTCAAAAAGATCGAAGAGCTCATGAAAGTTCAGGGAGTCGGGGAAAAGACGTTCAAACTGATAAAGGATAAGATCGAAGTCGGGTCCAAAACAAAATGAGAGAGGGGCTCTGCCCCTTCTCTCTCCCTAAATGTTTGTCCAGTGGAAGTGTTTTTGGAGAAAGACCTTCAGTTGTTTTAAGGTCTGGCCGCGGTGACTGACCGCGTTTTTCTCCTCTGGTGAAAGCTCTGCAAAGGTCCTCTTCTGCGGGGGATAAAAGAATATGGGGTCATAACCAAAGCCCGATTGGCCTTTTTTTGCGGATGTGATAACGCCTCTTGCCTCTCCTGTAATCTCTGCGAGGATTTTTCCGCCTTGGGATAAGACCAAACAAGAGACAAACCGGGCTTTTCTCTCTTCCTCTGGCACTTCTTCCATCAATTTGAGAACTTTTGTGATATTTTTCTCATCCGTCGCTCCAGGGTCTGAAAACCGAGCTGATCGGACTCCAGGAGCACCCTGGAGAAAATCGATCGCCAAACCTGAGTCTTCACCGAGAGTCAAGCCTTCCCATTTTTGCCCGTAGAAAAGGCTTTTTCCCCTGGCGTTCGCGAGAAAGGAAGAATTATCTTCTTCATAGATGTCCCTTGAGTTAAGCTTGAGGAGGGAAGCCACAACGAGGGGAAGCCCCTTTAAAAATGATCTAATCTCTTCGGCTTTTCCCTGATTGGTCGTGGCGATGAGGAGTTTAATGTCAGTCAATCTTAATTTCTTGGATCCCATCCATGCTCAGCATGTCCTGATTAAACTTTTCCTCCTTTTCTTCCGATGCAGGGAAAGAGAAGGAGATGATGGATTCTGCCCCTTCCTTCCGGTGAGTGATTTCCTTGAATTTGATTCCTTCGTGGAGAGCCAGCTTCTTTATGTTGAGGAGAACCTCTCTTGCAGCTCTGGTTTTTAGCTGATAGCGGTAAAGCAGTCTTTCTCTCGGGTGACCCTCAATACGCCTGAAGAATAAGAGAGTCAGGATGACCATACCGGAAAAGATAATGGCGATCACGTAGTAGCCGGCGCCGATCACAAGACCCAAACCAGCCACGGCCCAGATCGTGGCTGCAGATGTCAGCCCCATAACACTTCCTTTTGCTTGAATGATAGTCCCTGCACCTATGAAACCTACTCCAGTGATGACGGCTGCAGCGATCCGAGCGACTTCGCTAGAATTCCCCCCCACCGCTCCGAATAGGAGTTGTGCAAGGATCATCATCATTGCCGAGCCGACGCAGATCAGGATGTTAGTCCTGAATCCCGCAGGCTTCTCCCTTGTCTCTCTCTCCAAGCCGATCAGTCCACCCAGAGCCACGGCCAGCACAAGTTTTAGTATTATCTCTATTAGATCCATTGCGTATCCTTCTGCTCTTGCATGGTGTTAATTTATCAAAAAAAAAAGATAGAAACAACTTTTTCCGGGAAAAAAGTCTAGTGGAGAGGTTTGTCCAGGAACGAGGAGAGGAAAAAGATCCCTATCAGGAAAAGGGTATATAGCGCAAATTTAAGATGCATAAAGAGCCGTTCCGGTTCTTCCATGACTTCGTCCTCTCTCATCGTTTTTCGGAAGAACAGGAAAAAATAGAAAAAAACGAAGGGCGAAAAGAGAAGCAAGGTCTCAAGCTTGAACGTGTAAGCAAAATAGATATATGCGAGGAAAAAGATCACGGCACTCGCTGCCATCCCTAACATCAGAGCCCCTTCAGAGTATTTTCGGAGAGAATTCCTGTAATCTCCGGCACGCTCTTTCAAAAGACGGAATTCAGAGAGCCTTTTGGCGATCATCAGGAAGTTGCCGAAGGCCCACCAACACAGCAGAATGGAGAGAGGTGGCCAAATTTCCGGAGACGCGAAAGCGAACCATCCGATCAGAAAACGGATGGGATTGTTGGCGGATTCGGATATGGAATCGAGAAATGGGATGTCCTTTGTCCTGACGGGTTTGATATTGTATATAAATCCTGCGACAAGAAGCGCCAACAAAGAATAGAAAAAGGGCGGACAGAAATGGAGGTATGCCAGGTATAAACTCGTCGCCGATATCACAACCGCCATGAGGAAAAAAGGAATTTTCTTGATCTCCCCCTTGACTAAGGGACGATTTCGCTTTGTGGGGTGGTGGACATCATAGGGGGCGTCCACGATTTCGTTGATGATGTAATTTGCCGTGGAGATCGTCCATGTCAGGAGAAATGCGTAAAGAGATTGAAGGACTACCCAAGTGATATCAGTGGCAAACAGAACTTCTCTGTACAAGTAGAAAAAAGCAGCGCTGCCGACAAATAAGGCGAGGCTTCTCGGCCATCTGCCGAGCCGCATCGCTCTGAGATATGCTCTCATTCGGAGTGCTCTTTTTTTGCGTAAACTTCGAATGAATCCCGAAGTGCTAATTTTATTGGAATGTTCTTCCAAAACAAAGCCATTCTTGGATTTTTAACAAGAAACTGGAACAAGCTCATACGAGAAAGGAGGTAATGGGCACTGAAAGTCCATGCATACCTTCTCCATCTTATGACATGGAAACCGGATCGTTCAAGTAGAATGAGGAGGCTTTTTTTTGAGAAGTATGCAAGATGGCCCGGCCGGAAATGCCACCACCCTTTCCCCATCGCCCTAGCTGCCAGGCTTTGGATATCCGGAGTCACCAGACAAACAGTGCCTCCAGGTTTAAGAGCCTCATAGATCTTGGAGATAGCTCCGTTGGGGTGGGAGATGTGCTCGATAAAATCGACTAGGGTCACTGCAGTGTATGATTTGCTCTTTAAAGTGACCGCCTTGAGGCTCCCTTGCATCAATGTGAGGTCGTACTTGTCTTTAGCGACCGCGGCAGCCCAGGAGCTAGGCTCGATGCCCTCGGTGTCCCAACCTTTTTCACGGGCCAGGTGCATTAGGATTCCGGTGGCAGCTCCAACATCAAGTAGCGTTCCCTTCCGAGGATGGATTTTTTCCAAAGCAGCCAGAATGCGTTGGAAATTTTTCCCTCTTCCTAAAGATTCTTCCTCATAATCCGGGTCTTCTGTCTTGGCATAGAGCGATTGGATGAATGTGGGTGATGGTGCAGGATTGGCGAACACATGAGTGCAGCTTTCGCAGCGATCCAGGTCCCAGACCTTTCCGTAATCGCTGTCTGTGATCTTTATGTTTTCCTCAGTGAAAGTGCTGATGTCGAAGGTCCTCTTCCTGAAAGAGATAATGTCTGTGCTAGAGCATACGGGGCAGTGCTTTAGCTCTTCGAAATGGAACGGACCTTCGTTCATTTTACCGATTCAAAAAATGTTTGAACCAGAAATCCACATAATGACGGTTGGAATGCTCCCTTTTGCTTCCGCGGAAGCCATGCCTCTGGTCGGGATAAAGCATGAACTCGAATTGTTTCCCGAGGTCCATGAGCCTGCTGATGAGCTGTACCGTGTTTTGCATATGGACATTGTCGTCCAGATCTCCGTGCGACATGAACAGGACTCCTTTCATGTTCTTTGCATGTGTCATTGCAGACCCAAACGTGTAGCCTTCCTTGTTTTCACACGGCCGATCCATATAGCGCTCTGTGTAGACCGAATCATAGAGATGCCAGTCGGTGACGGATGATCTTGCGTATCCATGTGTGAAGTAATCGGCGCCGTAGGTGAGGGCCATACAGGTGGTATACCCTCCATAACTTCCCCCGGTGATCCCGATCTTAGTTTTGTCCACGAAGGGCTTCTGGTGAAGCCACTTCACGGCTTCGATCAGGTCATACATCTCCCATTTCCCGAGATCCCGGTGCATCAGGTCCACGCCCTTTTTCCCAAAATGGCCTGAAGCCCTGTGGTCGACGCTGAAGATGATGATGCCTTCCTGGGCGAAGTAGAGGTCGCTCATCGAGGGATAGGAATCGTACACTCTTCCTGCATTCGGTCCCCCGTATATGGAAAAAATGACTGGGTACTTTTTGCTCTTGTCGAAATCCGGAGGTAAGACCCAGTAGGCGGGAAGATCCCATCCATCTTCGGTGGGGATGGTGAACATCTCTTTTTTACCGAGCGTATATTCCTCTCTGTCGGCCATGCCCATGTCTTTGATCATGCGTACAAGTGCGCCATCAGACTTGTAGAGGTTCTGCTTTGTAGGTGTCGTTGTGTTTGAAAAGCTGTCGATGAAGTAACTTCCCTCAGGAGAGACAGAAGCCCTATGGTTGCCCGCCTCCTTTGTCAAGCGCTTAAAACCAGTCCCGTCGAGCTTGACCACATAGAGGTGGGTTTCTATTGTCTTTTCTTTCCGGGCGTTGAAGAAAACGCGGCCGTTTTTCTCATCCACGAGCGCGATATCTGTCACTGTCCATTCGCCCTCGGTCAGCCGCTTCTTAAGATGGCCTTCGAGGTCATAGAGGTACAGATGGCTCCAGCCATCCACATGGGTGCGAAGGAGGAATGCACTTCCATCCTTGAAAAAATACAGATCTTCGAAAAATTCTACCCATGCGGGCTGCTCTTCCTCATAGATCTGGTGCTTTTTCCCCGATTTTAGATCAACGCCATAGATCTTGATGTTGTCCTGCCCACGGTTCATCCACTGGAAGGTCAATCGGCTGCTGTCGGGCAACCAGAAGGGCCAGGCCACATAATGATCTGCCTTCTCTTCGACATCGGCCCACACGGTTTTCCCGCCCGTGGCCGGGACTATGCCCAGCTTGACATAGGGATTCGGGTCTCCTGGTTTGGGGTATCGTTCGATCTCCTGTTCCCCGTGTGCCCCTCCCATCCTGAAGAGGGGGAAGGTGGGAACAGGGCTGTCATCAAAGCGCAAATAGGCCAGCTTCTGGCTGTCCGGTGACCACCAGAAGGCCCTGTATCTGGTTCCCCGGCCGAGAATCTCTTCCATGTAAACCCAGGATGCCCAGCCGTTGTAGATGGTGTCCGACCCATCCGCAGTGAGCTGGTATTCCAACCCTGTCTCGATATCCATTGAGTAGAGGTCGTGATTTCGGGTGTAGGCCACAAATCGTCCATCCGGAGAAAGTTGAGGATTGTTCTCTATCCCGGGTGTTGCCGTAAGCCGCTTCAAGTTATTTGTCTTTACTGAAAAGTGATAGAGGTCGTCTTTGCTAACGTACAGAAGGCTGCTGTAATCTTTTGTGTTATCGGTATGACCCATAACTCTCATACCCTTAGGAAAGGCGTTTTCGAGGAGCCCATAATCCAGATAAACTGTTTTTTCGCCGGTTTCGGCATTGACTTTGAGCAATTTTGTCTTTCTCGTTTTTTTGTCTTGTTCAGAGATGAGATAGTGCACGTCGTCTAGCCATCTAGCTCTCGACATCATCATCATAAAACGGACATCCATGCCACCATAGGCCTGTTGATAGGTCAGTCGCTTTTTCCCCTGTTGCGGGAATGCCAGAACAGTCGTCATAAATACTGTGATACCCAGGAATAAGAACTTGGTTTTGTTGTGTTTCCATCCTATCGTCAACACTGCACCTCCAATTTGAATTCTATGAGGTTTTATCACTCAAACACGTGAATGTCAAATAACCTGAATTATTCATAAAAAATGTCGATACTTATTATAACCGACTCATTATCAGAATTTTATGTTGTTTTTTCGGAATGTTCGTTTAGGCACCGAATTGCCTCTATGATTTTCTTTTGTAAATCGACATTTTTTACCCTGCGGGCGAACCGATCTCACTAAAAAACCTTCGTTGTAGCTCATTCGAGGTAGTTCACTACATCTTCATAAGCCACTGCCTTGCCTTTGCAGCGATCTCGACTCGTGAATAATTCAGGAGAATCGGATGATTTCTCGTTTATTTGGAAGGGAAAAAGACAGCAGCTCCCAGTGCTTGTCGCCTCCGAGGGTTATCTTTGTTCGATGGTTACTTCTAAGAGATTTGTCATCAAATTGTAACTGGCCTCGAGCTGGTCTTTGTAGGGATTAAGGGATAAAGCGATAACTTCGGGGAGACTATCCTGCCACAGGAGACGCTCCTTATCCTGCTCGAGGGCTTCGATCTCCTTTTTCAGCATCTGCCGCCACTCTTCCGAGGCCTTCGGTTCACTCTCTTCGGTCAGCTTCTCGAGTTGATTGTGCAGCATGGGTAGCAACATCCGGTTGAGTCTTCGCAGCAAACGTTCCCTGCGCATTTCTTTGGAATCCTCTCGGTCCCAGTAATCTAAGTCTCTCTCCTCGTTAGGCCCCACGATCTGGAAACCAGGTCCATCCTCAGGATTTTTCCCCATCCAAGAATAATAAGTCACCACATAGATATAGTAGTATTCACCCAGGCCCATCCCCGCTCCGAGAAACGCCTCATTTCTTGTTTTGATGAATTCGGCCGTCTGTGGAATGATCCCAAAGCCGAGTCTCAGCATAGTGAGCATACTCCTGGGTTTCCCCACCTCTACGTCATCGACATCCTTTCTTTGTGAGAGGGTCTTCAGACTTTTGGCGATCCTCTCCCGGATCGGTGCAAAAGCATCCCGAGCAGAAAGAAAGGCCTCTATCCGTTCTGGCCGGATAGCTCCATCGGGGTCAGGACAATAATCGGTGATTCTTCCGAAACGCTCGGTCAAGACCTCTGTCATGGCCTCGGTGTTTTTGAACTCGTCGACGATGTTCTTGACAAAAAAATATCCGCTGGCCAAGAGGATCACAACGATTATGATCACAACGCCACAGCCTATACCGCAGCCGATGAGCCATTTTTTCGTGGAGCTGCTAGATTGGGTTTGATTCATATCCAATGGTTTTCTCCCTCTTTGTAAGTTTGGAAAGGGAATTCTTCCTTAAAGTTTTACCATCGAAACTCTGCAAATTCAAGCGTCTGCAAAAGATGTCTCACTCCCTATCCATTTTCTAGGATATCATATAATATACAGATGCATGATGAGAAAATGCAATTACAGAAGTTAGGCGTTTCTAAATCCGTGTGGATGCTATCCGAGTGTTCCAATTGGTGATTTCGAAAACGAACAACGGGACAGCAGTGCAGCTCTCATTAAATGTAGGGACCGTTTCCCAAACGGTCCGTTCGGGGAACGGACCCTACATAAAAAGAGAACGGCCTTATGTATTTAAGCTCGGTCGTGGGGGCTTCCCTCACATCTCCCCTTGGGAGATGTACCATGCCCGCATGGAGCCCTTCTCACGGTTTTCTCCACCACACAATTGGGCCACACAATAACGCAACTTGTCTTCAAACGATCACGGACTTAGATATGCTTATTCAGGAAGTTTTGCACTCAAGGGCATACGAAGAGAGGTAAAAATGGATTTTGTAATTCCGGATCAAGTTTCGGCGAAACAAACGATGGTTGTCGAGAGGGCCCATGCCGCCAGCGAGATCGGGTCAGGAAGTGTTGAAGTTCTGGCCACACCCATGATGATCGCATTGATGGAGGCCGCAGCTGTTGATGCGGTTCAAGAATATTTACCGGTAGGATGGACCACGGTAGGGACGCGGGTGGATGTCGAACATCTGAGAGCGACACCAATCGGGGGAGTTGTGACTGCTGAGGCGACTCTTGTCAAGAGAGAGGGGCGAGTTCTGGAATATGCTGTGACGGCCTCTGACAGTACCGGGATCATCGGCCAGGGGAACCATCAGAGATACATCATCAATCTGGAGAAATTCATGGAAAGGCTCCAACGCTAAAAACAAAAAAGCTCCATAACGCCGATCATCGGTACTCTTGGAGGTAGCCATAAAAGTCGATCTCGTTGCCTTCCAGACCGTGTTTGTAGACATAACGGCTTGCAAGGCGTGAAGCGAAGAGAGCTTCGAGGTATCTCCGGGGAGCCCGTTGGAGGATCTTGTCGAATCCGACCTGGTCGATGAGCACTCGGGGGCAGCAACACTCGATAACTTTCCTGAAAAGCGCCTTATCTTTGAATAGATCTGACGTGTTGATGGCGTCGGTAATTGCGTTAATCTTTTTGCTGATCCTATCGGTGAGAACAGAGCGTGGGAGGTGTGTGCGTTCGTGTTCCTTCCAGATGACTTCAAATTCCAGTTGGGCATTCTCTCTGATGATCTCCAAGATTTCTTCGACATATCTGATCCTGAAAGGAGGAACTTTTGTGTTTTTGACACACATAAGGCTCAAATATTCCTGATCATCCAGCGCCAGGCTAGCAAAGACCTCCAATGAGGAAGATGTGACGCCCCCTTTGTTTGCTGAAGCATCTTTATATATGATGACTCCGTGCTCTTCAAGTCTTATCCGTGCATCCTGAGTTATAAACAGATTGGCGCCTTCGACGATATATCGGAAACGAGGATTGCCTTTCTCGTCGATGTATTGGCTCCAGTTGTTGATGTTGACCGAAGCGGGTCTCCCACCACAGGGGACAAAGAGGTCGGCCTTGAACTTCGGATGCAGATGAAACGTATTGCGAAACTCGAGTCCGCTGAGCACTTTTTCTCCATCTGGCAATACGATATCCTGGTCTTTTATTGTGACGAGAAATCCGTTTGGTGAGATGAGGTTTCTTTGAAATTTTTCGATCATCTCTCTTTTTTTGGCCAGGCGTTTCAATTCTTCCCGGTTGATGCCTTTGGGATCATAGATCACACCAGACCCGTCAATAATAGCCAGGAGCCTATCTTTGGAGATCAGGATTTCATTGCTGCCCAGGTCTCCATCAGGGCCCCCTGTCATCACTTTGGTGATTCCTGCTTCTTTTTTTCCGGTCTTCTTGAGGATCTCGAGCACATACTGGTGGACGGAGTTTGTCGTCATCCCATAGAGATCATGGGGAATTCCTCCCATAGCTACAGGTTTTCCCGTAGAAAAGGCCTTCCAATAGGGGTGCCCGAGGATCCGAGCCCTGTCTGAGGCCCATTCCATCATGTCTGCGGTTCCTTCATCAGGACCTAAGAAGAGGATGACTTCCTTTCCGTAGTGATCGACGATGTTTTCATCGGGGAGGAGGAGGTCTAACAGACCGTTGATGTATTTCTTGAAGGCGGATTCCGACTTGTCCTGATGTCCCCAGCGCAGGAGGATGGTTCCTTTGGAACCTCCCTCAGGGATGTCTTTGTTTTTTCTCTGCTGTGTCAAAGCCAGGTTGTAGTTTTCATCGAATATGAAATCGGAATTGTTCATGTACCCTTGGAGGTTGTTCGAGCGCACGATGCGGATGCCTCCCCTTGCAATGTCTCTGAACCTGATGTGATAGCCGCGCAATTCGGTGGCAATGACTTGAAAAATCCCATAGGGAGCTTCCGGATAGTCCACGGGATTAAGAAACTTCGGGTCATACATGAAGGCGATGGAGGTCTTGTCACTCTTATAAAAATTGGTCCTCTGGATGATATCGATAAAGCAGAGGATCATTTGAAAAATGTTGCGGTCGATCTCTACATTGATAAAACGGGAAATATCGTTCTTGAGCTTTTCCTTTTGACTCTGGAAATCAAAATTTTTGACATGGGGGTTACACTTTATTTCAAAAAGCCTGTAAGCCTCTTTGACATAAACATAATTGCTCAAAAGGGCTTCCCAGATCTTGGCCTCGTCGTAGGCCATCTTAGACAGCCTGGTTTTGAGTTGCCTTATGATCCCTAAAAGCTCAGGAGAGTCTTTGAGAGAATCCCTGACTTTAAGGTATTCCTCGTTGTATTCGCTCAGGAACTGATGGGTAAAACTCCAGGCCGATACTCCAAAGACCATTTCCTGGGCGCTGAGTTTTCCCTCTCTGAAGAGCTCTGAGAGAGGGCTATCCGGGAGAACATACACAAGGCTTATGTCGGCGATCAGGTCCTGGATGAGTCTTTCGTTGCGGATGTCGTTTAAATAAAACGTATAGACGGTCTTGCCGTTGGCGAATTGTTCGATGTATTTGCGGTTGGAAAAAAGGCCATGGGAGTTGAATACATCGGAGACATTGGAGAAAAACCGGGAGAGAGATTCCCGGTTAACGGCCACCATGATGCGGAGTTCTTTGGAATCTTCTTTATGCGAAACATCGATCAATGGCGTCTCCCAGCCTTGGGATCTTTCGATGATGTCCTGGTATCGTTTGTACGTTTCTTGTGTTGTGGTCTTCAAGAAAAGACGGCATGCGATTTTCTTGAGGTCTGTCTCTTCGGGGTAGACTTTTTCTGCACAGAACTGCGTCCTATTGACCTGGTAGAGCCGGAGATGTTTCGCTCTCCTTGGTTTTCCCGTTGTCCTGTACGTCTGAAGTCTGGAATTGGGGTATTTTTCCTCGATTCGACGCTCGACTTCCAGGGCCCGTGAATGCTGGTCGTCCACCAAGTAGATGGCTTCGTCCTTGTGCTCTGTGGCCAGGTCGATCTGTAGGGCTGTCTTTTTCTGGAGGGAAGCCATGATGGCCGCTGATTTGATGGCTTCGATGTGACTGGCGATCGTTTTGAGAGGCGTTGTTTGAAAATAGTAGGCATCCATCCCCAGCCCGGTCGAGAACCATTCGACCTCGGCTCTAACCGTACTTTTGGCATAATGTCCATGGCTGAGGATGATGTCTTCGATCTCTTTGAGTTGTGCCTGCCTCAGCACTGTTTTTTTTGCGATGTCTCTTAGGTTTTTCATAGGCGCTCTCCTGATATGTGAGGGGCTTTTTAGGCCTTTGGCTAAATCTCGATATCCATTTTCTCGAGGATCATCTCGGTCCCTTCCAGCGTCTTGAGGTTGGTGGAGCCGCAGTGGTCACAGATAAAGATGAAGTCATCCTTAACCATGACCTTGTGACAATCCTTGCATTGGACTTTGAGGGGGACTTCCTTTATTTCCAGCTCGGCTTCGGATGCGATTGTGTCTTTTTTATAGATGTCAAAAGCTGTCACCAAAAACTCCGGTACGACACCCGCTAAAGCCCCCACCTGGAGTTTCACAGAGAAGATCTTTGTCCCCCTTTTTTCCCGGACTTTTTCCTCGAGGATTTCGAAGAGGTTGGCAACAATGGATAGTTCATGCATTGTCTTTACGGAGTTTTTTGAGGGTAGAAATCAGCTGGCCTACCAATTCTTCGACGCCTTTCCCCTTCAACGCGGAAACGGAAAAAACCTTTAGAGAGGGATTGATATCTTTGGCTTCCTTTACAGCCTGCCCGATATCGAATGGCAACAGAGGCACCAAGTCGGCTTTGGTGATGATCAACCAGTCCGAGGTGGTGAATGCTTTCGGGTATTTTTTGGGTTTATCATCGCCCTCAGGGGTGGATAACAGCACACACCGAATGTTCTCTCCCAGGTCATAACTGGCAGGGCAGACGAGGTTTCCCACGTTTTCGATAAAGAGGAAATCGAGGTCAGGGGGAATCTCTGGGAAGAGCTTGCCTATCATTTTGGCCTCCAGATGACAAGCTCCGCCTGTGATAATCTGCCACGCGGGGATCCCCTTGGCACGGATGCGATCCGCATCCCTCTCTGTCTCGATGTCGCCTTCGATCACAGCCATCTTGTGATCGGGTGTCAAACGTTCGGCGATGCTCTCCAACAGAGTGGTTTTGCCCGCACCCGGCGAGCTCATGAGGTTGACCGTCAAGATCCCCTTTTGACTCAGTTTTTTGCGGATGTCTGTGGCGATCTTTTTGTTGGACCCCAACAGGTCTTCCAGGACCAATACTTCCTTTTTTGTCATTTCTCTTCCAGGAGTTCCTTCAATTTCTGAATAATTTCGGGAATGGCTTTGGTCATTTCAGGTGTCAAGCCTTCCCCCATATTGTACAGGTTTTTCGCCTCGACGGCGATGATGTCGATTTTTGAGGGGACTTTGAGTCCCAGCTTTCTGCCGATGTCAACAGCCTGAGGGATGGAGACATAATGGGGGGAGGGACCGGGGATATACCTGAGATCACTGTGTTTCAGTGTGTAGACCTTTCCAGTGATCGGATCAGATTTTTTTATCGTATCGATGATGATGAGCCGGTCGTAGCCGATGACCACATCGAGCAGTTTTAAACCTGTAAGTGAGCACTCCTCAATGTCCACGTTCTTCATATATCGGGAAAATTCTTCTTTTAGTTTGGGGTCACTCTTCAGCTTCTGGATTACGGCAATACCGACACCGTCATCCCCGTACAGTTCATTTCCCAAGCCGAGTACCAAAGTTTTCATCGTTGTATTCTTCAAATTTTTATTGTTTTTACTAATTTCTGCATTTTAGCATCATTTCTCAAAGGATCAAAGGGACGGAGGCGCATATTTTAGTTGCGAAATCGCTGGGTACACATAGGAAAAGGCCCGCTCGAGGAGCGGGCCCTCAACTGTTTTCTGCTTTGCGAATTCGTTACTAGCCGGACAACACCGGACCGAACGGATTTATTTTTTCAGCTTTTCGACAAGTTCTCCGTTATAATCGTAGATCTTAAGCTCAAGTGGCATGTCTCCGGGAAGACAGTGTGTGCCGCACGCATGGCAGGGATCATAGGGCCTGAAGGCCATCTCCGCCATGTTGAGTAATCCTTCGGACACATTCCCACCCTTGATGAACGTCTTTGCGGCTTTTTCGATGGACATGTTGATCGCTGCAGCGTTGTGGACGGTGGCAACGATAAGGTTGGCTTCCTCCATGATCCCTCTCGAGTCAGTCTTGTAGTGGTGGATGAGCGTTCCTCTGGGAGCTTCGACGATGCCCACTCCTTCATTGGGAGTGTCTGTGGGGATGTTGCGAATGTCCGGGTCTGTTATGGTTTTATCTTCCAGGAGGGCCTTCATGTCTTCTGCGGCCTGGAGAGTCTCAATGAGGCGCGCCCAGTGATAGGCAAGGGTGTTGTGGACGGGCTTGCCACCCAGCGTTTCGTACATTCTCTCATAGTGCTCCTGTGCCAGAGGTGTGGCCATGCCGTCTGCGGCATTCAATCGGGCTAGAGGTGCAACGCGATAGATGCCGCTCTCTTTGCCCTCTGTAAAACCTTTCCAGCCGACTTTTTTCAGGAAGGGGAACTTGATGTAGCTCCAAGGCTCCACATGCTCGGAGATATGGTCCAGGTATTCTGAAGGGCTGAATTTGCAGAATTCCTTTCCCTCAGGATCGACCACACGAACATCTCCATCATAGAAGTCGATTTTGTTATTTTTGTCCACCAATCCCATATAATAGGTGACGATCTTGTAGGCATTGCCCACAACGATGTCCACATATTCTTTGTTTTTGAGAACAACATCATCGAAGATCTGGAGCGCGAACTGGGCAAATTCCACAGCAAAGTTAGCCGTTTCTAGGAATTGTACTCTATGTTCTTCATCCAGTCCTTTGGAAACCCCACCCGCGATTCCACAGATGGGATGGATGACCTTTCCTCCCAGGTAGCTGATGATATCCCGGGCTTCTCTTCTCGCCCGGATGACTTTGCCTCCAACTTCAAGGCCGACTTTCCCGAGTACGCCTAGGATATTCCTGTCGGCGGCAAGAGCTGTCGGGCCTACGACAAAGTCGGGTCCACCCAGGAAAAAGAAGTGAAGCGTATGATCTTCGAATTGGAACGCATTGTAGATGAGCCGTCGGATTTTTTCGGCAGTGGGCGTCGGTTTGACGTTAAACACAGCATCATTAGCTTTTGTAGAGCACATATGGTGTGTTGTCGGGCAGACACCGCAGATCCGCGGGGTGATTCGGGGCATCTCTTCCACAGGGCGTCCCACGGCAAACTGTTCGAATCCCCTGAGTTCTGGAATCTGGAGGATGGCTCGATCGACATCACCCTTGTCATCCAGGAAGATCTCGATTTTGCCATGACCTTCGAGCCGTGTGATCGGATCAATTGTGATTCGTTCACTCATTTTATGGCCTCCATTCGTCTCCGTCGTAGAATCGATGAGGGCAGGCTGAAACGGTAGAATGTGCCTGCGGGGTCAACGATCGTATCGACGAGTTTTTCAATCTCTTTCTCATCGTCTGTATCTAAAATCGATGCCAGGGATGAAAGGAACTTGGCCCCCTGGTCATAGACCTGGTCTGTGGGGCCGAAACAGCCACGGCAGGGCATGTTTCCGATGATACACCGTTCACCGCAGCCCGTTCGGGTCGCTGGCCCCATGCAGATGATGCCTTGCGCCAAGAAACATTTTTCGGGGTCGATCAGGATTTCCCAAGGTCTCTTGATCTCGGTCATCACCATTTTTTCCGGTTTGCTGTCATTTCTGTCGCAGTCGTCACAGAGGGATTTGTTCGGGGAAAGCACAGATCCTTTCGGAGGTAGCTTTCCCTCGAGGATAGCCAAGATGGCATTCATGATCAGGTCCCGAGGAGGAGCACAACCAGGAAGATAGTAATCCACATCGATCACTTGGTCTAATGTATAGACTGTATCGTAAAATCTGGGCAGGGTTAACTCTTTGCCGTCTTCCAGGACGGTGACTTCCTGTGGAACAACTCCGTCAGGATTATCTGTTGATGGAGTCGTGTGGTAGGCCCGGTTAAAGATCGTCTCTTTGTTCCAGAAGTTACCCAATCCCGGAATCCCTCCGAGATGAGAGCAGCTCCCATGGGCCACGATAAGCTGGCATTTTTTTCTCAAGAGTTCAACCATTTCCTGTTGTTCAGACAGTCTGATGGCGCCGTTGATGAAACCCACAGCGATGGATCCATCCTTCATGGCTTCTACGTCTTTTTTCTTGAAGTCTAACGCAACGGGCCAGAATACGATATCCACGGCCTCGACAACTTTGAGAATATCCTCGGCGAGGTCAATGATAGACTCCTCGCAGCCCCCACACGAGGAACACCAATAAAATGCAACCTTAGGCTTCTCTGTGCTCATTCGCGCCTCCATTCCAGTTTAAAGGTCCTAACTGTCTTATTTCTTCTGTAAATTCATCGCAGACTTTCTGAAATTTGGCTCCTTCGGCAGCTGAGACCCATTCCAATCGGAATCGCTCTTTTTCGATGCCTAATTGTTCTAACATTTTTGTAAGGAGCCTATGCCTTCTCAGAGCGTTATAGTTGCCTTCTTGGTAGTGGCAATCTCCTGGATGGCATCCGGAGATCAAGACGCCGTCTGCGCCTTCCTTGAATGCTTTCAACACAAATTGAGGGTCGACCCGACCACTGCACATGACACGGATGATGCGCATATTCGGCGCATAGGTCATGCGAGCCGTTCCAGCGAGGTCGGCACCTGTATAGGAGCACCATGTACACAAGAAGCCAACTAATTTGGGATCAAAAGTTTCACTACTCATAGTTGACCTCCTCTTGGCTGATTTTCGTTATTTTCCAAAGCAAACCGGACATTATACCGAAACAGTCCTTGACTTGTTAGAAAAATTTTCATTCGATAAATATTCCTTCGATCTCGGCAAAAATCTGTGCATCCCGGAAATGCTTCTGCTGTGAAGCGCCGCTGGGGCAGGCGGATACACAGGTCCCGCAGCCCTTACACAGGGCGTCGTTGATGACAGACACGCCCTTTTCCTTGTCATATGTAATGGCCGTGAAGGGACACAGACTGATGCACAGCTGGCATCCCGCGCACAGCTCCTCATCGATCTCTGCTGTGATCGGCTCGAGCTCGAAGGTTCCTCTGTCTGCTAGAGATAAAGCTTCTGCGACGGCTGCTCCTGCTTGAGCGACTGTATCGGGAATGTCTTTCGGTGATTGGCATGTACCGGCCAGGAATATCCCGTCAGAAAAGGTCGATACCGGAGCGAGCTTTGGATGTCTTTCAAGGAAGAACGTATCTTGGCTGCAGGAGATGTTGAAGATCTTGGCGATCTCATTCTGGTCCATGCCCGGTTCAAGTCCTGTGGAGAGTATGACCATGTCGACAGGGATGCGGCGGACGGCGCCGATGAGCGTGTCTTCCACGCGAATGATGAGCTTGCCCTCCTCATCGTCGGAAAGGGCCATATCCGTGACTTCTGAGACGCGGCCTCTTATAAATTTTGTTCCTTCATCTAAGAGACGATGGTAGAATTCTTCATACCCTTTTCCGAAACAGCGCATGTCGATGTAGAATTCATAGACTGTCGCATCGGTCTTTTCATGGAGGAGATGAGCAAACTTGAGGGAATACATGCAGCAAACTCTAGAACAGTATTCGTTGTAATTCTCATCTCGAGAACCCACACAGTGAACGATTCCGACAGATTTTGGTTCTTCACCGTTGGCGAGCTTGACCTTGCCTCCTGTGGGGCCCGAGGCATTGACCAGCGTTTCGAACTCTAATGCGGTGACGACGTTGGAGAATCTGCCATACCCATAGGCCGGGATTCGGCTGGCATCGAAGGATTTAAATCCTGATGCCAGGATCACCGTGCCCACTTCCACTTCGATCTCTTCATCCTGAGCCTCATGGTCGATGGCTTCTTTGGGGCAGATTTTGGCGCAGATCTTACATTCACCGGTCTGGAAATGGATACACGCGTCTTCATCGATGAAGGGAACCATGGGTACGGCCTGGCGGATGGGGACTCTAATCGCAGTTGTCGGGCCGAGCATCATCTCGTTGTGAATCACTTTCCGTCCATGCAGGTCTTCTGAAGTGATGCACCCAGTGGGACAGAAGAATGCACAAGCGGTGCACCCTATGCATGCTTCGGACGGTTCATCAAATGGAGGAGCGACTCTTCTTTCCTTTCCTCGTTCTACGAAACTGATAGCGTTCGCCCCGACGATCTGCTCACAGGTGCGAACACACAGACCGCAGAGGATGCATTTTTCATCCGGATCTTTAATCGAGAACCGAGTTTTTTCAATCCCCAAGTTTTTTGCGATTTCTTGGACGGCCTCGGCTGCAGGAGCTTGGGCCATAAGCATTTCGACATTCATACGACGGGCGGATACTGCTTGCTCTGATTCTGTGTTTACGACCATCCCTTCTCGGACTTTTGTGTTACACGAGGTGACGATATCGACTTTATTGCCGACTTTTGTTTCCACAACACACACGCGACATGCGGCATAGGGCTCTAGAACAGGGTGATAACACAGAGTAGGGATCTCGATGTCCAACTCCTTGGCAGCTTGGAGTATGGTCGTGCCCTCATCCACCTTTACGGATTTGTCGTTGATCGTGAGCGTAATTTTTTTACCATTTTCGCTCATTTGCTCCCTCCTTTACTTTCTAAATCACACCGGAGGCAACGTTTGGCCTCCTTAATGCACATCTCTTTTGTCATTGCAACCTCGACTTCTTTGAAGCTTCTCCGTTCTTCGACGGGGATGCAGGGGATTTCAAGCCTTTCCGACTCAGCGGCTTCTTCGGGCGTCAATTCCACGAGCGGCACTTCCAGCCGCGGTACGGTCGGTGTGTATTTCCTCTCGAGCTTTTCTCCTCTGAGGTGCTTGTGGATCGATTCCCCGGCGATCTTACCGGATCGCATAGCCTCCAAAACGGTTGCGGGCCCGGAGACAACATCGCCTCCGGCAAATATCCCGGGCACATTTGTGGCCATGGTTTCGGGATCGACCTCCAGGGTGTTCCACTTGGTGATGTTGAGCTCTTTTTTCCCATTGAGGAATTTGAGGTCGGGAACTTGACCGATAGCAGGAATGATAGTATCAACTTCAAGCTCGAACTCACTCCCCTCCACTTGTTTGGGCCTTCTTCGTCCCGTATCATCGAATTCAGTCAGTTCCATCCGGATGCACTTTATCTTAGAAAGGTGTCCGTTATCAGTATAGGCTTCGATCGGAAGGGTCAGGTATTCGATCTTGATTCCCTCTTCGAGGGCTTCCTTTATCTCTTCATCGTTGGCAGGCATCTCGAGCCTGGTCCTTCTGTAAAGGATGGTGACATCAGCGCCCAACCTCCACGCGGTTCGGGCTGCGTCCATCGCCGTGTTCCCGCCTCCGACAACGGCGACCTTCTTCCCGACCGTCGCTTCACCTCCCAAGTTGTATTTCTTCAAAAATTCAATGGGATCGATGATCCCCTCCACTTCTTCGCCCGGAATTCCCAGCTTTAAGTTCACAGGAGCCCCGGTGGCGAGGTATACGGCTTTGTAGCCTTGGTTGAAGAGGTCATCGACGGTGAGATCCTTTCCGATCGGTGTATTGGTTTTGATCTCGACTCCCATATCTTTGACATAGTTGATATCATAATCGAGGACTTCGTTCGGCAATCTGTACTCAGGAATGCCCCAACTCAACATCCCTCCGGGCACGGATTCTGCCTCAAATATGGTGGGCTTGTAGCCTCGTTTGGCGAGTTCCCATCCAGCGGTCAGTCCTGAGGGGCCAGAGCCAACGATAGCGACTTTTTCCAAGTTTTGCTCGGGCCGTTTTATTTCTGGACGTCCGCCGTTTGTTCTTTCATGATCGGCCACAAACCGTTTGATGGCACGAATGGCGATCGGCTCTGCGATCTCTCCCGCTCTGCATCGCGTCTCGCAGGGATGGTTACAGACTCTGCCGCAGACACTGGGGAGCGGATTGACCCAACGGTTGACTTCCAGGGCTTCCTGGAATTTGCCCTGCGCACAGAGAGCGACGTATGAGGACGCCTCGGTATCGATAGGGCAGGTGTGGTGACAGGGAGAACTCACGAGGGCATTGCAGACACCGGCTGCGCATTTTTTGTATTTGATGTGAGCTTCGTATTCGTCGCGGAAGTAGCGCAGAGTTGTGAGGACCGGATTGGGCGCTGTGTTGCCCAATCCACAAAGTGCTGTGGCTTTGATGTTTTTTGCCAACTCTTCCAGAAGGTCGATGTCTTCCATCACCGCTTCCCCGTTTTTGATCCTGGACAGGATCTCGAGCATGTGGGGGACGCCCTCTCGGCAAGGTGTGCATTTACCGCAGGACTCGTCTTTCGTAAAGGTGAGGAAGTAATGGGCTAAATCCACCATACAGGTGTTCTCATCCATGGCGACCATTCCCCCGGAGCCCATCATGCCTCCGGCTTTTGCGAGTTCTTCATAGTCTACGGGTAAATTCAGCAGCCCTGCGGGAATACAACCTCCGGAGGGTCCTCCGATCTGAACGGCTTTAAACTTTCGATCCTTCAGAATGCCTCCGCAGATGTCGAAGATGATCTCGCCGAGGCTCAATCCCATCGGCACTTCCACGAGGCCGGTGTCTTTAACCTTACCGACGACAGAAAAAACTTTTGTGCCTTTGCTCAATTTTGTCCCGATGGATGAGTACCATTCTGCACCCCGGCTTATGATCGGGGAGACATTGGCCCATGTCTCAACATTGTTGATGTTTGTCGGCTTTCCCCACAGGCCACTCTCCGCGGGATAGGGGGGCCGTGGCCTGGGTTCACCCAGTTTTCCTTCGACTGAAGCCATGAGCGCCGTCTCTTCTCCACACACGAATGCTCCGGCTCCTCGAATAACCTTGACATCGAATGCAAATCCGGTGCCGAGGATGTCTTCACCCAGAAGACCGTATTCCCTCGCTTGATCGATGGCGATGTACATTCTCTGTATGGCTAGAGGATACTCATTCCTGATGTAGAGGAATCCTTCCCTTGCTCCAGTCGCCTTGGCTCCGATGAGCATTCCCTCCAGAACGGAGTGGGGGTCGGCTTCGACGATGGACCGGTCCATGAATGCTCCGGGGTCACCTTCGTCTCCGTTGCAGATGAGATACTTGGTATCCCCTTCGGATTTGCGGACAAATTCCCATTTGAGCCCCGTGGGGAATCCTGCACCACCCCTTCCACGCAGACCGGCGTTTTTGACCTCGTTGATGATCTCTTCAGGAGTCATATCTGTCAGGGCTTTGGCCAGAGCGGCGTATCCATCGCGGGCGATGTAATCGTCGATTTTCTCAGGATCGATCAATCCCCTGTTCCTCAGGGCGATGAGGATCTGTTTCTTGAAAAATCCGATATCGCTCATGACCGGGATGGGAGACTTTTCTGCGGGAGGAGTGTACATGTGTTTTTCGACCGGGCGACCTTTTAAAAAGTGTTCCTCAACCAGATTTGGAATATCCTCGATCTTAAGACGGTTATAAAAAATATCATCCGGCTTTACGACCAGCAGGGGACCAGCTTCACAGAATCCGTTGCATCCTGTTGTGACAACCAACACTTCATCTTCCAATCCCTGTTTTTGGATCTCCTTCACAAGAGCATCCTTGATCTCAATAGCACCGTTGGAGACGCAGGCCGTTCCCCCGCAGACCATCAAATGTATTCGGTAGAGTTTTTCTGCCATTTAATTCTCCTTTTTAGACGGTCCTCTCGCTACCCACGGCGAGAGCATATTCTTGAACAACGTTTCCGCCGACGATATGATTCTCAAAAATGGTTTTCACTTTATCGGGCGTGAGTTCGATGTATTTGATCGGAGGTTTCTCTAATATTTCCACAGTCATCATGGGCTCACGGCTGCATAGGCCTGCACAACCAGAATTGGTGAGGAAGATGTCCGTGATGTTTCTGTCTTCGATCTCCTTCAGCACAGCATCCATGATTCCGCGCGCGCCTGCGGCAATACCACATGTGCCCATATGAACCGTGACCTTTGTCTTGTGTGGACCACCCGCTCTGAGTTGTGATGTTCTTGCTGTTCTTTCCTTGATTTTGGCTAAATCCCCGATTTTTAGCTTAGGCATATTGTCCTCCTTTATTAGATCTTGTATTTATTGATGGTTGGCATAACTGTTGATTCTGTGAGTTTTCCGTGGATTTCTTTGCCGACCATCATTACGGGAGCGAGTCCACAACATCCCAAACAGCGGACCTCATCCAAGCTGAATTTTAAGTCTTCGCTCGTCTCACCCCGTTTGATCCCCAATTCTCTCTCGATCTTTTCCATGATACGCGCGCCGCCTCTCACATGACAGGCTGTTCCCAAGCAAAAATTGATGGGATACTTCCCTTTGGGTGTTAAGCTGAATGCCTTGTAAAAGGTTGCCACACTGAGGATCCGGCTGAGAGGAACATCCAGCTCTTTGGAGAGCATCTCGAGCTCTTCTCTGGGCAGGTAATTGTGTGCTTCTTGGATATCCTGGAGTATGGCCACGATAGCATGGGTATCTTTTCCGTATTTTTCGATGATTTCTGTGATTTTGCTTTCGATCATACTTACCTCCTTAGGTTCGCTAACCCTTCTATAATATTTTTTTTGATTATATGGATAACCTCTGGAGAGTAGATGGGAATACCATTGAGCTGTGACTTGATGTCACCCGTGTCCAATACGTATTTGGATTTGTCCGTAACATGAGTGTAACGAATATCCACATCATGACTCCCCACGATCAGAGTGATAAGTGTTTGATGGATATCTCCGAGAGGTTTGGTATCGATATGACTGGCTTGGAATGAGGCTACGACCTTGGTCCCTTTTCCGGGCGCGGATTCCAGAGAAAAGCGACCATTGGCGGTCTTTGCAGCCTCTTCAAGGAGCGAAAGGCCCAGGCCGAAGCGCCGTTCCTTCCGGGTGGAGAAGAACGGATCGAGCGCTTTTGCTTTTTTCTCTGCATCCATACCTTTTCCATCATCCATGATCTCTAGGATTAAAAGATCTTTCTTTTTGCTTTCCTCGACCAGGATAGAGATGTTTTTCGCGTGAGCTTTGACCGAGTTCTCAGCGATATCGAGGATGTGTAAAGAAAGGTCTTCCATTGGTTTTCCTAGTGAATGATTCTCCTTCCATCAGTATTCATCAAAGCTTTTTTTATTTCTTCGGTTGTTCCCCCCTCTATATAAAAAGAGGTGGTACCCCTCCCGATATCCTTGATAAAGTGAGCATCGGAAAAACAGGTGAGGGGATAGGGAAGGTTGAATTTTTCCATAGCGAGCTCAAAGGATATCGCAGGGGAAATTTCCAGGGCATCAAGTTCCAATCCTTCGGGAATAAAACCCAGTTGGCCGATGAGGCTGAACCTTTCGCGGTCGATATGAGAGGCGATGGCCAACCCGTTAAGCGCATGGATGGTCTTCACGACCTCTTCCACCGGAAGAGTGGACGCTCCGATCAAGAGTTTTTTGTTGAAGCCGAGCACTTCATCCTTTTCGTTGACAACAACCTGCATGCCAAATGCTTCTTCATCATTCTCTCCATGAAGATGAGCGTAAATGATCTCCTGGAGCTTCAGAGCCGAGTTCAATTCATCGAACAGAGCAAGGGTATGGACTTCCTCTTGGGAGGTGACTTCCATCCCCGGGAGGACGACGATCTCATATTTCTGAGCGGCTTTGATCAAGGCTGGAACATTCTCCGAGGAGTTGTGATCGCAGATGCCGAGGATGTCGATCTCCTTTGTTTTGGCTTGTTCAGCGATACCCGACGGAGACATCTCCAGCTCTCCGCAGGGAGAAAGACACGTGTGTATGTGGAGATCGGCTTTCATGGTCTTCAGCATGTCTTATTCCTTGGGTCCGATTAATCCATATATTTTCCCTGAGATTGCAAAGGCAGATTCCCCTGTTCTCAAGATAGGGACCTTTTCTTCCTTGGCTTTTTTTATGGTTTCCTCTTCGGGCTGCCGGTTGTTGACGATAACGATACCGCACAGCTCTTTGAGCTTGGCTACGGCCACGATATTCTGGTGGATCTGGAGAGTTATCCAGAGGTTTCCCTCGTTGGTGTTTGCCATGACATCGCTGAGGAGGTCACTGGTGTAGCCGTCCGTGACTTCCAGATCCAGCATGTCCTGTGCGGTTAAAAGTTCGAGTCCCAGTTCTTCAACGATCTCTTTTAAAGTCATTTTCTTTTCCTCACTTGTTTCGGATTTATATTGCGAACTCTGGGCGGGCGTTTCACTTCATCTTTGCTGAGGATTCTTCCGGTATTGTTCGGTTGTTTTTTGACCTTTTTGAGCGGCATAAAGATACAATCCGTGAGCTCCGCATCGCTGATGACGACATCTTCGGCAAACGCCAGGCAGGTCGGTGATCCACAGACACCGCAGTCGATCTTGGGGAGAGATTCATAAATTTTCTCCCTTAGTTTTCTTTTCTTTATGGCTTTACCAAGATCCGAATCCAGGGGTTTCAAGGGGCGAGGTTCCAGACTGCCTTCCTTGATGAAATATCTCTTAGCATATTGTTTTCTCACTTCTCTGATATCCGGGCACGCCTTGATTTTCTCGTATTCCAGAGTTTCGATAAGTCTTAGAATCTTATTGTAGGATATATAGCGGTTCTCGACCGTGAGCGACCCTCCCACGCATCCTTGATGGCAGGAATAGGCTTCTATAAAATCGATATGCCGTAGCCTTCCCATCTCGATGTCGTCGAAGACTTTCAAGATTTCACTCAAACCCGATACGCGCAGAGAGTTTTTCAACCGGAGAGTCCGGCTCATTCCACCCGCTATGGCCCAGCCGATGCCGAGGATGCAGATACTTTCCAATCCCTTCCTGTAGCTCGCCTTTTCCATCCCCTCTATGGCCGAGAGCAACGGCCCATAGATGTCTGAGATAGAAATGGCCCCGTCCAGATTGGATTTTCTCTTTTCGGCAGGCTGCTTGATGGCAATCATTTTTACGGGACAGGGTGTGATGTAGAATGCTCCGATGTCTTTCTCACCGATTCCCAGTTCCTTTGATTTTTTCTTTTTTAATTTTCTTGCGATGAGTTCTCGGGGGACATTGATTGGGGAAATGTGCTCGATGAGGGAAGGATATTTGACTTGAATCAACCGGACGATGGTGGGGCAAGCGTTGTTAATGACAGGCCGAGGACCTTCGTGTTCTCGAAGAAATTCCTGTATGGCAAAGCTAACTTCGCCACATTCATAGGCAAGATCGTAGGCATCGTCAAAACCCAGTTTTTTTAGGCCGGCAAGGATCCTGTCCGGCAGGATTTCACTCCCGAATTGGGCATAGAGAGAGGGTGATGGAATAGCGATCGTGTGTTTGAACTTGGAGAGTTCTCCAGTCGGATCCGTGAGGGGAACGATGGCGCCCTGGGGGCAGATAGTTATACATTCTCCGCAGTCGATGCATTTTTCTTCGAGGATATGGGCTTTTCCGTTCCTGATCCTGATGGCTTCTGTCGGGCAGATGCGCATACATTTCATCCGTCCATCGCATTTGTCTTCGTCGATACGGATGGAATGGAAATATTGGCGTTTCATGTCTATTTGTTTCCGTCTAAATAAAGGTAGATATTGTATGTTGTCCCTTCACCAAGTACTGAAGAGAGCTCAAACTTGTCGGCATTCTTCTTAATGTTTGGAAGTCCCATTCCCGCGCCGAATCCCATCTCTCGCATTTTTGGTGTGGCCGTGGAAAAGCCTTCTTTCATAGCGAGACTTATATCCTCAATACCCGGTCCCTTGTCATTGATCTTGATGTGTATGGCCTCCGGTGTCAAATTGAGTGTTAGGGTGGCCTCTTTAGCGTACATAACCATGTTCATCTCAGCTTCATAGGAAGAGATGGCCGTCCGCGTAATGATCTGTGGGGGAATTCCAAGTTCCTGAAGAATCTTCTTGACCTTGGTAGAGATAGCTCCTGCTCGGCTGAAATCTCCGCCCTTGATCGTGAACTTTTCGGACAAGCCGTATTCACTTTCCATCATCACCGTTATTCCCGCAGTTTTGAAACTCCGGGTATTCCTTTGTTATAGAGGATGCCACATGCCTCAAACATCATGTATTGTGTAGAGAGGAGGGGTATTCCCATCTCTTTGGCCAGTTTTTTACCGTCCTCATCAGGTTTTTTGCCCCTGACATAGACGATACCGCTGGCATCGATGATGCTTGCTGTTCTGACTGATTGGCTGTTGGTAAGACCTGTCAGGAGAAGGATCCCCGGTTTTCCAAAAGCCAGAACATCACTCATGAGGTCTGATCCTCCAGCAAACTGAATCTCTACATCAAGGGAGTTTTCTCCACAGAGGACTTCTGCCTGGAGGACTTCCTTAATCTCTCGGAGGTTCATTTCACTATTGTTCTTTCTCGAGTTTTTTGATGATCACATCTCCCTTCCGAATGATTCGCTCAGATGGAGTGACCGTTGTGGGGCAGTTGGTCCAGCACTCGCCGCACCCGTTGCATTTCTCGAGGTCGACGTAGCGGGCTTTTTTCCTGATTTTGACTTTGAAGGATCCGACAAAGCCATCGATCTGTTCCACTTCACTCCAAGTGAGAAGTTCGATGTTGGGATTTTTCCCCACTTCAGACATCTTCGGCGTCAGAATGCATGCCGAGCAGTCGAGAGTGGGAAAGGTCTTGTCCAGCATGGACATGTGCCCGCCGATTGATGCTTCTTTTTCGACGAGGTAGACTTTTTTGCCCGAATTGGCATAAGTCAGGGCCGCCTGAATACCCGCAATCCCTGCGCCGACAATCAAGACTTCTGGGCGAACAGGAACTTCTTTCTTGGTCAGAGGATCGTGCAACGCCACTCTGCGAACGGCTGCCGACACCAGTGCCTTGGCTTTTTTAGTGGCCGCGATCGGGTCTTCTGTAACCCATGAGACGTGCTCACGGATGTTGGACATCTGGAAATAGAAGGGATTCAGGCCGGCTTCGGCTGTTACTCCCCTGAATGTGGGTTCGTGCATGAGAGGAGAACAGGATGCAACAACAACTCTGGAGAGATTATTCTCTCTGATGGCCGCTTTGATCAACTCTTGGCCAGGATCTGAACACATGAATTTATATTCCTTGGCTACGATGACATTATCCAGTGTTGATGCAAACTTGACGACTTCGGGCACGTTGACCTTCCCGGCGATGTTTGTCCCGCAATCGCAGACAAAAACCCCGATCCTTGCCTGTCCGTTATTTCCTCCGTTATTACTCATTTGATCCTCCATTTTTGAGCTTCGCCCACATCTTTTCTAAAGAGATGACTGATCGGTTGAAACCCAAATCTTCTTTGGGAATGTCCAGAGCTAAACCCATGAGTTGTGTAAAATAGAGAATAGGCGTTCGGACATCTTCTTTGTATTTTTTAACAATTTTATCTTGAAGGAGTTCCAAGTTAAACTGGCAGAGCGGGCAGAGCGTGACGATCACATCCGCGCCCTTTCGTTTGGCCTCTTTGAGCAGGATGTAATTCAGTCCGGTCCCAACTTCATTTACCGTGCCACCCAAAGAACCTCCACAGCACCGGGTTTTGGCTGAGTAATCCACAGGCTCTGCGCCTATGGCCTCCATAAGCTGGTCCATTATTACCGGATAATCAGGGTCATCCAAGTCCGTATAAGGCCTGACCACTTGGCATCCGTAGTAACAGGCAACTTTAAGACCGGTGAGTTTGGTCCTGACCAGCTCTTTGATTTTGTCCAGGCCGATATCTTTAACCAAAGCTTCTAAGGGATGAACAACTTCGATACCTCCCTTGTATTCACACCCGTTGTCTTTTAGGTTACCGAGAATCTTTTTGGCTTTCTCATGTCCGCTTTTCAGGAACGTATCGGATTTTTTCATGGTGAGGAAACAGCCTGCACAGGGTGCAAGAATGTTTTTCTCCAATTGTTCGGCCAGGGAGAGATTCCGGCCGCAGATGGCAGCTGCCATGAGTTCATCCACCGAGAAGTACGCGGTGGCGCCGCAACAGTTCCAATCGTCCAATTCATCTAATTTCATCCCTAACGCTTTGAATACGGGAAGTAGGGATTCCTCATAGTGTTTAGCACCGACTTTGATTGAACATCCCGGATAGTAGATAAAATCTCTCATTTGGAGCCCTCCGATACGGATTTTAATAAAGAATGAAATTGCTTCAGGTTCTTTATTTTTTCTTTTTTTAAGCTCATCCGCCCGGTTTTCATCAGATTCAAACCAATCGAGGTATACTTCAGAGGGCCGATGGGATCTTTTAACCGGAGATACATATTCAATACCAGCCACAATTCTGAGCTCCGCCCTTTTTTGGCGATGAGCTTGTGCATTTCTTGGGCTAATGCGGGGATGGGGAATTTTGTGGGGTACGTTTTGGCCTTGATAGCCTCTCTTTTCAGAGTGTACATGATGTCTGTGATTTTGATGTTGGAAGGACAGCGGACCTGGCAATTGTAACAGGATGAACACAGCCACGGAGTGAAGCTTGTTAGCACTTCCTCCTTGAAACCGTGTCTGACCATGGCGATTATCTTTCGAGGGGGATAATCCATATAACCCGCCATCGGACAAGAACTGCTGCATGTGCCGCATTGGATGCAGCGGCTAATTTCATCGCTGAAGGATTTTTCTTTGATTTCCTCTAGAAAAGTATTGTCTAGCTCTCCTTCAAATTTGACGTTCTCCTGGATTTCCATGAATCCTCCTTTTTAAATATTTATAGATTTATGGTGATGTGGGGTATCCAGATAATAAAAATCCGATCCGCTTTCATGCAAAAAGAAAACAATTTAGAGACACTACTCCAGCTTAATTTGTAATTACAAGACAGGAGTCGTGCGTGTCAGACTAGCCCAATAATAGAGAAAACTCCTGCATAAATCTATCTTACTGTAACTATAGGAAAAGTGAAGTATACCTTATAATTACATTAGATTCTATTGAGAATCACAAAGCTTGTCAATAAAAAAATGAAAAAAGTCCTTGCTAAATTCTTGCCTACAAAATCTTCCGTTCATGGGCACCCGAAGTGGATTTTGTGAGCACTTATCAAGTCTTATCGTGAGATCTTTTTTATCCAAAGATTTTACTGTTGGAGAAAGCATTTGGAAGACTTAAACACGGATTTTTTGCTGCGGGAGGTATTTAGAAGGCAAAAAAATTGGCCCCCGAGCGGAACTTTTTTAGGGGAATCAGTGCTGTAAATGATATTTTTTATGAATTCGGTGGATTTAAACTTGCTTTTTTAATCAAAAAAAAAGTAAAATCTAAGAAATTAAAACTAACTCACTCAAGAAGGAGGAAGAATGGATAGAAAGACTCTTTCTTTATTGGCGGTCATTCTAGTTTTATGCTTTTTTTGCAGCTGCTCTTCACACCCTGAAGAAACGCTATTAAAAAGGTATTTTTCTGCCCTTAGTTTAAACGACAACACGACGCTTTCCAAAATGGCCTTAGAACCGGCCGATATCTCCGCAGAGAGCTGGGAGATTCTCAATGTCAGTGAAGATGTAGTCGAGCCGTTCAAACTGTCCGATATAAACAAGGATGAGTTAAACTTCAAAAAACAGCTGGAGGATCACGTCGGAATCACGCTGGACGCTCGAGATGTATGGGATAATGCCGTATATGAAGAGGAGAGGGCCCGGACAAGAGCTGCCAAGCGAGCGGCAAAGGCCAAAGCCGATGAATTGAAAGTCAAGTACGACGAAGTCCTTACCGAGCACAAAGATTTGCAGAAAAACTACAATGAGGCGAAAGCTGCTGCTGCCAAAGAAGAGGAGATAGCGACATTCTCTCTTGGCACAGGCGAGCTCCCTACCATACGAGATTTCACAGGTGAAGTGTTTAAAAAAGAAGTGGATGTTAGAACTGAAGGTGAAGCAGGAGTGACTAATTATAGGATCTATCTAAGAAGATACATCCTGCAAGATGAGGCAACAGGAATCCATCACAGAGGCAGATGGATCATCCTCAAATTCGAAAATCTCGGTTGATAGAGGTATTGACTCTTTTTCCAATTTCCTTTATAAATACTATTTTTCTTTGAAGGGGCCGTTAGCTCAGAGGGAGAGCACCGGCCTTTTAAGCCGGGTGTCGCTGGTTCGAGTCCAGCACGGCTCACCACCCCCCCCCGCGCTCCTGTCGTCTAGCCTGGCCTAGGACACCGCCCTTTCAAGGCGGCGACACGGGTTCAAATCCCGTCGGGAGCGTTCCCTTTTCCTGGGGAAAACCTGATTTTCCTTTAGGCATCCTAAACCACAATTAGGCATTTTTGATCTTCAGAGTTTTATTGATAACGAATTTGCAAATAATAATACTCTAACGACCCGAAGGGCAGAGGTCCACGGGCTTGCCCGTGGGTGAATGGTTAGGCGGCGATATGATAATATGTACGAGTGGAAACAAGGTACTCGGGACACGGAGCCTATCGAACGGAATATCATATCGTTTGGATTCCGAAATATCGCCGCCGTATCCTAAATCCTGGGATGAGAGGCTATTTACGAAAACTTTTTCCGAAAGTAATGCGGAGCTTACCAGGGTGCGAGATAGTCGATTACAGTATGCAGGTGGATCATGTCCATATGATAATGATCATTCCTCCGAAATATTCTGTGAGTGATGTAGTGGGCAAGGTGAAGGGAATGACGGCGAGTGAATTGAGGAAAAAGTTTTCTTGGTTAAGCAAGGTATACTGGAAAG
>CAZIMJ010000022.1:0-11273 GCA_964540205.1 uncultured Eubacteriales bacterium | reverse complement strand
GGCCTATGTCTGCCATATCGGCGAAGAGGATGCTCCCGCAGGCATCAAAGAGGCACTGCAGGGAGCAAACAGGCTGGGCGATATCTTCAGGGGGGAATTCCAGAAGGGCCGTTCGGGGAACGAGATTGTAAAGTCTGCTATGGAAAAGGGTGAGACGGCTGGCCTGAGGCCGTTGATCTATTCCCATCCTTTGGGAATTCATGGTCATGCCGCAGGACCTCCGATGGATGCCAGGCCTTTGGGACGCGCTCCAGAAGGCAGTGAACTGCGCGGAGAATACCCTCTTTACCCAAACACATGTTATGCGATCGAATACAGCTCCACATCCAGCATTCCTGAGTGGGATGGCCAGGATGTCCGGATCGCTTTCGAGGAATCCGGTGTCTACACCGAGGATGGCTGTAAATTCATCGACGGCCACCAGATCAAGCTATATCTCATAAAATAACTTAACCTGGATTATTCATAAAAAATGTCGATACTATTTAATATTTTTAGAGATTAGGAGGGAACGAATGCGGAAGACTTTATTTTTGTTGTTCATCCTGTGTTTGGCCTCTGTCCTGGCATATGCTCAGAGTGAGACAATTGGAGAAAAGACGTCTGGAATGAAATCTTATCCGGGATATTTCCCTTTTTATTGGGATGCCAAAACAGGAAAAATATGGCTTGAGATCGACAAGTTCGAAACAGAATTCCTGTATGTGCACTCTCTCCCTGCTGGGCTGGGCTCTAATGATGTGGGGCTCGACCGGAATCAGTTGGGACGAACGCACATCGTCAAGTTTTTTCGTGTGGGGCCTAAAATTCTTCTCATACAGCCAAACTATTCGTTCCGAGCCACCACGGATAATCCTGCTGAGCTCGTTGCAGTGAAGGATGCTTTTGCGCGGTCGACACTCTGGGGTTTTCAAGTTACGGCAGAGGAGAGGGGCCGTGTGCTCGTTGATGCCACCGAATTTTTCATGCGGGATGCTCACAATGCCATTGGTTCTTTAAAAAGAAGGGATCAGGGCAATTTCAGGTACGATGTTTCACGGTCGGCGATTTACTTGCCGAACACAAAAAATTTTCCCCTCAACACCGAAGTCGAAGCCATGTTGACTTTCAGGTCAGACAGTCCTGGAGGAGATGTCAGCCAGATCGCCCCTGATCCTGGCTCCATCACATTGAGGCAGCATCACTCCTTCATCCAGCTTCCCGATGACAAATACACACCTCGCATATATGATCCCAGGTCCAATTTTTCCAGCCTCTCCTACATGGATTTTTCTACACCTGTGAGCGATCCGATCACCCAACGGTTTACTGTCCGGCACAGACTTCACAAAAAAGATCCCAATGCTAAGATCAGCGATCCTGTTAAACCTATCGTTTATTACGTCGATCCCGGAACGCCCGAGCCGATCCGATCTGCTCTCCTTGAAGGGGCTAGCTGGTGGAATGAGGCTTTCGAGGCCATCGGTTACAGGAATGCATTTCAGGCCAAGATACTCCCCGAAGGAGCCGACCCCATGGATATCCGGTACAATATGATCAACTGGATCCACCGGGCAACACGGGGATGGTCCTACGGCTCATCGGTCACAGACCCTCGGACGGGCGAGATCATTAAAGGCCATGTGGCGCTGGGGTCGTTGAGGATTCGACAGGACTTTCTCATTGCACAGGGCTTAGTGGGCGATTACCAGGATGGGAAGGACAACTCTTCGGAAATGCTGGAGATGTCACTGGCCAGGATCAGGCAGCTCTCCTGTCATGAAGTGGGGCACACCTTGGGACTGGGCCATAATTATGCATCGAGCGTCAATGACAGAGCTTCGGTTATGGATTATCCTTATCCACTCATAAAGATTGGAGCGGATGGTGCGCTCGACTTGTCGGATGCCTATGATGTGGGCGTCGGCGAGTGGGACAAAGTCTCCATCGCCTTTGGCTACCAGCATTTTCCTGATGGCGTGGATGAGGAAAAGGAGATTAAGGCCATAATCGATGGTGCGTTTTTACGAGGATTGTACTTCTTAGCCGGGCAAGATGCAGGGATCTCCAGCGCCCATCCTCTGGCCAACACTTGGGACAACGGAAAACATCCTGTCGATGAGCTCGAGCGTGTGATGAAAGTCAGGGCGATTGCTCTCGACACGTTTTCGGAAAAACGAATACCAGTCGGTTCACCCATGGCTACACTGGAAGACGTGCTTGTTCCCGTCTACATGTTCCACAGGTATCAGATCGAAGCCGCCGCCAGCGTGCTCGGAGGGCTTTACTACAATCACAGGCTCCGGGGAGATGTCCAGAAAGACCCAGAAATAGTGCCTGGCGCTGAACAACGCCGTGCACTCGATGTATTACTCAGAACGATCGAGCCTCAAAACCTTGAGATCGAAAAAAAGATTTTGGATCTCATCCCTCCACGACCTCCGGGATACCGGGAGACCTGTGAACTCTTGCGCGGCTATACTGGCGATACTTTCGATCCCTTAGGACCTGCAGAGGCATTGACCCAACACACGATCGCTCTGATCCTTCATCCAGAGAGAGTATCAAGACTTATCGATTATCACTCTCGGAATAAAGATTATCCCGGGCTGGGGGATGTCCTGGATCGTCTGATCGCAGCGACCTGGATGTCTGTGCTAAAAACCGGAAAACATGCGGAGATCCAACGGGTTGTGGATAATGTTTTTCTGTACAGTCTGATGCGGTTGGCTGTGGAGGAGAGAGTTTCTCCCCAAGCCCATGCCATAACATTTTTGAAGTTAGCTGAACTACAAAGTGTGCTCTCCCAAAAGGCTCCCCTGACTGGAGACGACGATCAAAAGGCCCACTATTTCTATGCGCTTTCAGAGATCGACCGGTTTCGGAAGAATCCCAACAGTTTTACGTTTATCGAACATCTTAATCCTCCGGCGGGTGCCCCTATCGGTATGTATAACTGAGTGTAAATATCTTCATTTCCATGATATAAGGACATTGGCATGTGGGTCGCTCACATTTAGGCAAGGTCCTCGAAGTGTCCGATTTTGAGATGAAGCATTTCCAAAACCGTGATGAATGACATTCCGAGTGTTCCAATTGGTGATTTCGAAAACACTCTCAGTTTCCCCAGCGAGGAAACTTCGCTCGGATCCGGGCTTCCCTCACATCTCCCTTTGGGAGATGTACCATGCCCGTCCAGCCTTCCTCACGGTTTTCTCCACCACACAATTGGAGCACTCAATAACGCAATGTGATTTGTGCCATCACGGTTTTAGAGATGCGTTCTCTTAAGATTCGATTTTTGACAATTAGTAGAGAAAATTTTATTGTGTAGGATAGAATATAAATAAATTAGCCTGAATTATGCACGGACCGAGGTCGCAGTAGCGGCGAGGAAGTGGCTTATGAAGATGTAGTGAACTACCTCGAATGAGCTACGACGAAGCCGATGCTGTGAGATCGGTTCGCCCGAAGGGTAAAAGATGCTGACAATAAAAACTAAGAGGAAATTGAATATTAATTTGTCAGCAGCTTTTATGAATAATCCAGGCCAGGTGAGGATGATGAGGGAAGGTAATGCAGGATTTTGAAAAGCTAGGCGCATTTTACTTAGGGCGAATTTTTGATTTAAAGCAAGGACATACGAAAGAAGAACTTCTTCTTTATGATTCCAAAGATCTTACTACCCATGGCATATGTGTAGGCATGACGGGAAGTGGAAAGACCGGACTCTGCATTTCTCTTTTGGAAGAAGCCGCGATCGATGGCATCCCGTCATTGATCATCGACCCGAAGGGAGATCTGGGTAATATGCTGCTTGCATTTCCAGAACTCCGGCCCGCAGATTTTCGGCCGTGGATCGACGCGGATGAGGCTGCCCGGAAAGGATTTGACACGGACGCCTATGCCACTAAGATGGCCGAGACCTGGAAAAAAGGGCTTGCTCAATGGGGGCAGGATGGAGCTCGTGTTTCTAAATTCCGGAATTCCGTAGACATGACCATCTATACACCGGGGAGTAATGCCGGGATCCCGCTCTCCATTCTCCGGTCCTTGGAAGCGCCATCCGCTGCCGTCAAGGAAGACGAAGATGCATTCCGGGATCGGATCATGACGGCTGTTTCCGGGCTGCTGGCTCTTTTGGGTCTTGCGGCCGACCCCATCCGAAGCCGTGAACATATCCTTATCTCCAACATTTTGCACAAAGCCTGGACATCCGGGACCAGCTTGAGCATTGCAGACTTGATCCAGGAGATCCAATCGCCGCCGTTTACTAAGATCGGCGTCTTCGACCTGGAGTCCTTCTTTCCTTCGCGCGAGCGCTTTGACCTGGCCATGCAGCTCAACAATTTGTTGGCCTCTCCAGGTTTTGCCGTGTGGATGGAGGGCGAACCTCTTGATGTGAGCCGCTTGCTTTATACTTCATCGGGGAAGCCCAAGATATCGATTCTTTCGATCGCACATCTTTCGGATAGGGAGCGGATGTTTTTTGTGACGATCCTACTCAACGAAGTCGTCGCATGGATGCGTGGACAGCCGGGGACATCCTCACTGCGTGCACTCCTCTACATGGACGAGATCTTCGGTTATTTCCCCCCCACCGCCAATCCGCCATCCAAAACTCCGATGCTGACTCTTCTGAAACAGGCTAGAGCCTACGGGCTAGGTGTGGTTTTGTCCACACAGAACCCTGTTGACCTGGACTACAAAGGCCTCGCCAATGCGGGAACCTGGTTCATCGGGCGGTTGCAGACCGAACGAGACAAGGACAGAGTGTTAGAAGGACTGGAGGGAGCTTCGGCCACCGCAGGGATGGAGTTTAACAGGGATAGGATAGACAAAACCCTGTCTGCACTCGGCCATAGAGTCTTCCTGATGCACAATGTGCATGAAGATGAACCGGTCCTTTTTCAAACCCGTTGGGTGCTTTCGTACTTGAGAGGACCGCTAACGAGAGAGCAGATCCAAACATTGATGGGTCCCCGGAAAAAAGAGGAGGTCCAGGAAGTGGCGAAAGAAACCCCTGTGCAGTCGTTCCAACCCTCTCAGCCGCAAGTGGAGCAGAAAATCCTGGGAGCGGAGAGAGCGGTTCTTCCACCAAGCATTCAGGAGTATTTTCTCTCGGTAAAAGGCACTTTGAGCGCGAGCGAGCGATTGGTCTATCGCCCCATGATCGCCGGAACAAGCCGTCTCCATTTTGTAAGCCGGACAGACAAGGTCGACAAGTGGAAGACCCTGTCGCTCTTGGCTCCTCTAACGCAAGAAGTGAAGGAGATCTTCTGGGATGAAGCCACGGCGTATGAAACGGAAATTAGCCTGCAGAAAGAGGGATCGCTGCAGGGCCAGTTTTCACAACTCCCCAGGGCCGCTTCTCTCCCCTCGAGCTATGCTTCGTGGAAAGCCTCCTTAGGCAGGCATCTCTACCAGAACAAGGTGATGAAACTGTGGAAGTCCCAGGATCTAAAGGAAACATCGCTTCCTGGTGAAAGCGAAGGGGATTTCAGAGCGAGACTCCAGCATCTTGCCCGTGAGAAACGCGACTTGGGTGTGGAAAAGCTCCGTAAACGCTATGCCCCCAAACTAGCTAGGCTACAAGACCGATTGCGTAGAACGGAAACGCGTGTAGCTAAGGAGAAATCCCAGTATGGCCAGCAGAAAATGCAAACAGCCATCTCTCTCGGTGCCACTATGCTCGGAGCTATCTTTGGGCGGAAGGTCACGAGCACGAGCACGGTCGGACGCGCCACGACCACTTTTCGCGGAGTGGGACGTGCGGCGAGAGAGAAAGAAGATATTGCCAGAGCTATGCAGGAAACGAAAATCGTCGGGGAAAAACTCTACCAGATGGAGGAAGAATTCCAGGAAGAAATGGACAAGATCAAGGATGCCTATTCTCCGGAAGATCTGGAACTGGAAGAGATCGTTATCCGTCCGAGAAAGAGTGATATCTTTGTGACACCTCTGTCTTTAGTGTGGAGTCCCTGGCGCGTGGGCATGGATGGGATCGCCGAACCCCATTACCGCATTGAGGCTTAGGTCGACATCTTAAAAATGGTGTTCTTTGCGAGCGCCTAAAAAGACCTCTTAAGACCGGGAGGATTAATCTGTGATTGGGGCTGGCTTATCGAGCCTGAAGTCCTTGGAGACCGCCTTTGATGACTTCCAGGGTAGAACCCAGGCTCTTGGCCCGAACCTCCTCTTGAGTGGGGAATGATGCTACTCCCAGCGCACCCACTTTCGGATTCCGCATCAAGTATTTGAGGGCTTTTCCAAGCTGAGCCGGATTCGGCCCATTCGGGATCTGGAAGGTGTGACCCGGGATGTCTGGGGCATCGAGCACATCGAGGTCGATGTGGATGTAGACGACATCGACACGGTCACAGAGCTTTTTATATTCCTCTTTCATGCGTGGTGAGAGTTTGACCATCTCGTCTGTCGATATCATGGTGATGTGTGAATTGAGGACCAGCTCCTCCTCCAGGGGATCCATATCCCGGACGTCCATCATGATGATGTTCTTTTCTGGGATGGCGGGCTCGAGGCCTGATTTAAGGCGCAGTCTGTAGAGGCACTTCCCCGCAGCCACGGCCACCGGCATGCCTCCCAGCATCCCGCTCAGTGTGGTCTCAGGTGTGTTGTAATCGGCGTGGGCATCCAGCCAGATGAGCCCTACGGATAGAGGACGCCGAGCAGAGCCTGAATGTTGCATCCCGGCCAGCATTCCTGTCAAGCTGTTGCAGTTGGAAAGAAGACCCAGAGGAAACATCCCCTCTTTGCTCAATCGTGCCACTGTTTCATTCAGGTGACCATTTGCCAATCCCACTCTGTGCCACGCTCCATAGTCCTTGTCCTCTTCGGGAGTCAGCTTAACGATTTCATTGGCAGCCTCTTCGATGCCCATTTCAGCCAGCATTTTTTTGACGCCCTCATACATAAGCTGCGGGCCTTGTGACATCTCCGGACCGCTGCGGCTCCCTGAAACGGGCTGCAGGACGACGGCGAGTTTGATGGGATCTTTGTCTTTAACCATAACAAACCCAAAACTTATCGATACTGTTACAAAAAGGGTAATTATTACTAAAGCCATTTTTGTGTGACACTTCATGCCTCATCCTCCATCTCTTTCGTGATTCACTTAGCCTATAAAATGCTCCCACCGCTGTCAACAAAAAGAGGACAGGCTGCTTTTTACAGGGGTAACTAAAAAAGCAGCCTGTCCCCCTTTTATGCCCTCGTAATTTTGAAGATTTCCTATTTTGAACTTCACTGATGATTTTTCGTATAATATCGTGAATGTTTGGAATCACCCAGATCATGACAGTTTCATAAGAGCATCGTTTTTCAAAAGACAAGATGGAAGACCACCTCTGTGAATAGATTCTTGGATATGGTCAGAGTCTGGGATAATCGTCGAATTAAGAAGGGAAGACATCAGGAAAATGAAGACAAGATTAGCATTTATTTTGGCCCTGGGATTCCTATTATCTGTCAGCATGATGGCACAGAAACCTGCAGATCTAGTGGGAACCTGGGCGGGCTCGGCCACTCTAGAGGGTATGGGCGATCCGAATGAACTCACGCTGGTCCTTGAGTTGAAAGAAGGGAATCTTACGGGTCACATGTCTGACCAATTTGAAACCATGCTTGAGTCTCCCATCAGTGAAGTCGAGCTGGGGGATGGAGTTTTTAAATTTTCGACCTGCGCGATGGGCCCGGGTGGAGAAAATTTGACCTTGATCTTCAAGATGAAGATTGATGGCGATTTCATGAGCGGGATCCTAGAAGTCCCGGATATGGGAGTGAATGGTGAATGGGAGGCAACAAAGCAGTAATAAATATCCTAGAATCAGATTTATTGTTTTATCTGGAAATTTTTTAAGTTTGAGGTAAACATGAGATTTTTAAGGAAGATTTTTGTTATTGCTGCCATTTTTTCAATGGCTTTTTTGGGAATGGCAAATCAGACTCCTAAGGTATTAATCAAAACAGAATTGGGCGATATCACTGTGGATATTTATGAGAAGGATGCACCCATAACCGCAGCAAATTTCCTCAAATATGTCGATAACGATCTGTTCGATGGGGCAACCTTTTATAGAGTGGTGACCATGGATAACCAACCCAACAACGATGTGAAGATCGAAGTCATCCAGGGAGGATTGGATTTTGGAGAGAGCGAACAGAGATTTCCTCCCATCGAGCATGAAACCACGGTGAGAACGGGAATCAAACACAAAGATGGCGTGATCTCGATGGCAAGAAACGAGCCCGGCTCTGCATCTTCTGAGATTTTTATCTGCATCAATGATCATCCGGAGCTGGATTTTGGCGGTAAACGAAATCCCGATGGGCAGGGATTTGCCGCATTCGGAAAGGTCATCGAAGGAATGAAGGTCGTCCGTAAAATCCAACAACAGCCTGCAGAGGGCCAGATGCTCAATCCCAAGATCAAGATCTACTCTATCAATAGAATCGATTAATTATAACAACGATGTAGGGATAGATTCTCAGACGGTCCGTTCCCCGAACGGACCGTTTGATTTTGGAGCGATTTTTCATGTCCCAAATTCCAGTTGCAAAAACTATCTAGATATGGAGAATATAAAGTAATGACCTTAGATAGGCGAAGGGATTTAAGGATAGAAGAGGAAAATCAAATATCCTTCAGTGTATCTCCAGAAGAAGAATCACCCCCCCATAGAAAGTTCGCCCACAGCCTGACTCGTAATATCTCCCGAAACGGTGCCATGATCTATACCGATACGTTTCTTCCGGTGGAATCGCTGCTGACACTTGAGCTCTCCCTGGGGAAACCTTACGATGTGATAACCATGGTAGGGGAGGTGAGATGGATAAAAAGCCTTCCCGGGGACGAAGAGTTTGAGGTGGGGCTTGAGTTCATCGACATCCCTCCTGGTGGGGCGGTCACTCTCATCGCTTATCTCCTCGATCATTGAGCTCACATTAATTTCATAACCTCGTAAATCTACCTTGACTATTTATGAATTGAAATTGCATTAGTTGTAGTAATTATCGACATTTTTTATAATGGTTCCACTTTGCAAAAAGGAGATGTCCATGCTTATGAAGGGTAAATTCTATCCAGCTGTTCTGGCGTTATTGATTTTTTGTGTTTTGAGCGCTTTTTCACAGGATGGGACGGAACCGATCCTGACAACAGACCTGTTAAAACTCAAGGTCATAAACCAGATCGACATATCTCCTGATGGAAGTAAAGTGATATTCGTATTGAGCTCTATGGGCAAGGATGATGGGGGTGAATACAGATATTATCGGCATCTGTGGATGATCGATTTGGAAGATCCTATGTCGTTGATTCAATTGACTTATGGGGATCGGAATGACGGTTCGCCCGCGTGGTCTACGGATGGATCGCAAATCGCTTTTGTGAGAGAGCACAATAAAAGGCCACAGGTCTGGATTTTACCGCTCAGAGGAGGGGAAGCCTATCGCGTTTCGGACGCTGAATTCGGCGCCTCGAATCCTCAGTGGTCACCGGATGGCCAAAAGATCTTGTTCTCCTCGATGATTCCTGATTGGGCAATTGAGGGAGAACCGATGTGGTCTAGTGAGCGCCCCGGCAGAAATTTTAGTGATACACCCAACTGGAAAAAAATAGAGAAGCAGAAAAAAGCAAAAGAAATAGAAAAAGGCGAACACGAAGATATAGAGACAAAAAATGAGAGCGAAGAGATTGTTGTTGCCAAACCCGATGGAACCCTAGAGGAGATTCGCGCCTGGTTGGCCAAAAATGCCAGCCAAAACAACCCGCGCGTTTTTAATCGCCTCAATCTTCAGGCCGAGCGTTCGTTGCAGACACAGATCTCCTATTCTCATCTATTTGTGGTGGATGCAAAACCTGAAGCAAAAGCCGTGCAACTCACCAGCGGTTTCCAGAATTTCCAGGGACCTGATTGGTCACCGGACGGGACCAGGATCGTGTATTCATCCGTAAGACATGAAAAACATCCCGACCGGAATCAGGACAGTAACCTCTGGATCATGAATGCCGATGGGAGCGATCAGAAACTTCTGCTCGATTGGGAGCACTATAGGGTGATGGCGGCGGAGTTTTCTCCGGATGGCCAGACGGTCTTGTTCATGACTCAAGACAGGAGAGAACCTGGCCACAGCCTTCGTCAATTGGCGACCGTAGGAGTGAACGGCGGCGAACCCCAACCATTAACCTTCGATTTCGACAGGAGCATCAGTGGATATCTATGGTCTTCTGATGGAAATTTTATCTATTTTGTTTCGTCTGATCAAGGAACCTTCCCGCTTTTTCGGATCTCAAATAAAGGTGGGTCTGTTGAGAAATTGATCGGTGGCCCAAGAGGAATCCGAGATTTTGATCTTGAAGGAGATAAGCTGGTGTATGCCCTTACAGAGGTGAAAAATCCTTTGGAGCTCTATCTTGCTAATAAGAATGGCAAGGATTCCAGACAATTGACATCCTTTAACGCGGAATGGATCAAGGAGAAAAAGATCGTTTTTCCCGAAGAGAGATGGATCACTCGCCCTGATGGGTTTAAAGTGCAGTCCTGGGTGATGGAGCCGGCGGGTCGTCAACCAGGGAAAAAGTATCCGATTGTGCTCGGGATCCATGGAGGGCCATCGGCGATGTGGGGGCCGGGGGAATTTTCCATGTGGCATGAGTTCCAGCTCCTCACAAGCCGGGGTTACGGGATCGTGTACTGCAATCCACGGGGCAGCGGGGGATACGGCTTCGAGTTCAAGAAATCCAATTACCGCAATTGGGGAACTGGGCCGGCCTCTGATATTCTGGCTGCCTGTGATGAGGCGGCAAAATTAGAATGGGTGGATCCGGATCAGCAAGTCGTCACTGGAGGCAGCTATGCCGGCTACATGACTGCCTGGATCGTCTCGCAGGATCACCGGTTCAAGGCTGCGGTGGCCCAGAGGGGAGTCTATGAGCTTTCTGTGTTTTTCGGCGAAGGGCGGGCGTGGCGTCTAGTCCCCGATCATTACGGCGGTTATCCTTGGGAGGAGGGAGCACGCAAATTTCTCGATGCCAATTCTCCTCAAACCTTTGTCGAGAACATCAAGACACCTCTGCTCATCATCCATTCCGATGAGGACCACCGAACAGGAATCATACAATCAGAATATTTGTATAAAAGCTTAAAAATTCTGGGTCGGCCTGTCGAATATGTGCGCTACCCTGGCGAAGGGCATGAACTGTCACGGTCAGGCGATCCCAAGCGGCGGATGGACCGTCTCAACCGGATATGCGAATTTTTCGAGCGGTTTAT
>CAZIMJ010000021.1:0-7286 GCA_964540205.1 uncultured Eubacteriales bacterium | reverse complement strand
CTTTTCATGATCCGCTCTTTACGTGGGAGGGGAGGTCTGGGTGATTTTCGGCGTTTTTTTTCGTCTCTGCGGCTTTTGAGGCGTTTCGGCCCACCATGAGGGACTTCCGATTGTCCTTGACATCTTTCTTTACCGTGATTTGTATTTCCCTGTGAACAGAGAGCGTTCGTGGAGCTTGTAAAACGCCAGCAGGGCAGTTTGGACAACATCGTAATCATCAGTTCGGTTTGTCCGGGAGTTTATCCTTTAAAAACATCTGTTCGTGAAAACGAGGACAAGCTGTTGAAGGATTACTGGTCGGCTGTAGCAGATGGAAAACTGGCTGAGGGAATCCGTGAAGCGTGCTCCTGCTGTGAACATTTTGTTCCGTTTGGTGCCGACATTGTTGTATCCATAGCGGGTGAGCCGCATACGGGGAAAGAAATCAAATTGTTTGCGAATACAGAAAAGGGGGCTGATCTGCTGAAAGAGATGGATGGAAAGATAGAGGAATCCGAACTGGAGACAAAAGGCACGGAGACTATCCGGAAGCTGCGGCAGGAAAACGAAAAAGAGATGCTAGCTGATTTACAGGAAAAATTGTCGGGATTGGACGGACTGGTGGAAATATTCAGTAGCTGCATTGGCTGTCATGGATGCCGGTCGGTTTGCCCGATTTGTTACTGCCGCTTGTGTGAATTTGATTCTCTCCGCAGCGAATTTAAGGCGGAAAAATATAAAATCGAGCTGGGCAAGAGAGGAGGAGTAAAAATACCTCCGGGCTCCATAGCTTTCCAGATGGGCCGGATGACCCATATGAACCTTTCCTGTGTGAGCTGTGGGATGTGTAGTGCCGTGTGTCCCGTCGATATTCCAGTTGCAAGTATTTTCAGGAAAACAGGCATGGCGGTTCAGGAGCTGTTCGAATACACACCCGGAAAAGACATTGAGGAAAAAATCCCTGTTACGACGTTTGAAAAAGACGAATTATCAAGTGTAGAAGATTAGGGCGGACTAAAACCTCTCGATCACATCATGGACCGTACGGTCCGATTTAAAAATCTTGACTCTTAAAGGCATGTTTCCGGGCAGCGAATGAGTAGCGCAGGCCAGACAGGGATCGTAAGCACGGAAAGCCATTTCCACCATGTTGAGCAACCCGTCATTTACCTTGAAGTTTTTAATGACGCCTTTTGCGGCCTTCTCGACGCTCATTGCCAAAGGTGCGGAGTTGTGCACTGTAGCAACGAGCAAATTGGCTTTTTTCATTATGCCTTGTTCATCTGTAGTATAGTCGTGAATTAAAACTCCCCGCGGAGCTTCCACGACGCCGACGCCCTCGTTGGGTATGGAATCGGGAATTGTACGAATGTTAGGATTAAGGATATCGTCATCATTGATCAGCTCCTGCAGGCGTTCGGTTGCATAGAGGAGCTCAATGACCCGGGCCCAGTGAAAAGCCAGCGTGTGATGCACGGGCTTTCCTCCCAGCGTATCGAACATAAAATCGTATTCTTTCTGGGCCAAGGGAGTGGCCATGCCGTCGGAAACGTTAAGTCGGGACAGAGGAGCGACTCGGTAGACACCGCTGTCTTGGCCATCGACAAATCCTTTCCAGCCTACATTCTTAAGGAATGGGAATTTGATGTAGCTCCATTTTTCCACATGCTCGCTGATGTGGTTTTTATAATCGCGGCCGTCGAATTTGACGAATTCCTTTCCTGCAGGATCAACAACGCGGAGTTTGCCGTCATAAAAATTTACATGGTTGTTATCATCCACCATACCCATGTAGTACGTCTTATGAGTGTAGGGATCGGAGGTAATGATCTTGACGTATTCTTCGTTCTTTAACACGATGTCTTTGAATAACTGAACCGTAAACTGAGCAAATTCCACCGCCTCGTCGGCGTACGTCTTGAATTTTTCCAAGTCTTCTTCTTGGATGCCTTTGGATATGCCGCCGGGCAATCCGTTGACGGGATGGATCACTCTTCCGCCCAGTGCTGTGATGATCTCGCGGCACTGCTTGCGGTTTTTTATGACGACTTTGGCTGCTTCCAGGCCGACTTTGTCAATAACGCCCAGGATGTTGCGTGCGGATTTGGGGGCGTCGGGGCCCACGACAAAATCGGGTCCTCCAAGAAAGTAAAAATGGAGAGCATGGTCTTCGATCATAAAGGCCGAATACATCAGCTCGCGTATTTTTTTTGCCGGAAGAGGCGGGTCAACATTATAGAGATCATCAAGGGTTTTTTGCGATGCCATGTGATGCGCGGTCGGGCATACACCGCAAATTTTTGGCGTGATACGTGGCATCTCTTCAGAGGGCCTGCCTTCGGAAAACTTTTCGAATCCGCGCAGTTCCGGCACTTGTAAAAATGCCCGCTCGACATTGCCCTCGTCGTTTAGAAAGATCTCTATGTTGCCGTGCCCTTCCAATCTGGTAATCGGTCTGATTGAGATATGTTTATTTGGCATTATTTTCCTCCAAAAATATGATGTTTTCTTTAAGATTCTCGAGTGTCATTGCTCTTTACCTGTGTCTATTCTATTCTTTTGTGGAACAGTATAGAGCTGGGTAATCCGTACATATAGAGAGGACCTATGAGGTCAGGCAATGTTGCGAGTACTTCCGCTATTTCTTCCTCTTTATCGGGCTTGATGATAGAAGCCAGCGCGCTCAGCATCCGCAGTCCCTGGTCCTTGACGTCGTTAGGCGGGCCGTAACAGCCGCGGCAGGGCATGTTGGCGTTGATGCAGCGCTCGCCGCAGCCGCCTCTTGTAGCCGGGCCAAGGCAGATGATGCCCGCCTCAAGAAAACACTTCCCATCGTCAAGTTTATCGTATTGATGGGGCCGGGTGAATTTTTCAATCTCCACTTTATCCGGTTTGGTCTCTTTTCGAGGACAGGTGTCGCACATGGATTTATTCGGGCTCAGCACGCTGCCCTTTTCCGGCAGTTTGCCCTCCAGGATAGCAGTGAACGCGTCCTTTATGGTGTCGGGAGAGGGGGCGCAGCCGGGGATGTAGTAATCTACGGGGATGATCTGATCAAGGGGATAGACGGAATTGAAGAACTCAGGCAGCTTAAGGTTGTATTTGCCGTCCACCAAGGTCTCAGTCTGGGGCACGATGTTTTCCGGGTTATCATTGGTGTCGATCTCTTTATAGACCCGGGTGAAAACTCCTTCGCGGTTTGTCATGTTTGCGAGACCCGGAATGCCGCCCATGACGGCGCAGCTTCCGAATGCGAAGACAAGCTGGGATTTTTTCCGCAGCAGTTTGACTATCTCTTCCTGCTCGGAGAGGCGTATGCCACCGTTGATAAAGGAGGCCAGAAGTTCTCCGTCTTCCAGGTTTTCCACGTCTTCGTACTTGAAATCCATGGCGACCGGCCAGAATACGATATCCACTGCGGCCACCACATCGAGAATGGTTTCGTTTAAATCCACGATGGCTTCTTCACAGCCCCCGCAGCTTGAACACCAGTATATTCCGATTTTGGGTTTTTCGCTCATTGTTTATACCTCCCCACCTTGACGGGTTTCAATAACTTTGTCCCAGTTCAATGGCCCCAGTTGGGTGACCCGGTCGTTCATCTCTCCCATGACGCGTGCAAATTTTTCGCCTTCGGACGCTGAAACCCAGTCGAGATAAAGACGGTCTTGTTCGATGTTGAATTGATCCAGCAGGGGTTTAAGCATGTTGTACCTTTTTAGAGTTTTATAGTTGCCCTCTATGTAATGGCAATCTCCCGGATGGCAGCCCAGGACCATGACTCCGTCGGCGCCTCCCCGGAAAGCTTCCATGATGAATTCCGGGTCGACGCGTCCCGAACACATGACTCGGATCAATTTTACATTGGGCGTGTACTTCAGCTTCATGCTTCCCGCAATGTCAGCGCCGCCATAAGAGCACCAGTTGCAGACAAATGCAACGATCTTGGGTTCAAATCCTGTCTCTGTCATAGCAATCCTCCTAATTCAGCTAAAATAGTATTATCTTCAAAATGTCGAGCGGTTATTGCGTTTGATGGACACGCAACCACGCAGGTCCCGCAGCCTCGGCAAAGGATCTCGTTGATAACCGAGATGCCTTTTTCACTGTCATATCCGATCGCTTTATACGGACAAATAGAAATACAGGTCTTGCAGCCTGAACATTTTTCCTCGTCGATGGTCGAGATCAGTGTCTCCACTAGGAGTTTCTCCCCAGGCTGAAGTTTGGATGAGATATTTCCGGCGGCGGCAGAGCCGGCGATGATGGAATGGGTGATGTCTTTGGGATAACTGGCGCTTCCGATGACAAACACTCCCTCGATCGGTGTGGCGAGAGCGTCGATTTTATTATGGTTGGGCTTTATGAATCCATCCTTATCCTGGTCCAGCCTCAGCATCTCGATGAATTTTTCCGCCTTCTTGTTCGGGACCATTGCGGTGGCCAGAACGACCATATCAGCCGATAGTGTCTCCTCGGGGAGTGTGACCTGGGCTTTGCCGTTGGTCGCGGCGATGGCGATATCGTTAGTGTTAGGCACTTCGATAAAACGTACGCCTTCATCATTCAGCTTCTCATACATCTCTTCCATGCCCGTGGAGCCGATGGTCATGTCACGGTAAACGTGTGTGATCTGGATGCCTTCTGCCATTTTTTCTTCCAGGATCTGAGTGCTCATTTTCAGCAGTGCCGAGCAACAGACGTTCGAGCAGTAATTGTTGTAACGCTTGTCGCGGCTGCCTACACAGTGGACCAAAACTAAAGATTTCGGCGGTGCGCCGTCACGTTTGACCAGCTTGCCGGAGGTGGGGCCGGTATTGGAAATCAGGCGCTCAAATTGGAGCGCTGTATAGACCTCGGTGCCGGGGGAGAAGTTCAAGTTGGGGATGAGGGTGGGATCGAAGGTTTCAAATCCTGTGGCCAGAACGATTGCCCCCACCGAAAGTTCGGTTTTCTCATCCTGGTCATCATAGTTAATAGCATCGAACATACAGGCATCGCGGCATTTTGTGCAGTCCTGGTCCTTAAACCGCAGGCAGTTCTCTTTGTCGATAACCGGAATATAAGGTGTTGCGCCGATGACCTGAAAATGGATGGCTTTCCGGTTGCCAAGGAAATCATCGTGTTCATTGGGGACCTCGACCGGACAAGGCTCTAAACATTCATTGCAGCCGATACATTTGTCAGGGACGACATATTTGGCTTTTTTGTTGACCGAAGCCCTGAAATTCCCGAAAAATCCGACCACGTCCTCGACGTCGCTGTAGTTAAGGATCTCGATGTTGGGATTCTCCATGACTTCCTGCAGTTTGGGCAGGATCATACATGAACAGCATTCCAGTGAGGGGAAAGAGTTTTCGTATTTAGTGGCCTGACCTCCCAGGCTGGGATTGGTCTCAACCAGATACACTTTCCGTTCCTTCGAGGCCAGATTGAGGGCGGCATCGCAGCCAGCCAATCCGCCGCCAACAACAAGTACATCCGCCACGGCATCGATTTCTTTCTTTTCGAATGCTTCATGGTAATGGACGCGATTGTAGGCTGCCATCAAGAGCGACAGGGCTTTGGCGGTTGCCTTCTCCTTGTCGTCCGTCACCCAGGCGACATGTTCCCGGATGTTGACCAACTGCATGAAATATGGGTTTAATCCAGCCTTTTCCAGAACCTCCATAAAAGTTTTTTCATGCTGTTTTACGGAACAGGCTCCGATGATGACCTTAGTGAGATCGTGTTTTTTGATGCTGTTGCCGATCTCGATTTTTCCATCTGGGGAACAGTACAAGTTGGTTATTTCTACAGTTGCAGCATCCGGCAGTTTCTCCAGTTCGTCTTTGATCTTATGGACATCGACCGTGCCAGAAATATTTTTACTGCACTCGCATAGAAATATCCCTACGCGCTCTTTCTCATTCATGTTTTTCTCCTGCATCGTTTTGGATTTTTTTAAATAAATAATTGCGGATTTCAGAGAGTTTATGATTCAGTTCATCGGAAAAAGACTCGGATATGGTTTGGTTGTCGGAAACGTTGATACCAAAAAAGCACGTGTTTTCCGGCATGCTTTTGTAAAGTTTTTTTCCGATGTTAAAGATGATGGGAATTGTAATCCCGTGTGAATAGGAAGGGTTCTGTCGGTATTCCAGGTCGTCCAATGTGAACTGAACGACTTCCCCGATAGGGATTTCTGAATTTCGGAAAGAATCGATGATATAGATAAGCCGCCGGCCGAGAACAAGGTCCAGAAGCTCAAGAGAAAGATGGGTTACGGAGCTGTGAGGGAAATCGAGCTTTTGGCCGATCTGTTCCGCCAGGTAAGGACCTACGCCGTCGTCTGAGAGTAAATTGTTACCGATCCCAATAATGATAATTCCGTTCTTATTCATGTTTTGTGTCGATCTTTGTCCGAATTGAATTTATAATCATATGTAGGAATAATTATTTAAATTTTTTCATTGAGGATATTTTTTGTATTGATTTTTTATATATCATAATTTAGATGTCTCAATGATAAAATTATTGCTTAAGAACTTGTAATATTTTAGCAACTCGCTTATCTATTACTCTATAACATACTTTTGTTCCCGTTTTGCTTCCATCAATTATTCCTTTGTTCTTTAATATCTGGAGGTGTTGAGAAATCGTAGATTGGGGGATTGTTAATTTTTTCTGTATTGCATTAACGCTACATCCCTCTACCGGGAGTTCTAATAAAAGCAACTCTATTATTTTCAAACGCATAGGGTGAGCGACTGCTTTTAAGAGCTCACTTTCGTCCTTATATTTCATTTATTGAAAGACTTCTTCTTTGGCAGAATGTAATAATATAGTGAGATTTTTTTATACGCATTATTTATTATAATGCTATATTTAAATATATAGATAATACAATGTCAAGAAAAAAATAATTCTTGTGGGATGGTGTAGTTTACGAATCTGAAAAAGAGGCTCAGGATATAAAACAAAAGTATTAAGATGATAAGTTTGAAGTCGAAGTGGTTAAAAATGGAGTAACAACATCTTCTCTATACCAGAAAAATGGTAGCAGAAATTGTAGTAGAAGGTGAACCGGCGATCTACTTAGAAGGAATTTCAACTATTATTTACATGCGATCGCTTCGGCCCTTAGGGCTTCTAGATGACATAGAATCCTGTCATTCTCAGCTTGGCTTTATGGCTTTTAATGCAATTTTGTCCACACACATCCTAGACTCTACAGATCGATATTTGATAGATCCAAATACGTATTTGGCACTGAATAATGAATCTATACTGAACAGTGTTGATATCTCTATTTCGAGCGTCAACGG